>JAIPDC010000029.1 GCA_021737865.1 Rhodoferax sp.
GGCTGGGCCACAAGCTGTTCCGCAAAAGCGGCCGCAACCTGGAATTGACCGAAGACGGCCACTTGGCCCTGGGCTATGCGGACCAGATATTTGCGCTGGGCTCCGAGCTGGAGTCCGCGCTGCGTCAGGCACACGGTGGCCAGCGCCTGCTGGATTTCAAGGTGGGTGTCGCCGACTCGGTGACAAAATCTATCGCCTACCGATTGCTTGAACCTGCGCTGGCAGTGGCCGAGCCGGTGCGACTGGTCTGCAGTGAAGGCAAGTTCCCCGACCTGCTGGCCCAACTCGCCCTAAACCGGCTCGACCTGGTGATTGCCGATGAGCCCATGTCCAAGCGCACCAGCGTCAAGGCCTTCAACCACCCGCTGGGGCGCACCACCATGAGCTTTTTCTGTGCACCGGCGCTCAAGGCCGGGATCAAGGGCCCCTTCCCGCAATGTCTGAACGACTTCCCCCTGCTGATACCCGGCGCCCAAGCATCGGTGCGCCAGCAGTTGGAAGGGTGGCTGGACCGCCACCAAATTCACCCGCGCATCATTGGCGAATTTGACGATGGCGCCCTGATGAACGCCTTTGGCCGGGAGGGGCGCGGCGCCTTCATGGCCCCTACGGTGATGGAGCAGGACACGGTGACGCAATTCGGTGTGGAGGTGATTGGCCGCACCGACGAACTGGTGGACGAGTTTTATGCCGTGTCGGTCGAGCGGCGTATCACCCATCCCTGCGTAGTGGCCATTACCAGCGCGGCGCGCGGACAGCTGTTTGGGTGAAATACACAAACACCTCGCTTTACGTGACTCTATAGATGACTTGGTAATTTAGAACCAATAATTCAGTAGTTCCAGTTTTAACGATTGGCTTTCAGAATCCAACCCATCGCACTTCTGCGTTGCATTTTCTGGAGTTCAAGATGACCAATCGCTTCCCCTCGCGCCGGGCCTTTACCTCACTAGCCTTGGCTGTCGCCCTAGCCAGTGCCGCATTTGGCGCAGCCGCCCAAAAGCCGGTTGAACTGCTCAACGTTTCCTACGACCCTACCCGCGAGTTGTATGTGGAATTCAACGCCGCCTTCATCAAGCACTGGAAGGCCAAGACCGGTCAGGATGTGGTCATCAAGCAAAGTCACGGCGGTTCGGGTAAGCAGGCCCGCGGCATCATCGACGGGCTAGAGGCCGATGTCGCCACACTGGCGCTGGCGGGTGATACCGATGCCTTGCATGCCAACGGCGGCTGGATTCCCAAAGACTGGCAAAAGCGTCTGCCCCACAACGCTTCACCCTACACCTCGACCATCGTACTGGTGGTGCGCCAAGGCAACCCCAAGGGCATCAAGGACTGGGACGATCTGGTCAAGCCCGGTGTTGCCGTGATCACACCCAACCCCAAAACATCGGGCGGTGCCCGCTGGAATTACCTGGCGGCATGGGAATTTGCCAAGCGCAAATTCGGCAACGAGGCAAAAGCCAAGGACTTTATCGCCAAGCTCTACGCCAATGTGCCCGTTCTGGACACAGGGGCGCGAGGTTCTTCCATCACGTTTGCGCAACGCGGCCAGGGCGATGTGTTCATTTCATGGGAAAACGAAGCCTTTCTGCTGGAAAAGGAATTCGGCAACAAGGTCGATGTGATCTACCCATCGCTGAGCATCCTTGCAGAACCCGCTGTCACCGTGGTCGACAAGAACGTGGACAAGAAGGGCACCCGGGCTGTGGCTACCGCCTACCTGGAGTACCTGTATACCGATGAGGGGCAGGACATCGCGGGCAAGAACTTCTACCGCCCCATCTCAGAGAAGTTCCAGGCCAAGTACGTCAAGCAGTTGCCCAAGATCAAGCTGTTCACCATTGACGAGGCCTTTGGTGGTTGGGCCAAGGCGGCCAAGGACCACTTTGCCGACGGCGCCAGCTTCGATCAGATCTATTTGAAAAAATAGGCGACCACTCCGTTCGAGCATTTTCGGAATACAGTTTCATATGGTCGAACGCATATAAACAAACAAAAAAACAGTAGTTTGTGTTTTAAGAATGGCTGCCGACAATGCGGCTCCAACCCAAACAGCAAGTTGCCATGTCCCGCGTTCCCACCTCCATCATCATCGTGCCTGGCTGGCGCGACTCCGGGCCTGGCCACTGGCAAAGCCTGTGGGCCGACAGCGTGCCAGGTGCCCGACGCACGCAGCAGGATGACTGGATTGCGCCCAGCCGTCAGGCCTGGGTGGGCGCACTTGCACGCCAGATTCTGGAAACCGATGGACCGGTGGTGATTGCCGCCCACAGCCTGGGCTGCATCGCCACCGCCCACCTGCCCGCCGAGGCCAGCGCACGCATTCAAGGGGCTCTGCTGGTGGCTCCGGCAGACCCCGAGCGGCGCGGCGTGCTGGCCGACTTTGCGCCCGTGCCCTACCAGGCCCTGCCCTACCGCAGCATCGTGGTGGCCAGCGGCAATGACCCCTATTGCCCGGTGCGCACGGCCGGCGCCTATGCCCGTGCCTGGGGCAGCGAATTTGTACGCCTGCAAAACGCCGGGCACATCAACATTGAATCCGGCTTTGGCGCCTGGCCGCTGGGCCTGGCACTGCTGCAATCCCTGGTGGGCGAGACCCACACCAACCCTACTCTGGAAACCGCATGAACTTGAAACAAAATACACGTCTAGCCCTCGCCGCTGTTGCGCTGGCAGCTAGCAATTTGGTAGCAGCACAGACCAGCCTGCTGAATGTATCGTACGACGTGGCGCGCGAGTTTTACAAGGACATCAACACGGCATTTGTAGCCAGTTACAAGAAGACGACCGGCAAAGACATAAAAATCGACCAGAGCCACGCCGGCTCCAGCGCGCAGGCGCGGGCCGTAAACGATGGGCTGGAGGCCGATGTGGTAACCATGAACACCACCACCGATATCGACTTTCTGGCCGGCACCGGCGTCGTGGCCAAAGACTGGGCCAAGCGTTTTCCCCACAACGCTGCGCCCACCAGTTCCACCATGCTGTTTCTGGTTCGCAACAACAACCCCAAGGGCATCAAGGACTGGGACGACCTGATCAAGCCCGGCATTCAGGTTGTGGTGGTCAATCCAAAAACCGGCGGCAACGGCCGCATGGCCTATCTGGCGGCCTGGGGCGCTGCGCGCAAGAGGGGCGGTACCGACGCCCAAGCGGCTGAGTTTGTCGGCAAGCTGTACAAAAACGTACCGGTGCTGGCCAAGGGCGGGCGCGACGCGACCAACATCTTTTTGCAGCGCAATATTGGCGACGTGCTGATCACGTTCGAATCTGAGGTGGTGTCGGTGGACCGCGAGTTTGGCACCGGCAAGGTAGACGCCATTCACCCCAGCAGTTCCATCGTCGCGGAAAACCCGGTGGCTGTGGTGGAGCGCACGGTTGCCAAGAGAGGCACCACTGAAGCGGCAAAGGCCTACCTGAACTTCCTGTACACCGATGCCGCGCAGGAGATTGCAGCCCAGCACGCAGTCCGCCCCAGCAATGCGGCCATCCTGAAGAAGTACGCTGCCACCTTCAAGCCCATACAACTGTTTACGGTGGAAGAGTTTTTTGGCTCCATGGCAGAGGCGCAGAAAGTGCACTTCAACGATGGTGGCCAGTTCGACAAGCTGTACACGGTCAAGTAAATGCAAGCCACGCTGCAACGCCGCACCCCCAAACGCGTGCTGCCCGGCTTCAAGCTGACGCTGGGCTACACGCTGTTTTACCTGTGCCTGATTGTGCTGATCCCGCTATCGGCCCTGGTGCTAAAAACCTTTACGCTGACCTGGGAGCAATTCATCGCTGCCGTCGCCAGCCCGCGTGTGGTGGCGTCGTATCAATTGACCTTTGGTGCCTCATTGATCGCCGCCTTGGTCAACGTGGTGTTTGGGCTGCTGGTGGCGTGGGTGCTGGTGCGCTACCCGTTTCCTGGCAAGAAAATTGTGGATGCGTTGGTGGACCTGCCGTTTGCCCTGCCCACTGCGGTGGCGGGCATTGCGCTGACCGCGCTGCTGGCCGGCAATGGGTGGGTCGGGCAGTGGCTGGAGCCCCAAGGCATCACGCTGGCCTTTAACCGCAACGGCATTGTGATTGCGCTGATCTTCATCGGCCTGCCGTTTGTGGTGCGCACGGTGCAACCGGTGCTGGAAGACGCGGAGAAAGAACTGGAGGAAGCCGCCACCTGCCTGGGTGCCACGCGCTGGCAGACCTTTCGCCACGTGATCTTCCCGACCATCGCACCGGCGCTGTTGACGGGTTTTGCGATGGCCTTTGCACGCGCCATTGGGGAGTACGGCTCGGTGATCTTCATCGCCGGCAACATGCCCATGGTGTCGGAGATCACGCCGCTCATCATCATTGGCAAGCTGGAGCAGTACGACTACGCCGGTGCCACTGCCGTGGCCGTGGTGATGCTGGGCTTCTCTTTTGTGTTGCTGCTGATCATCAACGCGCTGCAGAGTTGGCAGCGCAAGCGCTCGGGAGCACTGTCATGAGCCATGCACAAACCGTTCGCACGGCGCGCGCCGGGACCACCGAACCGGCGTGGGTGCGCTATACCCTGATCGGCATTGCGTTGGGGTTCATTTTTCTGTTTCTGGTGCTGCCGCTGGCCGCAGTGTTTACCGAAGCACTGCGCAAAGGGGGTGACGCCTTTGTGGATGCGCTGCGGGAGCCCGATGCCTGGAGCGCCATCCGTCTGACCCTGCTGGTGGCGGCCATTGCCGTGCCGCTGAACCTGGTGTTTGGGGTGGCGGCGGCGTGGGCCATTGCCAAATACGAGTTTCGTGGCAAGGCGTTTTTAACAACGCTGGTGGACCTGCCGTTCTCGGTGTCCCCCGTGGTGGCAGGGCTGATTTATGTACTGTTGTTTGGTGCCCATGGCTGGTTTGGTCCCTGGCTGCAAGAGCACGACATCAAGATCATCTTTGCTGTGCCGGGCATTGTGCTGGCCACCATCTTTGTGACATTCCCCTTCATTGCCCGCGAGCTGATTCCGTTGATGCAGGCCCAGGGCACCGAAGAGGAACAGGCGGCACAGGTGCTGGGCGCCAGCGGCTGGCAAACGTTCTGGCACGTGACCCTGCCGAACATCAAGTGGGGCCTGATTTACGGTGTGATTCTGTGCAACGCACGCGCCATGGGCGAGTTTGGTGCGGTGTCAGTGGTGTCGGGCCATATCCGCGGCCAGACCAACACCATGCCATTGCATGTGGAGATTTTGTACAACGAATACCAATCAGTGGCAGCGTTTGCCGTGGCTTCGCTGCTGGCGCTGCTGGCCGTGGTCACGCTGCTGATCAAGTCCTTTGTCGAGTGGAAATTTGAGCGCGAAATGCGTGCCGCTGCTGCGCTGCCGCCAGAGCGGCCGCTTGCGCTATGAACACCCCCCGGCTTAGCCACTGCGTGTGGCCGCTTTCCCCCTTGCAGGGGGCAATGCCAGTGGCCCGGCAAAGCCGGTTCCACGGCATTCCTGGCCTGAGTGCACTTCACTCCCCTGTTACCTTATTTAAGATATTCGTATGAGCATCGCCATTCGCAACATCAGCAAAGAGTTCGGCACCTTCAAGGCCCTGAACGATGTCAGTCTTGACATCGAGTCGGGAGAACTGGTTGCACTGCTGGGCCCCTCCGGTTGCGGCAAGACCACGTTGCTGCGCATCATCGCCGGGCTGGAGACGGCCGACCAGGGCAACATCCTCTTCAGCGGGGAGGACACCACCGATGTCCATGTGCGCGAGCGCAACGTGGGTTTTGTGTTCCAGCATTACGCGCTGTTTCGCCACATGAGCGTGTTTGACAACGTGGCCTTTGGTTTGCGCATGAAGCCGCGTGCGGTGCGTCCATCGGAAGCCGTAATCAAGCAAAAGGTGCATGAACTGCTGGCTCTGGTGCAGTTGGACTGGCTGGCCGACCGATTCCCGGCCCAACTCTCGGGCGGCCAGCGCCAGCGCATTGCCCTTGCCCGTGCATTGGCCGTGGAGCCCAAGGTGCTGCTGCTGGACGAGCCCTTTGGCGCGCTGGATGCCACGGTGCGCAAGGAGCTGCGCCGCTGGCTGCGCCGCCTGCATGACGATCTGCACGTGACCAGCATCTTTGTGACGCACGACCAGGAAGAGGCGCTGGAAGTGGCTGACCGGGTGGTGCTGATGAACAGTGGCAAGGTGGAGCAGGTCGGCTCCCCGCAACAGGTGTGGGACCACCCGGCCAGTCCGTTTGTCTATGGCTTCCTGGGCGACGTAAACCTGTTCCATGGCCGCGCCCATGAGGGCGAAATGCTGATCGGTGAAGACCACCGGGGCGTGCGCCTGGACAGCCCCGAACACAGCAGTGCGCAAGACGCGAAGGCGTTTGCCTACGTGCGCCCGCACGACCTGGAAGTCACTCGCTATGTGGCCAGCGAGAACAATGGCGCCAATGGCCAGCGCGGCATACCCGCCAAGCTGGTCCGCGCCATCGTGGTGGGGCCGATTGCCCGCCTCGAACTGCTTCCGCTGGACGCCTCCGCTGCGGGAAGCGGCGACATCATTGAAGCGCAAATTTCTGCGCAGCAGTTCACCGAGATGGCATTGAAGGAGGGGGAGGCACTGGCGCTAACCCCGAGAAAGGCGCGGGTGTTTGTGGCGCATTAAGGCGCAAATGCGCCAAGTATCTACAGGCCGCAGCCGCGCAGCAGCAGCGACACGACGTGTTCGGTGGCCCGTGCGTGGTCGCCCGCGGTCAGGGCTTTGCGCCCCAGCACCGCACACACCTGCACATCAAAATCAGCATAGGTCTGGGTGGCAGCCCAGATGGTGAAGAACAGGTGGGTGGCATCGACAGGTGCCATGCGACCGGCGTCTATCCAGCCCTGCACCACTGCGGCTTTTTCTGCGACCATCTGACGCAAATCCGTTTCGAGAATCGTCTTGGCGACCGGCGCGCCGTGCAGCATCTCGTTGGCATACACCTTCGAGCCATCCGGCCGCTGGGCAGATAGCGCCATCTTGGCACGGATGTACTGCTCCAGAGCCGCACGCGGATCGGCATCTACTGTGATGCCGTGGGTGGGCGCCAGCCAGTCGCTAAGAATACGGGCCAACACCGCACGGTACAGCACTTCCTTGCTTCCAAAGTAGTAGTGCACATTGGCCTTGGGCAGGCCACTGCCAGCGGCGATGGCAGCCATGGTGGCGCCGCCAAAGCCAGCGCGGGCAAACACCTTTTCGGCAGCACCCAGAATAAGACTTTCGTTGGCCTGTCGGATCTGCCCCTTGGCCGCATCGTCCCCGGGTGCGGACGATGCTGCGCGCGCCTTACTTCGCTGCGGCATCCCAAATCACATGGGACATGGCGGCCTTGCCCGGATCCTTCTTGATCACGGGCGAGCTGCCACCTGCCAGCAGCACTTTAACGGTGCGTTCATACGCAGTCGGCTCCAGATAGCCGATCTTGGCGGTGCCGGCATTGGTGATCAGCTTGGCCACGTTTTCCATCTGACGTTTTTGCACCTTCAGCGTGGCGCTGCCAGAGGCATCCGCGGCCACCACCACTTTGGCAGCACCTTCGGGGTCTTTGACCGCATCGTTCCAGCCCTTGAAGGTGGCCTTCAGGAACTTGGCCATGCGCGCCACAAAGACCGGGTCTTTGAGCTTGGCTTCCATCACATACAGGCCGTCTTCCAGCGTGGCCACGCCTTCTTTTTCATAGAAAAAAGTAATCAGGTCGCTCTCTTTGACGCCCGCATCCACCACCTGCCAGTACTCGTTGTAGATCATGGTCGAAATACAGGCGGCCTGGTTTTGCAGCAGCGGGTCGACGTTGAAGCCCTGTTTGAGGACCTTGATGTCGCTATCAGGCTTCAAACCCAGCTTGCCCATCCAGTTCAGGAATGGGTATTCGTTACCGCCATACCAAACGCCCAGAGTCTTGCCCTTGAGGTCTTTGGGGGATGCAACACCGCTGGCTTTCTTGCAGGTCAGCATCAGGCCAGACTGGTTGAACACCTGGGCGATGTTGACCAAGGGAACGCCCGCTTCGCGCGAGGCCAGGGCGGAGGGCATCCAGTCGACGATCACGTCGGCACCATTGCCGGCAATGACCTGTGCGGGGCCAATATCGGGGCCGCCGGGTTTGATGGTCACATCCAGCCCCTCGGCCTTGTAGTAGCCCTTGGCCTGCGCCACGTAGTAGCCCGCAAACTGCGCCTGAGGCAGCCACTTGAGCTGCAAGGTAACTTTGTCAGCGGCGTGCGCGGTCATGCCGCACACCGCCAATACCGCGGCCAGCAGGCCTTTACTAACCAGCGAAGAACAATTCATGGAACACTCCTTGGGGTTGGGATAAAAACAAAACATCGGGGCAACGATGCTGGGCGCATTATTGACCGCGTATCGACGGGTGCCAGAATGCAGCACGCTGCTCCAGCTTCACAAGCAAGGCGTAGGCCAACGACCCGGTGACCGAGGCCACCACGATCGCGCCCCAAACCAGAGACATATTCATGCGCGCGGCTTCGGTGGAAATCCGAAACCCGAGACCCACCGTGGGTGAACCAAAAAACTCGGCCACGATGGCACCAATGAGGGCCAAGGTGGCGTTGACCTTGAGCGCGCCAAAGATAAAAGGCGTGGCAGCGGGCAAACGCAGTGACCACAGGGTGCGGCTGTAACTGGCTGCGTAGCTGTACATCAACTCGCGCTCCAGCTTGCCCGATGCCTTCAAGCCTGCCAAGGTGGAAACCAGCATGGGAAAGAAGGTCATCATGACCACCACCGCCGCCTTGGACGGCCACTCAAACCCAAACCACATCACCGCAATCGGCGCCACCGCCACCAACGGCACGGTGCTGGTGAGTGACGCCAATGGCAACAGTCCGCGCTGCAAAAACGGCATGCGGTCTATGGCCACGGCCACGGCAAAACCCAGGCCGCTGCCCAGCAACCAGCCGACACACACTGCCTTGAGCACCGTCTGGGCAAAGTCGCCCCACAGCTTGGCGTAGTTCTCCACCAATGACTGCGCGATCAGCGAGGGTGCCGGCAAAAGCACGCGCGGCACTTCAAAGGCGACCACCAGAATCTGCCAGAAATAGAGCACCCACAGACCAAACAGCGCGGCGGTCATCACGCCGTCAAATCGGGTGCCGTGGATGGCCGCAACGCGACGAATGGTCCACAGCGCCGCCCCGCCCAGGCCTGCAAGCATCAGCCAGAACACAACCGTAGGCGCGCTCTCCCCCCGCGCCACAGGGTGCAGAAACAGCATGCCAGCGGCGACCATCGATGCGACCACGGCCAGTGCGGTGGTGCCGTGCGAGGCTGTTGCAGCCGGTTTCATGGCTGCCTCCGGTGGCGCAACGCCAGATGCTCGGTCAGCGCCACCAGCGTGGTCAGCCCCAGCCCCAACAAAGCCGACATCACCAGTGCGGACCAGATGGACAGCGTGTTGCCGTAGTACGAACCGGTGAGCAAACGTGCGCCCAAGCCGGCCGTGGCACCGGTTGGCAACTCGGCCACCATGGCGCCCACCAGGCTGGCGGCAATGCCCACCCGCAGCGCCGGGAACAAGAACGGCAGTGCAGCGGGCAGCCGCAACATCCACAGCGCCTGCCATCGGCTCGCGGCATAGGTGTGCATCATTTCCGTTTCTATCACCTGCGGTGAGCGCAAGCCCTGCACCATAGCCACCGTGACCGGGAAAAAGCTGAGATACATGGCAATGACCGCCTTGGGCGCAAGACCTTCCAGCCCCAGGCTACCCAGTATCACCAGCACGATGGGTGCAATCGCCAGCACGGGCACGGTTTGTGAGGCCACGATCCAGGGCAACAAAGCGCGGTCCAGCGTGTTGGAGTGCACGATCAGAACCGACAACACCAGCCCCAGCAACGTACCCATGACAAAGCCCACCAGCGTGGTCTCGCCGGTCACTGCCACATGGAACAGCAGGTTGCGTGGAGAGTCCAGCGGCCAGTCCACCAGAGCGGACCAAAAATCCAACGCAATCTGGTGTGGTGCGGGCAGCACCGGGCGCTCCATGTTCCAGGTGGCAGCCAGCAAATCTTGCCAGGCCCAGGGGTTGCCGGCGGGCTCCAGCACCCGCTCGATGGCGGCGCTGGCATTCATTCCCACGGCTCCACCGTACCAAATAGCGAGGAGGACGATCAGCAGCACGGTCACCGGCAAGCCGGTGTCCCACATCCGGCGGGCCAGCGGAGGGGTGGGCGCCTTATTCGAGGTGGCCATCGGCCAGCGCCTCGCGCACCTGGTGCGCCACATCCATGAAAGCCTGCGTGTCGCGCAGCGCCAAGTGCCGCTCGTCGGGCAGGGGGGATTCGATCACCTTGACAATGCGCCCCGGGCGCGGCGACATGACCACGATGCGGGTGGACAGGTACACCGCCTCGGCAATCGAGTGGGTCACAAACACCACGGTGCGCCGCTCGCGCTGCCAAAGCTGCTGCAACTGCTCGTTGAGGCGGTCACGGGTGATTTCGTCCAGCGCACCAAAGGGCTCATCCATCATCAAAATCTTCGGCTCGAAGGCCAGCGCGCGGGCGATGGAGACGCGCTGCTGCATGCCGCCCGACAGCTGCCATGGGTACTTGCCCTCAAACCCCTGGAGGCCAACCCGTTCCAGATGCTCCAGGGCGATGGCACGGTTTTGGGCTGCGGTGCCGCCCTGAATCTGCAGGGGCAGCATCACGTTGCCCAAAACGGTGCGCCACGGGAACAGCGCCGGTGCCTGAAAGACATAACCGTAGGCGCGGGCCATGCGGGCATCATGCGGGCTCACACCGTTAACCAGCACCTGGCCTTCGCTGATCTGCTCCAGGTCGGCAATCACCCGCAAGAGCGTCGTCTTGCCGCAACCCGACGGACCGATCAGCGACACAAACTCACCCTCGCCAATGCGCAGGTCGATATTGCTCAGGGCTTTGACAGGGGTGTCTGCCGTCTGGTAGACCAAACTGGCATTGCGCACTTCGACTGCGGGGCGCGCAGACGGTGCGGTGTTAGTGGCAGATACTGATTCAGGATGCATAAAACAAAAACTAACCCGTTGGTCAAGTAATTGTAGGGCCGCCAAGTTGGGTCACGCCCTCCTCAGGCGCCTCCTCGGGCGCCAGCGGTTCAATCACTCGCAACTGGCGTGCCAACACAGCCAGGGTGGCCTCGGACGCATCTTGGCCCTGCAACTGACGCGCCAAAATTCGCTCGCGCAGCTGCTCGACGCTAGCCTGCGGCGCCAAGATAGAAAACGCAGCACCGGCACGCTGTGCCAGTGCCCGAAAAGACGCACGGTCGGCACGCTTCAGAAAAGTCGCATCCACGATCACCGACCAGCCAGCACCCAGCAGCCTATCGGCCAGCTCAAGCAGCCGCTGATAGGTGCGCGCACCAACGGCGGGTGTATAGATACCCGCACCGGTACCGGAGTCGCTGTGCGCCGAGCCTGCCAGACCAAACAGGCGCTTGCGTTCCGTGTCGGAGCGCAGGCGCACCGTGCGGGCGTGGCCGTCGCTTTGCAGCAGTCTGCTGGAGGCGGTGGTCTTGCCGCAGCCAGACAGGCCGTGCGTGATTATTAGTTGAAGCGGCTGCGGTATTACCAAAGCTTCGGCCAGCGTCACCAGGGCCATGGTCTGGGCTGCGCTCTGGTGGGTCTGCTGCATACGGATCGCCGCCACCTTGGCGCGCACCAGAGCCCGATAAACCGCATAAAAACGCAGGACCTGCGCTGCCTCATAGTCGCCCGTGCGCTCCCACACTTCATTCACAAACCAATTCGCAAGGCCCGGCTGGCCATGTGCCATCAGATCGATATAGGTAAAAGCAATTTCACTGCTCGTATCGATCCAGCGCAGGTCATCGCTGAACTCGATGCAGTCGAACATCTGCACCTGGTTGTCTATCAAAACCAGATTCCCCAGATGGAGGTCGCCATGGCATTCCCGCACCCACCCGGATTGCTGGCGGCTCTTGAGCAATGGTGCGAGTTGTTCAAATTGGGCCTCGGTCCATGCCTGCAGTGCCAGCAGTCGCTCTGACACAGCAGCTTGCGGTGACCAGGCTAGCAGGTCGCGCAAGTTGTCTCGCATGGGCGCCATCACTTCAGCGGCAGTCCCGTAGCGCGAGTCTGGCGGTGCCTGTTGTGCGCTTGCGTGGAATGCGGCCAGCGTGTCTGCCAGCCCGGACAAATGCGCGGCACGCAACTCCCCCCTGGCGCAGACCCGGTCCAGCCGCGCAGCCTCATCGAATCGGTGCATCTTCACGGCATATTCAATCGGCTGTCCAGGCCCCTCAAGCCGGGGGTCTTGCGGCGTATTGAAGAGGCCCACCACCTCCAGATAAATGGTGGACGAAAAGCGCTGGTTCAAGCGCAATTCCTCGTCACAAAACCTCTTTCGCAGCGCCAGGGTACTGAAGTCGAGAAAGGGTAAGACCACGGGCTTCTTGATCTTGTAGGCGAATGCACCCGCCAGCAAGACCCATGAAATATGGGTCTGCACCAGCTCAACGCGCCCGACGTCTCCCGGGTAACGGTGCGGCTCCAGAAGAGCCTGAATGAGGGTGGGCAGCGCGGTATTCACAGACTTGTCGCAACAATTCCGTCACCATACCAGACGCCACCCTGAGCAAGTCAACCGCGTTCAACTGGGGTGCCGACAATCGCCTGATAGTCGGCCGCCGGCATGTACTGCGGAACGTAGGTCACGCCTTGAAGTGCAAGGTTGCTGACAAATGAGCGCAAATGGTTGCGCGAGCCCTTGAGCAAGTTCTGGTACACCAGCACGATGTCCTGATTGTCAATACCGAGCAGGGCCTTGTTGATATCGATCATGTCGATCTCCTCAATGGCCGCACCCACCTTGAGGGCGTCGATCAAAGAAATCGCTCCTGCTGCAGTCAACTGTGTGTACAGGCCTTGCAGTGTGGTGTTCTGAAACACTCCAGCCGCCAAGGTTGCCGCCGGGTCGCTCAGGCTGTAGCGCAGTAGCAACTGACGCACCGCTTCGGCATGGGTGGCTTCACTGTTGGCAATGCTGCCAAAGACCCGGATACTGGTGCTCCATCGCTGGTCGAGTAGCGCATAGACGTCGTGGGTGAGTTTTTCTTCCTCGCGCATAAAGGCCAGCGAATCCTTTTCGACCACACTCAGCGCCTCCAGCGGAAGAGCCGCCATCGACAACCCGAGTGCGGTGCTGCTGAAGCTGGAAACGCCGTTTGCGTCGACAACAAGCGGTGGCCCACCACGCGCCACAGGGTTCGCGTCACCACCGCCCCCGCAGGCGCTCAAAATAAGGGCTGCCACCAATGCGACTGTGAGTTTTGTTAATTGTGTTTTCATGATTTTCTCGATCGGTTAAAAGCATTTTTTCGCGCAGCGTTCTATCAGCGCCGATAACGGCCAGAACCCCAGTAGCCGATCCCGAATTGGATCGCGACAGGCGGGTAATAGAGTGGCGCATAGTGCGCGGGGTAAACCGGCGAACTGATGTCAGGCCCGCTGGGCAAAAGGTATACCGGTTGCGCGTAGATGGAGTTCTGTGCCTGCTCGGCAATCGGTGCGGATCCGCCGACCGCAGTCAACTGGAGTTCCACGGTGGCGCCAGGGTTGTGCGGCATTTGCACCGCATAGCGCTTGCCGGCGTATTCATAGACCACGTTGTAGGCCACAACACGGTTTTCATAGACGGTGCTGATTTGGCAATGCCGGACGTTTTCGACGTATGTCGGGCCTTGGCCCTCCACCCGATCGCCGACCACGGAACCCCCAATGACGCCCAACATGGTCGCCGCGGCGCGTCCACTGCCACTGCCCACAGCGTTACCAATTGCGCCACCGACAACGGCACCCAACAGCGCTCCTGCACCCGACTTGGGGGCTTGCACCGCGACTGGCTCGGTCGTACACACCTGGCGCGGAACGCCCACTTGTTGCGTGACCGGTGTGGCAGATATCACCAGCCCTACTTCCTGGGCCAGCGCGGCCCCGGCAGCGAGCGCCAGGACAGGCATTGCGATAGCGGTTCGCACAATTGCTTGCGTGTTTTTCATGATTGACTTTCGGTAAGGTATGGGTCGGGCAGGTGGTGGCGCAGGGCGCGAAGGCCCTGCGCTTACCAACTCCGCACCGGACTTCAGTTAGCTACAGGTGCTGGCACCGGTGCTGGCGCAACCAGCCCGGTACCCGGGGTGTGGATGCGCGTTTGCAGGGGCGTGGCGCCTGGGAGCAAACCGGTACCGGGCGTATGCACCTTTGCCTGCGTACCGGCAGTACTGGCTTGGCCTTGGGCAGTGGCTGGTGCCTGCGCACGACCAGCACCTGGAGCATTTGCGCGACCCTGTGCATAGGCAAAGGAACCCGCTGCGAGTGTGCTGGCGATGATGATAGAGAACAGAGTTGACGTTTTCATGATGGATGTCCTATAAAGTGAATGTAAAAAATTTACCGTCCGCGGCCCTTGCCGCCCCGTCCACCACCATCACCTGAGGCCATACCGCGCTGGCGATTTTCAAAGCCAGCGCCGTAAGGCAAACGCAACGCACCGCTCTCCTCATTCTTCTTGCCACTGACCTCGACCGCTTCGGACTGAACTGCGGCCGTGCCATCCATCTTCTCTGCCGCGCTTGCCGGTGCTTTGTCTTGCACTGCCTTTTTGGGCAACGAAAGATTCAGCGGACCTGCCTGCGCATTTTCGGAACCTGTTGGCAGGTTCTGAGCAGAAACCGACACCGTCACGATCAGCAACAACAATGAGAGGAGAGTAGTGCGTTGATTCATGATGATTGTTTCCGGTGTTTGTAGGATGCATCGCGTGTGTCGCACCATCATGTCACGCCCGCCGCACTGTGTATCCGTTTGTCGCCGCGGGTGTCGCTGCGTCGCAAACCAAGTGACGGGACCGGTCCATGACTTAAACTGCCCTCATTCCATCATGAGCGCTCCGACCTCCCCACGCATTCTTGTTGTCGATGACGACCCGGATCTGCGCGATCTTCTTTCCACTTATCTGGGCGCCAACGGTTTTGATGTTCAGACCGCTGGCGACGGGGTGGCCATGCGCGCCGCGATGGTTACCGGCATACCCGATGCCATCGTCCTGGACCTGATGCTGCCCGGTGAAGATGGACTGTCATTGACACGGTGGTTGCGGGCCCAGTCTTCCGTACCGATTTTGATGCTGTCGGCGCGCGGTGAGGAAATGGACCGCGTGATCGGCCTCGAAGTGGGCGCCGATGACTACCTTGCCAAGCCTTTTGGGCCACGCGAACTACTGGCACGCCTGCGCGCCCTGCTGCGGCGTGTGCACCCTGCTGCAGCGGACGTTGCAGCGTCCGCTGCGCAGTCACATTTCGGTCCATTTTCACTCGACATCGAGGGGCATCGTCTGCTGCGCGAGGGTGTTGAAATTGCCCTGACCAGCGCTGAGTTTGGTCTGCTGGCAGCCTTTGTCGCGCGCCCCAACCGCGTGCTCTCACGCGACATGCTGGTGGACATTCTGCGCGGTTATGAGCGTGATGCGTTTGATCGCAGCATCGACAACCGCGTGACCCGTCTGCGGCGCAAGATCGAGGTCGAGGCCGCAGCACCGGCCTACATTCGCACCGTGCGGGGAGAGGGCTACCTATTCAACCCGCACGGGGGTGCACCCTGAGGCCCGCGCGCAGCCTGGCGCAGCAAGCCACCTTGATGCTGGCGGGTGCCTTTGTTGTCATTGAGGTGCTGGTGGTCACGCTCTTTGTGCTGTTTGTCTTGCTGCCTTTGGCACGGCGTTCAGCGGATGACCTGGCGGGTTTGATGGTGCTCTCGGCGCAGACCTGGGCTGAGCTGCCGCCCCTGACGCGACCGGCGTTTGAAGAGGAGTTGCTGGCCAGTCACGCGCTGGCCTTGCGACCCGCCAGCGCCAGGGCAGGCCGGGACGAATGGCATCCGTTTTACTTTTATGTGCTCGAAGAAGCCCTGGTGCGCCGCACCGGAGCCGATCAACATCTGCTCAGTGAGATTGCAGACGGCGCGACATGGTATTGGTGCAATGTGCCCACGGGCACCGGCCTGCTGGGCGTGGGGCTGCCTGCGTCGCGCATTGACAGTCAGCCGTTTACGGCGCTTTTGATCGGCCTGGTGGGGGGCCTGTTTTTTGTCGTTGCCCTGGCTTATGGGCTGGCCCGGCGCATCACGCGACCGCTGGCCCGACTGGAAGCCGCAAGCGCACTGATCGGGCAGGGTGCAACTCCCATGCTGCTACCCGAGAGCGGGCCACGCGAACTGGTGAGCCTGAGCCGGCGCTTCAACGCCATGGCCCGACAGGTGGGCGATTTACTCACTGCGCGCACCACTTTACTGGCGGGCGTGTCACATGATCTGCGAACCCCGCTGGCCCGTATGCGCCTGGCACTGGAAATCATGAGGAGCGACCCGAGCCCCGCCCTGATCGAACGGCTGGAGCGCGACATCGCGCAGATGAATCAACTGATCGGCAATGTGCTGGACCTGGCACGCGGACTTGAGCACGAACAGCCGGCGAGGGTTAACCTGCCCGATTTTTTGAACGAAATTGCACATGACTTCTCTACGTCAGGCAGCGCCATTTTGGTGGATTGCCAGCAAGGTGAAATCGAGATCGCCCGATTGGCCATGCGCCGCGCCATCGGCAACCTGCTGCAAAACGCACAACGCTACGCGGCCGGTTCACCAGTGGAACTGGTGTGCAGACAAGATGATCAGGATTGCTGCATTGGCGTGCTCGACCGCGGCCCTGGCATTGCCCCCGACCAGATCGAGGCCATGTTTCAACCCTTTCACCGCTTGGAAGCTTCGCGTAGCCCGGCCACCGGTGGATCAGGGCTGGGGCTGGCCATTGTGCGCGAGCTGGCGCGCGCCAATGGCTGGCAAGTCACTCTGAGTGCACGCCCCGGCGGCGGTTTGCAGGCCTGGATTGTGCTGTAAGCCAGGCTTGCGTGCCGGTTTGGGCGGCGTACCGCTCAGATCGCCTCGGTGCGCTGCGTCAGCCAACTCAGACCGGCCACACCGACCAAGGGGCTCAGGCGCGCACGCACGGTGGCGTGGTAGGCGTTGAGCCACTCCACCTCGTCGGGGCGCATCAGTTCTTTCTGGATACAGCGGGTGTCGATGGGGCACAGGGTCAGTGTCTCAAACTCCAGGAACTCGCCAAACGGCTCGTTGCCCGCAAACGCCACATTGAGCACCAGGTTTTCAATGCGCACGCCCCATTGGCCACTGCGGTACAGGCCGGGTTCGATGGAGGTGATCATGCCGGGCTGCATCGCCATGTTGGCGTCGGGAATAGCTTTGGAAATGCTTTGTGGGCCTTCGTGCACATTCAGGAAATAGCCCACCCCGTGGCCCGTGCCATGGCCGTAGTCCATGCCGTGCGCCCACAGGGGCGCGCGGGCCAGTGCATCAAGCATGGGCGACAGGGTACCCACCGGAAAGCGTGCGCGTGACAGGCCAATAGTGCCCTTGAGCACCAGGGTGTAGTCCCGCTTCTGGGCGGGGCTGGGTGTACCAATGGGCCAGACGCGGGTGATGTCGGTGGTGCCGCCGGGGTACTGTCCGCCGGAGTCGATCAGCAGCAAGCCATCACCCTCAATGACGGCATGGCTCGCATCGGTGGCACGGTAGTGCGGCATGGCGCCGTTGGCGTTGAAGCCGGCAATGGTGTTGAAGGACAACCCCACAAAACCAGGGCGCCTGGCACGCTCTGCGGTCAGCCGCTCGTCGATGGTGAGTTCGGTGATGCGCTCTTTGCCTTGGGCATCTTCAAACCAGGCATAGAAGTCGCACATGGCTGCACCGTCTTGTTCCATGGCCGCGCGCACATGGGCCGCTTCTGCGGCGCCCTTGCGGCTTTTAAGAAAGACTGTGGGGTTCATGGCTTCCACCACCTTGACCGACTGAGGGGCGCTTTCGCGCAGACCCAGGGTGACGCGGCGCGGGTCCAGCAGCAACACGGCGCTGTCGGCCAGCGCCGCGAGCGCGGGGCCGGCCTGCGGGTAGTCCTGCAGCAGAACGCCCTCCGCCTTCAGTCGCTGGGCCAGTTCAGCGGGCACTTTGCCGTTGGCGACAAACAGCGTTGCCGTGTTGGCGTCGATCAGCGCATGGGCGAGAAATACGGGGTTGTAGGACACGTCCGAGCCGCGCAGGTTAAACAGCCAGGCGATGTCGTCTACGGTCGAGATGAAATGGTGGCTGGCACCAAAGCGCGACATGGCGTCGCGCACCTGGGCCAGCTTGACGCTGCGCGGCGCGCCCACAAAGGCTGCATCGTGCTCGTACACCGGCGCATTCGGTAGCGGTGCACGGTCGGGCCAAATGTGCGCAAACAGGTCGGCATCAGTGCGCAGGGTCGCCCCTACCTTGGCGAGGGCCTCACGCAACTGCTGTGCGGCCGCCAACCCCAGCACCGCTGCGTCCACCCCGACCGCCTGACCGGCAGTAACGGCATTTGCCAGCCACTGCACGTGGTGGGTTGACGCGCCGGTTTCTATTTTGACGAGCTCAATGCCGCTGCCAGCCAGCTCCGCCTCGGCCTGCGTCCAATAGCGGCTGTCGGCAAACAGGGCCGCGCGGCTCTGGGTCAATGTCAGGGTGCCCATGGAGCCGGTAAATCCCGAGAGCCATTCGCGGCCCTGCCAGCGTTCGGGCAGGTATTCGGACAAATGCGGGTCGCTGGACGGCACCAGGCAAGCAGCTAGCCCCAGCTCTTTCAAAGCGGCTTGGGCACTGGCAATACGCTGGGCAAAAACAGAGGGCGTGGCAGTCATCGCGGTTCCTTTTGGGAGGGGTGTTGACGCCCGGGTGTGGCGCAAGTCCGCGATTGTAAAGAGTGGTCACCGCGCTGCGCCGCTGTGCGGGTAACTGCGCCTCTTACAGCCGCTTCACCCCCGTTACATAACCGATCAGCTTGCCGTCGAGGTACAACGCGCCCTCCGGCGCGCCGGCCTCGGCATAGAACTCCAGCACCCTTTCTTGCGGTGTGTGTCTGCGCGCACGTTCTGCTGCCGCGAGACTGCGCGAAAGGCGTGCCAGCGCCACACTGGCACTGCGCAACGCAGCGGCAACAAAACGCCGTACGGACGGGCCGCGGGGCGCACTGAGCGGCAAAGCCTGGGTATACAAACTTCCTGACATGGGGTGGTCTCCTGGTTCGCACCCTCTCTGCTCTGAAGAAAATAATGAGCAGCGGTTACAAACTTGCTCAAATGATAAAGTAAATATTATCTTGAGCAAATAAAATTTATCCCACTGGACAGAAGTCTATTTTTTTTGTCGCAGGGGAGCCACACCCACCTGTGAGCGCAACCACAGGGCATTGGCCTCGGCGGCCGTGGGGGCTGGTTTGGCTGCGCCTGCCTTGTCTTTGGCTGCCACCGCGGGTAGCGCAGCGGGGGTTGACGGCGTCAAAACCTCCCCCAGCAAGTCCAGCAACCGGGTGCGTGCGCGCTGTGGGTGGCGGCGGTAATAGGTCAGCACCAGTCCCACAATGAAGCGCTCATCGTCGTCGCGTGGTGCGTGGCCGTCACTCGAGGCTGCAACCACCACCGCAGCCGGCCTGACGCCGGCAGGTGGGGTAACGGCGGACCCGGCCGCGTGCACCTGGTCCATCCAGCCGTTGGGTTTGCTACACAACAGCTCAAACTGGCGAGCCAGGCGTTCGCCTATCTGGCGTGAGCGGCTCTTGATCTGGCTCCAGTAGCTGGGTTGAATTTGCACCTTTTCGGCGAACCGTCCTTCCAGGCCTCGCAGGGTGGCGGCGTCGGGGTGTTTGATGGTATTGCGCACAAATTCATCGAACAGACTCAGGGCGTTGTCGAAGCGAATTTGTGCCAGATCGGTAGCACTGGTCATGGCACCGATGATAAACCTGCCTTGTGCAAGGCTCTGCAGCTTGTCACGCCAAGGTGCAGTCTGTCTGTGGCGCGCGCCGGCGCATCGCATGCCGATGGCGGGGACCGGGCCAGCATGGGTACAGTCAAGGCCATCCCATTCGCCACCGAGCACGCACCATGCAAAACCCTACACATCACGCCAACGCAAACGGGGCCTGGGCACGGTTTGCT
The DNA here is from genome assembly GCA_021737865.1 of Rhodoferax sp. Taxonomy (GTDB): domain Bacteria; phylum Pseudomonadota; class Gammaproteobacteria; order Burkholderiales; family Burkholderiaceae_C; genus Allorhodoferax. The sequence continues at coordinate 20,049 of JAIPDC010000029.1, forward strand.
GAACGATTCCTGAAGCTGTTTCACGCCTACGCCGCCTGGCTGGTCAGCATTACCTGGTGGCGCTTCCTCTTTCTGGCGCTGGTGCTGATCGTGTCCATGGGCATCCTTCATGACGTGCCCCCGCTGAACTGGACCTACCGGGAGGTGCTGGAGCCTGAGGTGTCGCCACCCAAACCACCCCGCCCCCCGGAAATAAAGAAGCAAAAGCACATCGTCAAGGGCGAGGGCGTAAACATCTCGATTGATGAAAACGGTGTGCACATCACCACCAAACCGCCTGCCACGACTCCCGCAGCCTCGGCACCAACTGCACCGTCTGCGCCCGCTGCCGGCGCATCTGCAGCGGCGAGTGGCAGCGCGCCGGCTTCGCCCGAAGCGGCTGCAAGCGAAGGTATTTCCGTCAACCTGCCCGGAGTCCACATCAAACTGCCACCCGGCTCAGACTCGGACGCGGTACGCGAGGCGATCAAGGAGGCCAAGCAAGAGATCAAGGATGCCCTGGAAGAGGCCCGCCGGGAGGCCGAAAACGCCTTCGAAGAGGACAACGCCGCGCCCGAGCGTCGTGTCATTCGGCACAAGATTGGTGACCCGCTGATGCCGCTGACGATGTGGTTCCTGCTGATCTCAGCCATCATCAAAATCACCTACAAGGGCAAGGTTCAAGCCGAAGCCAAAGCCGCCCAGGCGACTGAAGTGGCCGAGTCGGAATCGCTCAAGCGCCAGGTCATCGAGGCGCGCATGGCCGCCATGCAGGCCCAGGTGGAGCCGCATTTTCTTTTCAATACCCTGGCCAGCATTGACCACCTGATCGAAACCGATCCGCCCCGCGCCAGCATCATGCAAAAGAACCTGATTGCACTGCTGCGGGCCAGCATGCCCACCATGCGCGAAGCCAATGCACAGAGCACCCGCGACCTGGGACGCGAGTTGGCCGTCATCCGCCCGTACCTTGAAATATTGAAAGTGCGTATGGAAGAGCGACTGCAAACCGAGGTTCGTGTCAGTGACGGTCTGCTGTCGGCTGAATTCCCGCCCATGATGCTGCAAAGCCTGGTGGAGAACGCCATCAAGCATGGTCTGGAGCCCAAGGCCGAAGGGGGTACTTTGACGGTGGCGGCCGAAATTGTGCACGGCAAACTGGCGGTCACGGTGGCTGATACGGGCCTGGGCTTTGGCAAGGCCGCCACCGCAGGAACCGGCATTGGCCTGTCCAATATTCGCGAACGGCTGGCCTTGCTGTATGGCGGCAAAGCCAGCCTGGCCATCACCGAGACACCCGGTGGCGGGACCACCGTCACCATTACCGTGCCCTACGCCGTGCGTGCGGACGACGTCACGCCAACCTAGTGGTCGTCATCGTCTTGGGGCGGGCCGGCGACAATGGCTCACCCCACACTTGTCACTGATGGAGTTTGCACATGACCCGTGCCCTGATTGCCGACGATGAACGCCTGATGCGCGAGCAGCTTCGCGCCCGCCTCAAAGAGGTGTGGCCCGAACTGGAAATCGTGGCGGAGGCCAAGAACGGTCACGACGCGGTGGCGCTGACCGAGCAGCATCACCCCGATATCGTGTTCCTCGACATCCGTATGCCCGGACTGACCGGGGTTGATGCGGCGCGGCAGATTGCCCAATTGCCAACCTTTGAAGACGCTCAGGGCTGGCCGGGTTGCGAGATTGTGTTCATCACGGCATATGACCAATATGCGGTACAGGCGTTTGAGCAAGGCGTAGTCGACTACGTGCTCAAGCCCGCCGAACGGGAGCGTCTGCAGGTGACCGTGCAGCGCATCCGCCAGCGCATGGCCGAGCGGGCCCACCACACGCCCGACGAAACTGAAAGCGCCGATACACCACTGGCAACCCACACACCTGAGATGCAGCAACTGCTGCAGCGACTATCGAGTCAACTCAACCCGCAGGCACCTGCCAAGCTGCAGTGGATACAGGCCACCGTGCGCCAGGCCATACAAATGATTCCGGTCGAAGACGTGCTGTTCTTCATTTCGGACGAGAAATACACCCGGGTGCAGACCGCCACCGTGGAGGCACTGATTCGCAAACCCATCAAGGAGCTGGTTGAAGAGATCGATATGAACCTGTTCTGGCAAATCCACCGCTCGACGCTGGTCAATATCAAGGCCATTGCCGGGGTCAGCCGCGACGAACGCGGACGCCAACTGGTCAGCGTGCGCGGCCTGACGGAAAAGCTGGAAGTCAGTCGCAGCTACGCGGGCTTGTTCAAGGCGATGTAGCCCCATGTTCATGGTTCGCCTGTTTCGTCTTCTGGGCTATTTGCCTCTGTCGCTGCTGCAGCGCCTGGGTGCGCTACTGGGCTGGCTGGTCTGGCGGCTGTCGAACGGCTACCGCCAGCGGTTTGAAGCGCAGGCCACTGCGGCCGGCTTCAGCCCCGACCAATACCGCCCGGCACGTGCGGCCATCGGCACCATGGTGGCCGAGCTGCCGTGGTTGTGGCTACGACCCGCCCACAAGAGTGTGCTGCACCTGGTGCAATGGGACGGGGTGGAGCACTTCGAGTCCGCACTGGATGCGGGCAAAGGCGTCATCCTGGCGCTGCCGCATTTGGGCTGCTGGGAAATGATCGGCCAGTCGCTGGCCGAACGCTATGGGCCCACCCGCGGCCCGTTGGTGGCCTTGTACCGGCCCGCACGCAAGGCGTGGCTGGCACCGCTGGTTGCCAGTTCACGTGACCGCCCGGGGCTGAAGGCCGTGCCCACCAGCGTGTCCGGAGTGCGCAGCCTGATCCGTGTGTTGCGTGGGGGCGGTTACACCGCCATCCTGCCCGACCAGGTTCCGCCCTTGGGGCAAGGGGTCTGGGCGCCGTTTTTTGGTCGACCGGCGTACACCATGACGCTGCTGTCACGCCTGGCGCAGCAAAGCGGCGCGCGGGTGCTGTTGTGCTGGTGTGAGCGCCTGCCGATTGGCAAGGGCTATGTGATGCACTTCGAGCCTCTGGATGCGCCTGAACTGAAAGACGCCAGCGCCACACCCGAGGCCGCCGCTGCGGCGGTCAACGCTGGCATGGAGCGACTGATCCGCCAGGCTCCGGGGCAATACCTTTGGTCCTACGCCCGCTACAAGCAGCCTGCGGGTGAGGAGTGAGGGGCAGTTTTCGATCGAAGATCGCTATGTTTTTGATAGCTTTTTACGCAATATCCACGGGGCTTGCAGCCTCTTTTCGCTTAAGAAACCGCCCGGGCAACGTGCCCTTCCAGCCCCCTGGGAATAGCGCCCAGCAGTTGTTGCGTGTAGGCATGCTGGGGCCGGTTGTAGATGTCGTCTGAACTGCCGCGCTCCACAATTTCACCCTGGCTCATCACCAGAATGTCGTCGGCCATGTACTTGACCACCGCCAGGTCGTGGCTGATGAAGACATAGGTCAGACCAAACTCTTCCTGCAGGTCCAACAGCAGGTTGAGCACCGTGGCCTGCACGCTCACATCCAGCGCGCTGACGCTCTCGTCACACACGATGATCTCGGGTTTCATGGTCAGGCAGCGCGCAATCGCAATGCGCTGGCGCTGGCCACCTGAGAATTCATGCGGGTACTTGCCAAAGGCCTGCGCCGGCAGGCCCACTTTTTCGATCAATGCAACGGCGCGCTGAGCACGTTCGCTATCGTCCTTGCCAATGCTGTGGATACGCATCGGCTCCATCAGGATCTGCCCCACCGTGAAGCGAGGATTCAGGCTGGCGTACGGGTTTTGAAAGATGATCTGGATGCGACTGCGGTAGACCCGCATCTGTGCCGCATTCAGCGTGGCCAGGTCGATGCCCTCAAACAGGATGCTGCCGGCGGTGGC
>JAIPDC010000030.1 GCA_021737865.1 Rhodoferax sp.
CCTCAACCGATCAAAGTACGCAATGGTCATCACTGTTTTGAGCAGTCGGTCGCTGTTTCGCCACCAGCAGTGGCAGTTGCCCGCCACCTGTCGAGCGACCGCCTCTGTTGCCCCCAGCGCCTTGAGTTCGCGGTACATCGTCTTGGGCCGTTTCCACTGCTTAAGCTGGATCGATCTGAGTCGGTGACGCAACCACTCGTCCAGCTCTCGCCAGACTTTGGGCGTTTGAGCCAGCCCGAAGTACGCCTTCCAGCCCAGCACATAGGGCCTGAGCTTTTGCACCACTTGCTCCATGCTGCGCCCGCCAGAGCGGCGCGTGAGCTGCCTGATTCGGGCTTTGAAGTTTTCCAGCGGCTTCACAGCCACCTTGCATTTAACCTCTTTGCCCTTGGCTACCCACAGCGCATAACCCAGGAATTTGCGCCCGAAGGCACTTGCCACCGCACTCTTGGCTTCATTGATTTGAAGTTTCAAGCCGGTGTACAACTTCCTGAGCAGCGCCATCACCCGCTCGCCCGCCTGTCGGCTACCCACATAGACGTTGCAGTCATCGGCGTAGCGCGCAAAGCTGTAGCCCCGCGTCTCCAAGGCCTTGTCCACTTCGTCGAGCAGCACGTTGGCCAGCAGCGGGCTCAGCGGCCCGCCTTGCGGCGTGCCCATGTGGCGTTCGCTCATCATCCCACCATCCATGATTCCCGCATTGAGGTACGCCCGAATCAGCCGGATCACTCCGGCATCATCAATGCGCTTTCTGAGCCGGTCGATCAGGATGTCGTGGTTGACCCGATCAAAGAATTTGGCCAGGTCCACGTCCACCACTACACGTTTGCCCGATTGGACGTACTTGCGTGCGGCCTTTACCGCATCGTGCGCACGCCGCCCAGGACGAAACCCGTGGCTGTGTTTGCTAAAGGTAGGATCAATCAGGGGTTGCAGCACTTGCAGCAGTGCTTGCTGGATCAGCCGATCCAGTACCGTGGGGATGCCCAGCTCGCGCTGGCTCCCGTCGGGTTTGGGAATCATGACCTTGCGTACCGGGCTGGGCCGGTACCTGCCTGCCAACAGCTCTTGGCGAGTTTGAGACCAGTTCGTGCGTATGGCACGGGCGGTTTGCTCGATGTCGAGTCCATCCACCCCAGCCGCGCCCTTATTGGCCTTGACCCGCTTCCATGCCGCTTGCAGGTTCTGTCTTGTCAGCGCCGCCTCCAGCAGGCCACCCGTGCTTGCCATTGACTTTACTGACCCTGTGTCCGGGTGTTCATGCAACGTACCTCCGGTTTCGTCGCTGGCAGTGTCTGGCCCGGCTTCACCGTGCCGCCTTCCTGCCCGCCCGGGTCGCCCCGGCTTCTGACGCATGACCTTGCAGCTTTGCATGTCTTCAGTCACTCACTCTCGTTCGGTCCTTCGCCCTTTTGGCTTTGCCTCATCAGCCGCCGACTCGAACTACTACGACCTCTGCTGACTTCTCGCTCCAGCTTGCGCTGTCGCCCTTTCAGGCATAAAGCGAGATCTCCCCAGGTAAGAGCGCACTCCTTCATCGCACAACCGCCGCATTTACGCCGCTTCGCTTTGGTCACAAGAGCTTCACGGTTTCTTGCCCGTTCGCCCTGCTTGGCAGCGCCTTCTATGTGGTTTTTGTTCATCGGCTCGCGATTTACGCTCCGCGCTTCCTTCCCACACTCGGTCACCCTCATGCAGTTGCGCTTCACTTCACTTGCTGTGACCAGCTCGTGGCGGGACTTGCACCCTCAGGAGTGCGCCCATGCTGGGCGCACAAGAAGAAAAACCCGGCACACAAGTCCGGGTTAGTCCCTGAGTACAGGGGACGCTATTCGCGCCAGGCAATCGCCTGAAGCAAATATAAATCGAAGGTGTTCCCCGCGTCAACAAAATGCTCCGTAGTGTTCTCAAGCAACGCGGTCATGCCTGGCACGCTGCCCTTGATCAGGCGGTTCGCGCAGGATTTTGGTCAGTCGCCTGTCACCATTCATGTTTTGGGAGCTGCGAGGGCTACAGGCAGAAACGGCCTGTAAGCCACCGTGCCTCTGGCTTACTTCTTTGGGTTGTATTTCAATTACGCTAGCTTCGCCTTCACACTTCTAAATCGACACCGGCTTCACCTTGCACCGTTTGGAATTCTTGGCAAGCACGGTATCCAAAGTCACCAATCCCGCTACTTTGGATTCCATAGCACAGGCAAGATGCAAGGCGTCACCAGCCCGCAAGCCTGCCGCCGCATCCATGGTCAGCATGGCAGCTTTGTGAAAGGACATCGAGTCCACGGGCAGCAACTGTAAGTCATTGGCGCACATTCGCTCAAACTTAACCCACGCTGCTTGTGCTTGCGTTTCAGTCAACTGGCCTGTGCGTTGCTTGATACCCAAAGCACTGGCAAATTCAGTGACACACCACGCGGCGGATGCCAATTCGTCGGCGCAGGTTGCGTACCACTTGACTACGTCGGCTGTTTTGGCTTCGTTGGTGCACAGTGCCACCAAGACGCTGGTATCGACGTACAACATCAATAACGCGCCTCTTGCCGCAGTTGCTCCATAACGGAGGTGCCCATGGGCAGCGCTTTGGCATCCCGTGCCAATTCCTGCGCGAAGGCTTTGCGGCTCCACTGTGCTGGCGGTCTGAGATTCAAAGCACCGTCAGCGCCCACCTGCGCCACCAGATGGTCACCGTCCTTGATGCCAATTTGGCGCACATAGTCTGCCGGAATACGCACCGCGAGGCTGTTCCCCCATTTGGCAATTTGCAGATTCATCATGATTGAAATTGATATACGTTTATGTAGATACATTCTACGCCACTGTGGAATCAAGTGCAACGCACCTGGGGTCGACCAACTAGTCGCCCCAATGGGACACTGGCGGGACATTTGATGGCAAATTGTCACCACTTTGACCGCACAGCAGAGTCCGCTTTAGCCCTCAGCCATGGCCTTGGCCTGGATAGCCGTCAATGCGATGGTGAACACGATGTCATCCACCAGGGCGCCGCGCGACAAATCATTCACCGGTTTACGCAAACCCTGCAGCATGGGGCCCACCGACACCACATTGGCCGAGCGCTGCACCGCCTTGTAGGTGGTATTGCCGGTGTTGAGGTCGGGGAATACAAAGACGGTTGCCTGCCCTGCCACCGTGCTGCCGGGGGCCTTCTGTTCGGCCACATCGCGCACCGTAGCAGCGTCGTATTGCATGGGACCGTCGATCACCAGATCCGGCCATTTGGTATGGGCCAGTTCAGTGGCTGCCCGCACCTTCTCGACATCGTCACCCGCACCCGAAGCACCCGTGCTGTAGCTGATCATTGCAACCTTGGGCGTAATGCCAAATGCCAGGGCACTGTCGGCACTTTGTTTGGCGATCTCGGCTAGTTCCGGGGCGGACGGGTCGGGGTTGATGGCGCAATCGGCATACACCAACACCTGCTCTGGCATGAGCATGAAGAAGCAGGACGACACAATCGATGAACCCGGTGCCGTTTTGATCAGTTGCAAGGCTGGACGCACCGTACTGGCGGTAGTGTGAACCGCACCACTGACCAGACCATCTACATCACCGACCGCCAGCATCATGGTGCCCAGCACCACGCTGTCCTCCAACGCAACCTGGGCTTGCCCCGGCGTCAGTCCCTTCGCTTTGCGCAGCGCCACCATTGGCGCCACATAGCGTTCGGTGATCTGGTCAGGCTCCAGAATTTCCAGCCCGACCGGCAGTTCAATCCCCAACGACTCGCACACCGACTGAACCACTTTGCGCCTGCCCAGCAGCACACAACGCGCAATTTCCTTTTGGGTGCAGATGACCGCTGCACGAATGGTGCGCGGCTCCTCGCCTTCGGGCAACACGATGCGTTTGTTGGCGGCGCGCGCCTTTTGTATCAACGCATAGCGGAATGCAGGAGGCGACATCTGGGTCGATACCGCGTGCTCCAGCCCGGCACATATCGCGCCGGCGTCAAGTTGCTCGGCCATGTTGTCGATCACCTTGTCCATGCGGCTCAAATCGTCCGGAGGCACCGCCAGAGGTAAGCGGCTGATGCGGGCTGCGGTTTCATAACTGTCGCCATTGGTACGAATTACGGGCAGACCGCCATTGAATGCACGCGAACCAAAACGCTCGATACGCTGGCTGATGAAGCTGTGATGGGTCAACACGAGGCCCGCAAGCTCTATGCCGTTGCTTTCCGCCAATGCGATTGCCAAGATGATGTCGTCTCGGTCGCCGGCGCTGATGACCAGTGCGCCCGGTGTCAGGCGTGCGATAACCTCGCTCACCGAACGCGCAGCCAGCACGGTATCGCGCACGCGCCGGGAGGCGATCTGGCCTTCAATCATGACCTCTGCGCCCAGATGGCGGGCAATGTCGATGGTGCGCGGCGTAGCCAGGGCCGGGTTGTTTTCGATGGCGCCCCAAATGGGCACGCCACCGAGCTGATCGCTTACTGCAGCCTGATCGAAACCGGGCGCTACGCGGTTGAAGATGACCCCCACCACGGTGCGCCCCGCCCGACTGACCTGGGCAATCATGTGTTGGGTTTGGGCAATACCATCGGCATCGGCACCACTGGCAACCAGCACCACATCGGCCTGCAAACTTCTTGCGATGTCACCGGACAGGCGCGGAATAAAGGCCCGACTCGGGTCGGCATGAATGCCTTCCACCACCAGCACATCGTCGCCTTTGGAGGCGGACATGACCAGACTGACGATGTCTTCCAGCAAATCATCGGTTTTGCCATCGGTCACGTATTGCGTCACCAGCCCCATGGGCAATGGATCGGGGGTGGTGGCCACCTTGCAGATATTGCGTGCAAACAGAACCGATGGTTCGCTGTCTGGGGTGAGTTTGGTGATGGGTTTGACAAACGCCACCTTTAGTCCCCGCCGCTGCAATGCACGCAAAAGACCAAGTGAAACCGACGTAAGACCTACGTTTGGCTGTGTTGCAGCAACGAAATAGGTGCGCATGGAAAGTCCCCACTGATAAGAATCCCGCTACGACTTGCTATAGCAGATATTGAATGGCGGATCATAACGTTTGCAAGGGTTAACCCTTGCGCTGTTGGTCTCGGGATCTGCATGAAGGCCGCAAAGAAGCGCCCACCGATTTCCAGCCTCTTCAATTTAACGATCGACTTGCGTCCGCTACGTAATCTTGAAAACGGTGCGCACCTTTTGCGATCCATTTTTTGATTCATAGGCTGCCCACTGCTTAATGCCCTTCACCAGCACCTGGTTGCTGATGTCTTTGATAGGCTTACCGGACTTGAGCTGCGCAGTGACCCAGTCTTGGATGTGTGGGATGAGACTACCTTCCTCTCCGGTGGGAATGAGCAACTCTTTGCCGGCAACAACTCCACCAGATTTGTATTGAATTTCGGTAGCTGGCATGCGGGGTCCCCTACGAACAAAGGATCCATTTCATCATGAGTCCCGCGTGGCGCAGCCAATCGAACGCAATGGCTTTGGCTTTGATGGTGTTGTCAGAATGAATGTTTAGGCCCGACGCTCCAAACACGTTCACCCCTTCATGGCACACTGCCCAGTGAAACTGCAACACCCTCAGGCCGCTGGCCCGGGTCCTCAAATAGATCCAAGGAGTCCTTCATGTTTCTGCTCAACCCACGTCACAACGACCGCCACTATCCTGATCCACGCTCTAGCGAGATCATGACCAAGACCATTGCCTTCTTCGAGAAGAAGGGGCTTGATAAGCTCAAGGAAGACTACAACGGCGCAGTCTGGTATGCGGACTTTTTGGAGTTCTGCAAGACGGAAGGGATTCTGTCGTCAGTGATGACGCCTGCGCAATACGGCAAACCTGGCGAAGCTGCGGTGTGGGATACCTGGCGCATCTGTGGTTTTGCCGAGGTTTTGGGCTTTTTCGGCCTTTGCTACTGGTACACCTACCAAGTCTCGGTTCTGGGCATTGGGCCAATCTGGATGAGTCATAACAAGCCGTTGCAAGCCAAAGCCAAGGCGCTGCTGGACCAGGGGGAAATCTTTGCTTTTGGCCTGTCGGAAAAAGAACACGGCGCCGACATTTACTCGTCCGACATGATCGTGACCAAACTGGCCGACGGAACCTATCAGGCCAGCGGCGGGAAATACTACATTGGCAACGCCAACAAGGCGGCGATGGTCTCCACCTTTGGCAAGATGGCAGAGGGTGGAGAGAACGCCGGCGAATACATCTTTTTTGTGGCCAATTCGCAGCACCCCAACTACGAGCTGGTGAAGAACACCGTCTACAGCCAGAACTTTGTCGCCGAGTACCGGCTCAACACCTACCCATTCACCGAGGCTGAGGTGTTGCACCATGGTGACGACGCCTGGAACGCGGCGCTCAACACCATCAACGTGGGCAAGTACAACCTGGGCTGGGCGTCCATCGGGATGTGCACCCATGCGTTCTATGAGGCCATTGACCATGCATCCAAACGCCATCTTTATGGCAAGACTGTTACGGACTTTCCACACGTCAAGCAATTATTCACCGACGCCTACACGCGCCTCGTGGCCATGAAGCTGTTTGCCCTGCGCGCGGCCGACTACATGAAGACCGCCAGCGCAGAAGACCGCCGCTACCTGCTGTTCAACCCCATGGTGAAGATGAAGGTCACTACCCAGGGCGAAGAGGTCATCAACCTGCTGTGGGATGTGATTGCCGCCAAGGGCTTCGAAAAGGAACCGTTCTTCTCCATGGCCGCCGCCGACATCCGCTGCCTGCCCAAACTGGAGGGCACAGTGCACGTCAACATGGCGCTCATCATCAAATTCATGGCCAACTACTTTTTCAACCCCAAGGCCTACCCGGAAGTGCCGCGACGCGACGATGGCTCCAATGACGACTTTCTGTTTAACCAGGGTCCTACCAAAGGCCTTGGCAGCATCCAATTCCACGATTACCTCCCAGCCTATAACAGCTACAACCTGCCCAACCTTACCGTGTTCAAGGAGCAAATCGCGCTGTTCAAGGAGATGGCGATGAAAGCGCCGCCCAGCAAAGAGCAGGCCAAGGACATCGACTTCCTGCTGACCGCTGGTGAAATGTTCACCCTGGTGGTGTACGGCCAACTCATTCTGGAAAACGCCAAAATTTACGGCATGGATGAAGCACTGATCGACCAGATATTTGACTTCATGGTGCGCGACTTCTCCAAGTTTGCGCTGCAGTTGTACTCGAAGCCCAGCAGCTCAGAAGCGCAAATGGCGCAGTGCCTGAAGATGATCAGAAAGCCGGTGGTCGATACCACGCGTTACGAGGCGGTGTGGGCCCAGCATGTACAGGCCATGAAGGACCAATACAGCATGCCGCGCTAAGGATTCGCCCTCCGCCAGTGAGTTCATTTGGTGGGAACACGGACAGGATTACCGGTAGGAGTCCCTGCCATGTTGGCTATTTTCCGATGGAGCCGAAGACCTTCTTGAGGATACTGCTGCCCGTTCCAATGGGGTCGGAGCGAATCTGCTTTTCTTTTTCAGCGATCAACAAGAACAGCCCATCCATGACCTTGCGTGTGCCCGCTTCATCACTTGTTACACTGGCCTGACCAGCGATTGCAAAGGTTGAGAAAGCGATCAGCAGACTTGTTGAGCATAAGAGGGATCGAATTGGAAGCATCAGTTTTCTTTAAGGGGCATTCAAGGACTGGCAAGCAATACGAGCTACGCCGACTCCCCCTTGCCTGCACCTGATCAGCCCGTACGTGGTCGCGAACGTTGCCTTTGCCAGATCTTGGCTTCACAAACAGACGCATTTCCACGATCTTCGGACAGTCAACCCTGGAGCCATGTCGTTGAATTACCTGTTCATTATTCCTAGTCTTGCGGTGGGATCGGCCTGGCGAAGCCGACATGGCCACGGCGCATCGTTATGAAAGTGCTTGACCTTCAGTGCGCTCACCTGCACGTATTTGAAGGATGGTTTTCATCGGAAGCCGACTTTCAAAAACAACAGGGACGCGGCCTGATTGAGTGCCCGGTTTGCGCAAACGCCACCATCACCAAAATGTTGAGTGCGCCCAGATTGAATTTCGGGGGCGGGCGTGAAGTGATCGAGCATCGACACAATAGTACACACCCTGCTCGGACCGACCCGACGCTGCAATCTGTATGGATGGCAGTCGCTCAACACATCGTGGCCAATACCGATGATGTGGGTGATCAGTTTGCCGAAGAAGCGCGAAAAATACATTACGGAGAGGCAGCAGAACGCGGCATTCGCGGCAAGGCCTCGAGCGCTGAAACTGAGTCCCTGATTGAGGAGGGTATTGTCGTCATGCCGTTGGATTTACCTGAATTCCTCAAGGGCCAGTTGCAGTAACTCGGCATGTGCGCCGAAGTTCCGTCAAAGATATGCTCGGCGTTTGAACCACAACCACTGCCAGCCTTACGTCGAGTGGCTAAAAGCCAATATTCATGCGGCCTGCGGCTCATTCAAACTTCCCCAGAACCTGGAACCAGTTGAGGGAAAGTTCGACGAGTTACTCGTCCAGTGTCGATTCTTTTTGCTTCGAGCTCCAGCGTTTCAGACGACGCTGCCATTGCCCTAGTGGCTGCGTGCGATCGGCTTGGATAGCGTCACTGGATTTTGCAATCAACTGCTCCAGCAGCGCCTCCTGCGCGGGGTCATCTTGATCGGGAAACGTCGGCACAACCTTTACAAGGTAGTCACCTCGGGGCCCCCGTAGCGAAGTCGGAAAACCCTGACCGCTCAGCCGATAAGCCAAAGCATTGCGGTTCAGGCGCATGTGCTGCATTCCGTTGGGGGTCGGAACCTCCACCCAACGCCCCGACATCCAGGCATAGCCGTTGACCGGCATTTCACAGCGCAGCAGACCGTTGCCGTCCAAAGTGAATAGCGGGTGAGGTTCGATCTTCACTTCCAATTCCAGGTCAATTGCCATTTCGTCATGCCGCGGTGCAGGTACGCTCAACACATGACCATCACGCACACCGGCGGGAAAGCGCACCCGGCGCCGGTAGGCCACTGTCAGTGAACCGCTGCCGCCGCAAGGAGCACAGGTCTCGCGATGTCGTCCGTCACCGCCGCAATCCGCGCACGACTCTTCGTTCCACAGCCAGCCAAAGAGAGCCGCTTTGCGCACAGCACCGCTACCGCGACAGGTAAGGCAAGCCTGCGCCAATACACGCTGGCCTTTTCCGACACAGGTGTGACAGGTGTGTTTAAGGTGGCCCCGCAAGGTACGGGTGCAGCCCAAAATTGCATCCTCCAGTGACAGTTGCACCTTGCGGACGTGCGTTTTTCTGTGGCAATCAGATTCAGGTGCTGCAGAAGCACAGGGTTGCTCTGCTTGCGTTGCAGTGTGCCCACCATCTTCTGCGCCATCGCTATGGGCATCGCGCAATTGGCGGATGTGTTGGTAGGCCTTGTTGATATGCTGCATGCGTCGGCTGGCGCCTGCAGTCGCGTTGCGGTCAGGGTGCCAAGCGGCCACCAGACGCCGCCAGATTGTTTTCAGTTCCGCATCACTGACACTGGGGTCCACGCCCAGTTCCTGATAGGCCTCTCGGGTATCCATGGTAATAGTGACCTTATGCCAAAGCTTCCGATTAGGTCCGCGCGTCTCAGGGGAAAACCGACACTGTCACAACGCCAGTGCGAGGTCGAAATTGCCCCCATGGATTCGTCAGGCACACGTCACCCAACTCAATTCACCGAATAGGGGTGGCACTTTTGCACGGCCTCGACCGTGTCATGAAACTGAGTCACGCTCAGAGCCACAGCGTCTTTCAGATTCTTCTGAAATAGAGCCATCGCCGTTTCAGACGAAATCTTGAAAGCATCAAAGGCGGCCTGTGGATCCTTGGCACCCTTGAACGCTTCAACTGTTTCCATCATCGCCGCTTGCGCTTCGGCCGCTTGGCTTTGTGCCAAGTCAGCCCAAGCCTTCAGGTTGTCTTGGAGGGGGCGCAGTACCTCCTGCGCTGCGCCCAGATCAAACTTTGGCGCGGAATGAGTCATGGATTTGGCGATGGCTTCGAAGGGGGTGTTCTTAAACATGGTTAATCCTTGGTAAGTATGTTGCGTTGCAGCAATTATCCCCCCAAAGTGTTGACGTCGGTTCAATTTTGAAGCCGAACGGATGGCTGTCGTTTAGATCTGTCCATCTGGCGTCCACGGGAGTCGAGCGAAAGGCGTCGGGCAAATGCCCCCAGGGCCAGCAGAAATACAAAACTGCATCTTTAACAGGCCGTATGTCAGACTGGAACCCCTTTGAAACGTCACGCGGCCAAATCTTGCTTTTCTGGAGACGTCCATGTACGAGTTTCCCTAAGCCTCCATGCCCCGTGGGGAACAACTATCAACCGTTGGCAAAGCGTCCTCGCAAATACGAAATTATTTCACCGGACTCGACCAACCACTGGCTATTGCCCGTTGAATCGGTAATCTTCAGGCACGGCACTTTGGGTTGGCCGACGCCCTCAATCAAATCCGCACGATTTTTCGCGTCCTTTTGTGCATCGCGGCGTTCAATGTTCAGCGATAGGCGGCGCATCTCTTGCCTGACCTTGATACAAAAAGGGCATGTCGTGAATTGGTACAAAACGAGACTGCTGCACTGCTGATCTACCTCCGCCTGTAGCAGCGATGCACGAACAATGCCCTTGGGTCGACTGATGAGTTCCCAGAGCCGCATAAACGGGCCCAGGACAAGTCTCAAAGTTTTAAAAAATAGTTTAACCATAGTCTTCATGTTGATTGACGCGGGTGGAGAAAGAAAATGACCGGACGGGCGACTTGAATCGGGCCACACTGATAGTGCCATTGTCGCCGTGACAAGTCTACGCTTGGCCGGCGCATGTGTGCGCCATGTAGGCGAACTTGGGGAATGATGCGTTGTAATGGTTCACCAACAAGGATCCCTATGTCGACGACCCCCATGTATTCATCCGGCCAAGTTCAGACTGTTGCCACCAACCGTTGGTTGTGGGTGGCCGTTGGCGCTTTAGCCGCTACCACGCTGGCCATGGGCGTAGCGATGGTGCAAATGCGGTCCAGTTCTGTACCCATGACAGCGCCCGTTGCAGCGCCGGTGGTTGGGGTCGCGCTGCCCGCGCTGAGTGCTCCCGTGGCGGTGCCAGCATCTGCACCGCTAGTCGCCGCCGCGCCGTTAGCCTCAACAGCAAATGAGGCTGGGGTCGCAGCCAAACCTACGCAACCAACCAGCAAAAAGTTTGCCCCAAAAAGTGCTACTGCAACTCCACGAACCGCCCCTGAATCGGTGTCCAAACCGGCCCCGCTGCCCGCCCCCATGGCACAGGAAACACCGTCTGTGGCAATCGTCTCCGCACCGATTACCCCACCACCGCCACCCCGCGTGATTTGCGCCCATTGCGGCACGGTAACTGCCGTCACCCCGGTTGAACACGACGGCTCCGGTAGCGGCGCCGGCGCAGTGGCGGGCGCCCTGCTGGGAGGACTGCTGGGCAACCAGGTGGGTGGTGGCTCCGGTAAAACCATTGCAACCGTGATCGGTGCGGTCGGTGGTGGCTACGCCGGCAATACCGTTGAGAAGCGCATGAAGAAGGAAACCGCGTACTCCATCGACCTGCGCATGGAAGACGGCTCAACCATGCGACTTGAGCATGCCAGCCCCCTGTCGGTTGGCGCCCACGTGACCGTGAACAACGGTGTCATCACACCATAACGAAGACTTCCCAAGGCGCGAAGCCCTGAACGGCTTGTTCGGACGGGTTCCGCACTGGCCGAAAGGCACCAAGATCACCAAACACACCTACAACGCCAGATCCGAGACTGCGGCATGGTTGAATGCACCCAGCGGCGGCAGCATGGAGCATGTCTTGGATCTGGTTGAAGATGCCTGCGATGGCTTGCTGCGCCACTTGATCCAAACCACATTACAGGTGACGCTGAAGTAAGTGAGTGCCGGGGTTTGCAGGTTCACACGGGGATGCGTTCGAAAAATGCCTGAAAAGTGACAACGATGGGCCAAGGTACGTCCCCCCTGGATGCATCCCCATGCGGTGTTTTAAAACATTGATCCATGCGCACGCGGGAATCAACTATCCCACTGGAGCAAAAGTCATTGGCGGTGTCGCCGCATGCGTAAATGGCGCGTTGTTGTTATATTGACCGTTTGACCAATACAGGGATGCTCGAAGTTGACTGATGAACTAAGACCCTTTCTCCTTCACTGGGGTATCACAGCTATTTCACTTTGGGTAGCCAGCCACATCTTTAAGGGCGTCAGATTTGCCGACACCTCATCGTTGATCGTTTCCGCACTGCTGCTGGGCTTTGCAAATGCGGTTGTAAAGCCGTTGCTGATTGTGTTGACGTTGCCATTGACATTTGTCACACTGGGCTTTTTCCTGTTGGTCATCAATGCATTGATGATTCTGATGGTGTCGGCTCTTGTTAAAGGCTTCAAGGTCTCGGGCTTCTGGACTGCGTTATTTGCCAGCATCTTTGTTTCCCTGCTCAGCATCGCGATTGAGGCGTTCTTGCAAGACAGCACGACGGTGCACAGAATTGAAATGCCGCGCAGCGGAGTGTGGCTTTAGGAATCATTTAACATAACCCATCCCCAACCCATGACTTCCGTCTCATCCATTGCACTCTCGGGCATGCAGGCTGCGCAAGCGGCACTGGATTCATCCGCCCACAACATAGCAAATGTCAGCACCCCCGCGTTTCGCCGGCAAGAGGTCATTCAGACGACGCAAAATAGCGGTGGTGTTGCCACCTCTCTTGGCCTTTCGGCCACTGAGGGACCCGCTCTAGAGCCCGACCTGGTGTCGCAGTTGCAAGCAAAAAATGCGTTTTTGGCCAATTTGGCCGTATTCATGACGAGTAACCAAATGGCGGGGGCCTTGCTCGACAAAAAGGTCTAAAAAAATCCCCCAACCTGTCAAGGTTGAGGGATAAAGCAAGCTTGAACTGTTAGCCTTGCCAAGAGATGCGACCCTCAATCGCAATCTTACTAAGCAATATTGGTGCCAATGGATCCCAGCACCTGCACCGAATGACATCAAACGCATGGTGGGGCGGTTAAAATGTCAGCTCCACCCCCCACATACCCGCACGGAGCCCCTTCTTTCATGCAATTCCGCTCCACACAAGCCCGGACATCGGCTTGAAAGACCATTACGCATCGCTCGGTGTCAGTAGCGCGGCTAGCTTGGCTGACATCAAAAAGGCGTTCCGTCAACAAGCCTCGCTTCACCATCCGGACCGCAATTCGGACCCCGGAGCACCGGCACGGTTTCGCACCGTACAGGAAGCCTACGACGTCCTGTCAGACGACCTCAAGCGCCAGGCCTACGATGACAACCGCCGGCGCAACCTGCTTGACAGCCCGATTGATACCGCACGGGACATTTGGCAAACCTACTTCAACCGCATTTTGGAAAACTGAGCCCGCATGAAAATCTCCCCCTACTTTCGCCACCTGCGTTCCGCCTATGCAGCAGAGCTCGACGACCTCACCTTCGACTCTGAGGGCAAGAACGTGCTGGACAAGCGCCTGGCCCAACGGCGCAAGGAAATCGATTTTCTGATCAGCATGATGGAGGTTAGCCCCGAAATGGTGGCTGCAGTTTTTCACAAGGGATTTCGCTTCAAGTCGAATGCTGCCATGGACAACCTGCTGACGCTGGAGTCCGACGAACTGCCCGAGTGGCACAACCTGGCGCAGGCTCTGGAGATGGCCCCGTGGACCGATGCGTTGGTGGCGACCATACAAAAGCAGCCCATGGGTGAGTGGTTTTTGACCGTCGCCGCAGCCCTGGAATACATGTTCTACAAGCCCGAACACGCACCGGTCCACGACGCAACAGAAGACGACGACGAGCGGGACGAAGAACCTATGGACGAAGAAGAACGTGAAGCCAAAGCCCGCGAAGAAGCCGGTGCCGACTGGATGGTCGAGCAAGGTTTTGACCGCAAGGAATAAGCAGCATGAGCAACATCGCCTTAATTGCAAAGACCCAAAGCCTCATTGCCGCCGGTGACATTGTTGGCGCCGAATCGGCACTGGTCGAACTGGCCGACGCCGAAGGTGATCGCGCCCTGATGGTGGTACTCGAACAGCTGCCCGCCAAAGACATCCTGGCCGTCATCCGAGAATATGACAACTCCAAGGAATCAGTCATCAACCTGCTGGTGACGCCCGAGATCTTCGCCCGCGCCGTGGTCATTGAAAAGCAGTACAAAGACCTGACGCGCACCCACTTGCGCGGCATGGTGAACTCGGTCATCTTCCGGGAAGACGCTGACCCGGTCGAATTTTTGACTGCCATTGGCGAACTCGAAGGTGGCAGCGAAGCCCTGGCCGACTATTTCTCCGAAAAATGGAGCCGTATCGAAGCCTTTGCCCGCACCGGCACCTTTGACCCGGCGGAAGACGATGGCGAAATGCTGTCTGAGACCGCATTGCTATCGTCTGCCTATGTGCCGGCCAAGCTCGAACTCGACGAAGTGGCCGATCAGGACTGGATGCAAATGGCCTGGCTGCTGCGCTATGAATGCCCGGACCTGTTCATTGAAACCGTCATGGTGCTGCGTGCCAAGGCACGCGCGCACGACCTCGGTTTGGACGAAGAAGAGGAAGCCGAAGAAGACGACGGGAAGGTGGAAACGGGCGACACCGACCGCGGCAAAGCGACCCCCGCCGCGCGCGATGACGACGAGGAATCCGCGATTTGAAACCCCATGGTGTTTCGCTGTTCGACGCCCGGCCCTTCTTCGAGAAGGCGCTGGTCTACGGTGTGCAAAATGGCATTCTGGGCCCAAGCAGGCTCGATTCCATCCGCAATGACGCGCCCAAGGGCATGGTGCAGATCGCGCGCTACTTTGGCACCGAGTTTTTGCGCCCTGAGCTGGAGAAAGCGCGGGACCGTATGGTCAATCTGGTCAGCCTTTACCTGGAAGACACCAGCGGTGGCGACCTGCGCAGGGCAGCAGAGTCCTTGCGAGACCACTCTTTTTTGTCACGCTCCAAGGGTGGCTCGGACATGCTCAAAGCGCTGATTGCGATGCCGCAAAACAGCCATTTCGGTATGCATGAATCGGGTGGATTTACCGACGAACAGATTCCGCTTCTTGCCAAGTGGTCGCTGCGCACGCTCCCTGAGTACCAGGCTGAACTGGCCCTTCGCAGCCAGATTAGCCTGCTGGTAGAGGCAGCCGTCTGGTTCGCGGAAGCGCTCGGCAAGGATGTGTCCGACCTTGAAGAGGCCGGCAAAGATGCCGAAGCAGTCATCCGCACCGGCCTGCTGACCCTTGCCACCCGGCGCAAGGATATGCCTGACTGGGTGGCGTTTGAAAAAATGATTTTGGCCTTGCGGAAAAAGTATCGCAGTGAGCCCGGCAACGCCAGCACTCTGGCCGACTCTGGCGCCGATTTGCCCGGCATTTCGCTGCCAAAAGACCTTCCAGAACACTTCCAGAAAGTGGTCGAAGGCGTGCGCCAGTCTTTGCTGGCCGATCTGCCCAGAATTCTGGACCCGGGCCTGGCACCCCGCAAGCTGTTCGACCAGACACCCGCTTTTATTGGCCGCTATTTTTGGCTGGAAGACGCGCTGGGCGAGGCCGATCACTACCAACGCGCTGTATCGGCCACGTGGGACAAGGCCACCTCCGGTCACGGCGATGACAGTTCCTTGCTCACCTTGTTTTTGTGTTTGGCCGCAGGCAGCACACCCAAGACCCTGTTGTCAGAGAAAGCTGCCATCACGTTGATTCGCAAAATTCGCAAATCAGGCCTGCAGGTCCCGCTGGCGCAGCAGTTCATCCGCAACCATGCGCCCCACAACCACCAGAGCGGTTACCTCGATCTCTGGGAATCATTTGTTGCGCAGGCTTTGCCCACGCTGCAAAGTGACTTTGACTACGCACTCAAGGATGCGCTCGCCCTGCTGCGCTGCGAGTGCAATATCGGGCCATAGAGTCATCTCGTGCGGTATTTATCGACCAGAAATTTGTCCGGAAATTGCAGCCCGGCCACGAATCCGCTACAGTCCAATGCGTCGAGCAAAAAGAGGGAATTACGATGAACAACAAGCCGCAAGAACCGGCAGTCAAATCCGCACCAGAGCCAGACCACTACATGCCGGGGGATCCCATTCCCGTTCCGCACGCGGTAGAGGCGGATACTGAGTCTGTTTGGGCACATTTCTCGGACTTCGCCCAGCCAAAAGAACCTGATTTTGCGGATACGGTGCCTGCCTCGGCGATCGAGGAACATACGATTCGCACCCCATCCAAGTGACCAACCCGAAACCCACTAATTTTATGCGTTTGAATCGCCTGTTTTTTGTATCCCTTGCCATCACCACCCTGCTGCTGGCGGGGTGCTCCAAGCAGGAAGCCGGCGCGCCGGCTACCGCCGGCAAACGAGAAGTAACCGTGCAAGCGGTCGCGGCTGAAGCCAAGGGCTTCACGGTCGGCGCGCTGATGAGCGCCCAGACGGTTTATGTTTTCTTTGACCCGCAATGCCCCCACTGCGGGCACCTGTGGCAGGCATCTACGCCGCTGCACAAGAAGGTCAAGTTTGTGTGGATCCCGGTGGCCTGGATCAATGCGTCCAGTCTCACACAAGGCGCAGCGCTCTTGACCGCCAGCAACCCGACTGCGCTGATGACAGAGCACGAAGCATCGCTGCTGGCGGGCCAGGGCGGCATTTCAGCCTCGGCAAGCGTAGCATCCGATGTGGAGCAATCCATCAAGGCCAACACCAAGCTGCTGAACAGCCTGGGTGCCGAATCGGTTCCATTCATCGTGGTCAAGAATGCGGCCACTGGCCAAACCATCGCCAAAGATGGTGCGCAGACAACTGCAGCGCTGGCCGAGATGATCGGGATTGACCCGTCCTGACCCCATAGCGCTGACTGAATAACGGTTACTACGGCTTGGCGTTCAGCGCTTTTTCAAGAGCCGCCACAAGATTGCTGTTGTCGGGTTCGACCGTGCTGGCATAGCTTGCAGCGACCTTGCCCGAGCGGTCCACCAGAAACTTATAGAAATTCCATCTGGGTTCGACCTTGGTGGCCTTGAACAAATCGATGTACAGCGCGTTGCGGTCCGCCCCCTTGACATCCGACTTGGCAAACATGGGGAACTTCACGCCATAGGTGTTGAAACAGAAGTCGGCAATTTCCTTCGATGAACCCGGCTCCTGCTTGCCAAACTGGTTGGACGGAAACCCCAGCACCACCAACCCTTTGCTCTGGTACTTGGCGTGCAGCGCCTCCAACCCCTCGTACTGACTGGTAAACCCGCAATAACTGGCCGTATTGACTACCAGCAGCACCTTGCCTGCGTACTGGCACAGGTTTTGAGGCGCGTCGTCCTGCAAACGGGGGAACTCGTGCTGCAGGATGGCCGGGCAAGCGCTAGCTGCCACTGCAACAGTGGGCTTGGCTGCTGGAGCCGAACCGCTTGCCTGGGCCAAGGCGGCGGGACTGCAAAACAGGGCCAGTGCCCCAGCGAGCAGGGTGTAGGAAAGAGTGGTTTGGTGTTTCATGCAACCATTATGGTCGCGCTGCAAAACCCCTACCCCACCCAGCGTCTTGCGTTGTGCCAGAGCTCCATCCAGGGGCTGTGTTCATTGGCGTCCAGTGCATTCCAGCTCATCTGGATATTGCGGAACACACGCTCGGGGTGCGGCATCATGGCGGTGAAGCGGCCATCTGCCGTGGTGACCGCCGTCAGGCCACCCGGACTGCCGTTGGGGTTGAACGGGTAGGCCTCAGTGGCCACGCCCATGTTGTCGGTGAAACGCATGGCGGCTATGGCTTCGTCGGCATTGCCGCGGTACTTGAAATTGGCAAAGCCCTCACCGTGTGCCACGGCAATCGGCAGTCGCATGCCGGCCAGGCCCTTGAAGAACAGTGATGGCGAATCCAGCACCTCTACCATGCTCAGACGCGCCTCAAAGCGCTCGCTCTGGTTGGTGGTAAAACGCGGCCAGTCCTGTGCGCCGGGAATGATGTCAGCCAGTTCGGCAAACATCTGGCAACCATTACAAACGCCCAGACCAAAGGTGTCGGAACGGCCAAAGAAGGCCTTGAACTGATCGGACAGCTCCGGGTTGAAGGTGATGGAACGCGCCCAGCCAATGCCGGCACCCAGCGTGTCGCCATAGCTAAAGCCACCACAGGCCACCACGCCTTGAAAGTCGGCCAGTTTGGCGCGACCCGTCTGCAGGTCCGTCATGTGCACGTCAAAGGCTTCAAAGCCGGCTTCCGTGAAGGCGTAGGCCATTTCCACGTGGGAGTTGACCCCTTGCTCGCGTAAAACGGCAACGCGAGGGCGGCTGGTCAGAATGGCAGGCGCTACGTTTTTGGTAGCTGCCTGCGCATATTCCACGCGGGCTAGAGCCTGATTTGGCATATAAAAGTGCAGCCCGGGGTCGCTCCCTGCACCGGCTGCCGCGTGTTCGGCGTCCGCACAGGCCGGGTTGTCGCGTTGCTGTGCAATCTTCCAGCTCACGGCGTCCCACACCTGGTGCAGATCGGACAATGGTGCCTTGAAGATGGCTTTGGCGTCACGCCAGATCTGCAACTCGCCTTTGCCAACGTCGATCTCGCTGGACGCCGGACGGGTTTTGCCAATGAAGTGGCTGAACGCCGACAGGCCATGCTCGCGCAAAGTCTGCATCACCTCGCTGCGCTGCGCCGTGCGCACCTGCA
This sequence comes from Rhodoferax sp., assembly GCA_021737865.1. Lineage (GTDB taxonomy): Bacteria > Pseudomonadota > Gammaproteobacteria > Burkholderiales > Burkholderiaceae_C > Allorhodoferax. The sequence goes on from JAIPDC010000030.1 coordinate 18,695, forward strand.
AAATCACACCCAGTTCTTCGTTGAACAGTGCCTTGAGCGTCAGTTCCTCCCGGCGGGCGCCCACCTGCCCTGTCCAGTTCTTGCTATCGCCCACATCCATGCGGCTGTCCGTTATGCCATCGCCCTCGGTCACCAGCATGTCCACATTCAGTGACACGCCCACGCGCCCGGCAAATGCCATCTCGGTCACGGTGGCCAGCAGGCCGCCATCGCTGCGGTCGTGGTAGGCCAAAATCTTGCCCTGCGCGCGCAACGCGTTCACGGCGTTGACCAGGTTCACCAGGTCTTTGGCGTGGTCCAGATCTGGCACTGCATCGCCAACCTGGTCCAGCGTTTGCGCCAGTATGCTGGTGGCCATGCGGTTCTTGCCGTGCCCCAGGTCCACCAGCACCAAAGTGGTGTCTTCGGATGCATTCAATTGGGGCGTGAGTGTGCCGCGCACATCGGCCAGGGTAGCAAAGGCAGTGACGATGAGCGACACCGGAGACGTCACCTTCTTGTCGATCACGCGACTGCCGCCGGGGCCCTCCTCTGTCTGCTTCCACTGCGTGCGCATGGACAGCGAATCCTTGCCAACGGGAATAGAGATTCCCAGCGCCGGGCACAACTCCAGCCCGACGGCCTTGACGGTGGCGTACAGCGCGGCGTCTTCACCGGGTTCGCCACAGGCCGCCATCCAGTTGGCGGAGAGCTTGACGCGGGGCAGTTCAATCGGGGCCGCCAGCAAATTGGTAATGGCTTCGGCCACGGCCATGCGACCGGATGCCGGTGCGTCCAGCGCGGCCATGGGCGTGCGCTCGCCCATGGACATGGCTTCACCGGCAAAACCCTTGAAGTCCGCCAAGGTGACGGCGCAATCGGCCACCGGCACCTGCCAGGGGCCCACCATCTGATCACGGTGCGTCAGGCCACCCACGGTACGGTCGCCAATCGTGATCAGAAAGCGCTTGGACGCAACGGTCGGGTGGGCCAGCACGTCGATGACGGCCTTTTGCAGGTCCACACCGGTCAGATTCAGCGGCTTGAACGTGCGCACGACGGTCTTCACATCGCGGTGCATCTTGGGCGGCTTGCCCAGTAGCACATTCATCGGCATGTTGACTGGTGCCCCCACGCTTGTCACTTCGTGTAATTCGCTGCCCCCCGAGGGGGCTGTGCTTGCTTGGGGCATCCCGGCGCGGCGCACGGGCGATTCATCGTCGTACACCATGAGGTCGCGCTCTTTGGTGGCCACACCAACCACCGCAAACGGGCAGCGCTCCCGTTCGCACAAGTCTTTAAACTGCTCCAGCGACTCTGGTGCAATGGCCAGCACATAGCGCTCCTGGCTCTCGTTGCACCAGATTTCCTTGGGCGCCATGCCGCTTTCTTCCAGCTTGATGGCCCGCAGGTCGAAGCGTGCGCCGCGGCCTGCATCGTTGGTCAGTTCTGGAAACGCGTTGGACAAGCCGCCGGCACCCACGTCGTGAATAGCCAGGATCGGGTTCATGCTTCCCTGTATCCAGCACTGGTTGATGACCTCTTGTGCCCGTCGCTCAATCTCGGGGTTGCCGCGCTGCACCGAGTCAAAGTCCAGATGGGCCGCATTGGCGCCGGTGGCCATGGAACTGGCGGCACTGCCGCCCATGCCGATGCGCATGCCAGGGCCGCCCAACTGGATCAGCAGGCTGCCGGCTGGGAATTCAATCTTGTGGGTCTGCGTGGAATCGATCACACCCAAGCCGCCGGCAATCATGATCGGCTTGTGGTAGCCGCGCTGCACGGTGTCCGCATCGCTGGTCACGGCCTGTTCGTACTCGCGGAAGTAGCCCAGCAGGTTGGGTCGGCCAAATTCGTTGTTAAACGCAGCCCCACCCAAGGGGCCTTCCACCATGATTTGCAGCGGGCTGGCAATGTGCTCGGGCTTGCCGAAGTCATTGACACCTGGGATTGGCCACAGCTTGGAAACGGTGAAACCGGTCAATCCGGCTTTGGGTTTGGAGCCACGACCGGTTGCACCCTCGTCGCGAATCTCGCCGCCTGCTCCGGTGGAGGCACCGGGGAATGGGGAGATGGCCGTGGGGTGGTTATGGGTTTCCACCTTCATCAAAATGTGATTGATTTCGCTATTCTTTTGATAGCTGGCTGCGCATATTTCACGGGGGCTGGAGGCCGATTTCGCTACAAATCTCTCGACCTGAACGCCTTCCATGACCGAGGCGTTGTCGGAGTACGCAACCAGCATGTGCTGCGGGTTGGTCTGGTGCGTGTGGCGGATCATGCCGAACATGCTCTGCTCCTGCGCCACGCCGTCTATCGTGAACTGGGCGTTGAAGATCTTGTGGCGGCAATGCTCGCTATTGGCCTGGGCGAACATCATCAACTCGACGTCGGTCGGGTTGCGCCCCAGCGTGGTGAAGGCATTGACCAGGTAGTCGATCTCGTCGTCAGCCAGGGCCAGACCAAAACTCGTGTTGGCATCGACCAGCGCGGCCTTGCCGCCAGCCAATACATCCACATGGTCCATGGGAGCGGCTTGCAGCGCGCTGAACAGTCCCAGAGCCTGTGCGCGCTCGAACATGGCGCTCTCGGTCATGCGGTCGTGCAGCAGGGCAGCCACCTGCTCCAGTTGTTCGGTGGTGAGTACGGTCTTGCTCAGCAGCCCGTTCTTCAATGTCAGGCGGTATTCCACCAGGCGTTCGATGCGGTGCACGGCCAAACCGCAGTTGTGGGCAATGTCGGTGGCTTTCGATGCCCAGGGCGAGACGGTGCCCAGGCGCGGCGACACCACGATGAGCGGGCCGTCGGTGGGGCCGGTATACGGGTCACCGTAGGCCAGCAGCGCCGCCAGTTGGGCACTCAGTGCAGCATCGGGGGCGCTATCGCCCGCCGCCAGATGCACAAAGCGCGCAGAGATTCCTGCGATTTTTTCGTGAATACCCTGCAGCGCAGGCAAGAGTTGTTGAACGCGGAAGCTGCTCAGGGCATTGCTGCCCTCGAATTGGGTGATATGCAGTGTCACTAGGGCGGCCTGGGGTAAAAATCGACCGGCCGATTTTACCTGTCCCCTGCCCCGTGGACACTTTGGGGACGTACCGTCCTTTGTTCGTCGATCGATTCAGTTATTGAAGCATCCGTGAAAGATTGACTTGTATCAATGGATGATCCGGGCACCGGGTCCTATTGCTGCGAATACCCCCACTGGGCGAAGCTCAAAAATCTAGAATGGTCCGGACAACGCTTGCCCGCGTTCAACGGAGACAAACCATGAACCGCTTGTTGCTTACCGCCTTGATGGCCTTGCTGGCTGCCTTCACACTGTCAGCCGAGGCCAACGATTCGGCATCGGTGGTCAGGGGTGGCCGTCTCTACGACAACTGGATTGCCGAAACCAAGGCCCGAGCGCCAAACCACGCCAACCCGGCTTTCAAGACCAAACCGTTGCGAGTGGCCACACCAGACACCTGGCGCTGCGTTGAATGCCATGGATGGGACTACAAAGGCAACCATGGCATGAAAGGAATTCAGGGTCATCAAAAAGCAGGCCCGGCAGCCATTGCCACGCTGCTCAAAGATGCTAACCACGGATATGAAGAGTTGCTTGACGAGCATGACCGCATGGACCTCGCCAACTTTGTTTCCAGCGGTCAGACCGACATGAACCGCCTGGTGGACCAGGCCCGTCACGTCAAGCCAGCTCAAACATCGGCTCACAAGGTTTTTGCCACCGTCTGTGCGGTCTGTCATGGTCTGGAAGGTGACCGTCTGCGCGAGATCGCGCCCCTTGGCGACTCCGCCCGTCAACGGCCTGCAGAAGTATTGCACGTTGCGGTCAACGGCCATCCCGGCGGCAACATGCCTGCCCTGCGTACGCTGGGTGAAGAAACCGCTGTCAATATACTGGCCTACTTGCAGACCCTGCGCAGCCTCGACTTGGTGGCCTCAGTGGCCAACGGCGGGCGTCTTTATGACGATTGGCAGGTTCACACAGGAGGGCAACGTCAGGCCCTTGCGCATCCTGCCTACCCGCCCAAGGCCTATTACGCAAACTCGGCCAATGAAACCTGGCGCTGCAAGGAATGCCACGGCTGGGATTACAAAGGTGGTCAAGGGCAGTATGCCAAAGGCGACCATGCCACCGGCATCATCGGTATTCGCGCGATGGCGGGCACCGATCCGGCCAAGACGATGGCCGTCTTGCGCGGCACACCCCATCATTTCGGCGCAGTTTTGCGGCATCGGGACTTGCAGGACCTGGCCAATTTTGTGAGTTACGGGCAGGTTGAGATGGACACCGTGATCGACCTGAAGACCGGACTTTCCCGCGGCGATGCAGCCAAAGGCAAGACTCACTATCGAACCATGTGTGCCAACTGCCATGGGCAGGACGGGTACTTTGTTGCAAAACGCCACTTGGGCAAGGTCTCGCGTGGCGACCCTTGGCACAGCCTGCACAACATGCTCAACGGCCACCCTGACGACACCATGCCCGCACTGCGTGAGCTGGACTCCCATGTCACCAAGGACATCCTCGCGCACATCCAGACTCTGCAAGAACGCCGCTAACCTGATTTTTTCATCCGGTTAGGCGGTCCACTTCCTCACGCCATCTGGAACAGCTCCTGCGGCATCTGCATCACCGCACTGGTGGGAGCCAGCGCCGCGCTGTAGTGGCCATCGGCCCGGGGCAACAACCGGGCAAAGTAGAACTCTGCCGTCTGAATTTTGGCCGTGTAGAAGTCGTTTGACTCCTTTCCCTTGCCGCTGCTCAGCAACTCGGCCGCCTTGGCCGCCTGCAGCGCCCAGTAGTAGGCCATCATCACAAAGCCGGAGTACATCAGGTAATCCACGCTCGATGAGCCGACCTGCTCGCGGTCTTTGGATGCGCGCAGCATGATCAGCGTGGTCAGCAGGTTCCACTGCGCGGTGCGGCGCACCAGCGTGCGTGCCATCTGGCCCATGGGTGTACGCTGCAGCGCAAAGGGCTTGGTGAAACGCAGCACCGTGCCACTGAAATCGCGCACGCATTTTCCTTTGGTGTTAAGCAGCACCTTGCGGCCCAGCAGGTCCAGCGCCTGGATGCCGGTGGTGCCTTCATACAGCGTGGAGATGCGCGCGTCGCG
>JAIPDC010000031.1 GCA_021737865.1 Rhodoferax sp.
GCAATGGTTTCAACCCGGTGACGATGGTGCCTGGCCTGCCGGCCTGCTGACACCCGAGCTACAGCAGTTTTACAACCCGCGCGGCACGATTGATGCCAACACCTTGGTGGACTTCAACTCCGGCAACCAGGAGCGCGGCATCTGCGCCATTCCCTACGTGCGCGAGCGAGACGGCACGACCGCCTTCTTTCCGGTTAACGTCATTGGCAACCTGTATGTGAGCAACGGCATGTCGGCCGGCAACACGGCACCCGAAGCGCGCACCCAGGCGCTGTCAGAGATTTTCGAGCGCTTCGCCAAGTTTCGCATCATCAGCGAGGGCCTGTGCCTGCCCGATGTGCCGCAAGACGTCATCAACCGCTACCCGCGCATTGCCGCCGGCATCCAGGGCCTGCGCGATGCGGGCTTTGGCATTCTGGTGAAGGATGCGTCGCTGGGTGGCCAGTTCCCGGTGATGAACGTGGCCCTGCTGAACCCGCACGATCAGGGCTGCTTCGCCAGCTTTGGCGCCCACCCGCGCTTCGAGATTGCACTGGAGCGTGCCCTGACCGAACTGCTGCAGGGCCGTGCGCTGGATGCGCTGGGCGGCTTCCCCGCGCCGGGCTTTGACATGGAGGAGATTGCCAGCTCACCCAACATCGAAATCCACTTTGTCGATTCCAGCGGCTTGATCCACTGGAACTTCATGAGCAGCCAGCCGAATTTCCCCTTTCACGACTGGAATTTCAGCAGCACCACGGCCGAAGACTACGCCTGGTCGGTGGCCACCATTCACCAACTGGGCTTTGACATTTACGTGGCCGACTTCGAGCACCTGGGGGTGTACGCCTGCCGCATCATCGTGCCCGGCATGTCCGAAATTTACCCGGTGGACGAGTTGGAGTGGGAGAACAACAGCATCGCCAACGGCATCCGCGAAGCGATACTGAATCTGAGCGACCTGGACCACGACGAGTGCAGCGACCTGCTGGAAACCCTGAATGAGAACGGTCTGACCGACGACCGCCTGGTGGCCGCGCTGATCGGCCTGGCGCCGGGCGACAACCCGTTCTGGAAGGACCTGCGCGTGGGCGAGCTCAAAACCCTGCTCGCGCTCAGCATCGCCGACAGCCAGGCCACCGCCGAGGGTTGCGAATGGGTGCGCCAGTTCGGTCAGGTCAACCCGGAGCGCAGCCAAGTCTACGCCTGCATTGAAACACTGCAGCAGCTCGATGCGCATGCGGACGTTGCGCACTACAAGGCCGGCCTGCAAAGCATCTACAGCCCCCAGACCTTGCAACAGGCACGTGCCCTGCTCAATGGCGAACTGCGCTTCTTTGGTGAACCCTCACCCGGGTTGAGTCTGGAAGGCTGCGACCTGCACCAGCGCCTGCTGAGCGCCTATGGCAAGCTGCACGGGCAGGCGGCAACTGCATAGGATCACTGCAAGCGTCCACTACAGAAGCTGAGTTTTTGCCTTGCGTGGAGCCCTTCGCCTCTCCACCGGAACCGCAGGTTTGTATGCGGACTCGATCTGATCTTCGATGCCCAGCGCACAGGTCTCCACGTTGCTGACCACCCTGGATTGAATGGCCTTTTGGATCGAGAGGGTGGCAATCAACTGCGCTGTCGCCTGGTCACGCGCCGCCGCCATCCATGACTGAAATGCGTTATCGAACAGGGGATTGGGCATCATGTAGAACATAGCGAATCCTTTCGAGGTGTGAACCGTGCCGGGAAGCCTTGGTCTATCCAGTTATGGACAAATTCCGTAGTGCGCATACCGCGATAACCGATGGAATGTGAGCCCTGCTTTGGCCCTTCAACTCGGCGGTTCAGCGTAGCATCAACGCGTTGATCATTTTTCGCGCACGCACGGCCCTAACGCGCCAATGCCCGCTCGTACAGGGGCATAACCTTGGGCAGATTGGCCTGGATATCCGCAATGCGGGTTTTGCCCGACGGGTGGGTTGACAGCCACTGCGGTGGCGCACCCTTGCTGGCCGCGCTCATTTTTTGCCATAGCGTGACGCCTGCACGCGGGTCGTAGCCGGCGCGGGCGGCCAGCTCCATGCCCACCAGATCGGCTTCCGATTCATCTTCACGCCCGAACTCCAGGGTCAACAAATTGGCACCGCCGCTGGCCAGACCATCGGTGATGCGCGGGTCAATGCCGAAGAAGCTCGCCGCCAGCGCACCGCCAATACGCGCGGCCCCTTGCGTGACGGCGCTTTTGCCCATGCGTTCGCGTGCGTGTTCACGCAGAGCGTGCGCGATTTCATGTCCCATCACCATGGCCACTTCGTCGTCGGTCAACTGGAGCTGCTGCAAGATGCCGGTGTAGAAGGCAATCTTGCCGCCTGGCATGCAGTAGGCATTGATCTGGCTGGAGCCAATCAGATTGACCTCCCACTGCCAGTTGCGCGCACGCGGGTTCCACTCCACCGCAAAGGGGATGATTTTCTTGGCAATGGCGCGCAAACGCAGCACCTGGGCGTTGTCCTTGGGTGCCAGCGCCCGCTTGGCGTCGGCCTGGGACAGCACTTGCAGATATTGCTGCGCCGCAGAGCGTTCGACCTGCTCGGCCGGAACCAGCTTGGCAAATGACGAGTTGGCGCCCACGTCCACGCCTTCACGCGCCGCAGCGGCAAGACCCGCACCGGCCAGAGCAATAGCCAGCAAAAATGCATGCCGTCGGGGCGGGGTGCCCCTGAGAGTGCGGCCTCGTTTGGCAAAGGGGAGTGCAAATGTCATGGCGGTATTATTCCTTGATGACCACACCAACGCCCGACACCCCCTCATTGGCCGACAAGCCCTCATGGCTTGACACCCTGAAGGTGTATCTGGAGCCGGCCTCGCTACGCATGCTGTCGCTCGGGTTTTCGGCTGGGCTACCGCTGCTGCTGGTGTTTGGCACGCTGAGTTTTTGGCTGCGCGAGGCCGGCATTGACCGCACCACCATCGGTTTTTTGAGCTGGGTCGGGCTGGCCTACGGCTTCAAATGGGTCTGGTCACCGTTGCTGGACCGTTTGCCCATTCCCGTGCTGACCCGCCGGCTGGGGCGCAGGCGTAGCTGGCTGCTGCTGGCGCAAGCCATGATCATGCTGGGCCTGGTGGGCATGGCGCTGACCGACCCGCGTCAGGCACTGGCGCCCGTGGTGTGGTGCGCGCTGGCGGTGGCGTTTGGTTCGGCCACGCAAGACATTGCGCTGGATGCGTTTCGCATCGAATCCGCGACCACCGAGCGCCAGGCCGCCCTGGCCGCAACCTACCAAACGGGCTACCGCCTGGCCATGATCTGGGCTGGCGCGGGGGCTTTGTGGATCGCTGCACGGGCCGAGGTTGCAGCCCCGCTGGCGGCAGGCGCCTACCAGCACAGTGCCTGGCAAGCGGCCTACCTGGTGATGGCCGCGAGCATGCTGCCCGGCGTCATGACGGTGCTGCTGTCACCAGAACCGGCGCATCGTGCCATTCCACCGGCCAGGAATGCGGCGGATTGGCTGCGCAGCGCACTGGTCGAACCATTTGCCGACTTCATAGGCCGCTACCGCTGGCAGGCGGTGCTGATTCTGGCGTTGATTGCCACTTACCGCATCAGCGATGTGGTGATGGGCATCATGGCCAATCCGTTTTATGTGGACATGGGCTTTAGCAAAGACGAAGTCGCTGCAGTCACCAAAATTTATGGCGTGGTCATGACGCTGGTCGGTGCATTTGTGGGCGGCGCAATGTCCCTGCGTATGGGCGTGATGCCGGTGCTGATGCTGGGCGCAGCCCTGAGCGGCGCCACCAATCTGCTGTTCGCCTGGCTGGCGGGGCAAGGCCACGATGTGCAGGCCCTGATTTTTGTCATCTCGGCGGACAACCTGGCCAGCGGCATTGCCTCGGCTGCGTTCATTGCGTATCTCTCCAGCCTGACCAACGTCAACTACTCCGCCACCCAATACGCCATGTTCAGCTCCATGATGCTGCTACTGCCCAAGTTTGTCGCGGGCTACTCGGGCGTATATGTGGACCGCTTCGGCTACAGCAGCTTCTTCACGGCAACCGCCATTCTTGGGCTGCCGGTGCTGGCGCTCGTCTGGCTGACTTCCCGCATGAAATCAGCCGATAGCCCGCGTGTAATAAGCGCAGACAGCTCTTGATTTGATAGCAAATCTACGCTCCCCCGACGGTGAGGAGGGCAGCGACCCGCGTAGCGGTGGAGCGCGGGGGCCATAGTCCCGCCGCCGGGCCGCCCCAAGGCAGGACAACCCCCTTGGGGGGCAGCGACCCGCGCAGCGGTGGAGCGCGGGGGCCATTTTTACCAAACTTTACAGACACGACAAGCCGCACGCACACGCTGGAAACGTCCGAACGATAAACTGCCAGCATGACCCAGCACCTGTTGATGATCGAGGACGATGCCCGCCTGGCTGCCATGGTGGCGCAGTATTTGCAGCAATCCGGCTATACCGTCAGTTGCGCCGGTGACGGCCATGGCGGACTTGAGATGCTCACCAACCCGGTCAGGGGCTCCGCCGTCGACCTGGTGATTCTGGATCTGATGCTGCCCGACATCGATGGTCTGGAAGTATGCCGGCGCATCCGCGCGCTGCCCACAGGCACATCACAGGTGCCGGTGCTGATGCTCACCGCCAAGGGAGATGCCATGGACCGCATCATCGGCCTGGAACTTGGCGCCGACGACTACCTGCCCAAGCCGTTCGAGCCGCGTGAATTGCTGGCTCGCATTCGCGCCGTTCTGCGCCGCCGCGGGGAAGGCCCTGCCGCCGAGCACTCGACCTTGCGCTTTGGCTCGCTGGAGATTGACCGGGATGCCCGCAGCGTGTGTGTCAGCGGCGCACCCTGCGACCTGACCTCGTATCAGTTTGACCTGCTGGTGACACTGGCCGAGCGTGCCGGGAGGGTGCTCACGCGTGACCAGATCATGGAGTCGGTGCGAGGGCGCGAACTCGACGCCTTTGACCGCTCCATCGACGTCCACATGGGCCGCATCCGTGCAGCCATTGAAGTGGACCCCAAGGCCCCCAAACGCATTCTTACCGTGCGGGGCGTGGGCTATGTATTTGCACGCCAGCAGGATTAGATTCAGCCCGACTGAGTGCCAGGACCCATGAACCGTCTCTACATCAGGATCTGGCTGGCGGTCGTGCTGGCCGTGGCGGTGCTGACCTTTCTGGTCGGCTGGGCCTGGCGGATGGCAGCGGATGCACCACTGCGCGAAGTGGTCGCCCGCAACCAGGCCGGCGAGGTCATCGGCCACGGGCAGCCGCGCCTGCGGCATCCGCCTACCACTCCAAATGGCGAGCGCGACGCCGGCGACGGGCCAGATCACCCGGCACGCGGGCGCTTCGGCGCCGGTCCAGAGTTTGATGTGCGCATGCAAGATGGCCAAACCATCCACATCCACTTGCCACGCCCGTCACAGTCGAATTGGCGCGCACCGTTTGGATTTTTCTGGACACTGGGACTGGTCGGCATTGCGGTGGCGCTGGCAACCTACCCCATCGTGCGCAGGCTCACCCGCCGCCTCGAAGTGCTCCAGCATGGCGTCGAGCAATGGGGCAGTGGTGACCTGAGCGTGCGCGTGCCGGTGGCGGGCAATGACGAGGTCGGCTTTCTGGCCGAACGCTTCAACCACGCAGCGCAGCAGATTGAGACCCTGGTGAAGGCCCGGGATGCATTATTGGCATCCCAAAAATCGCTGCTGGCCAATGCCTCACATGAGTTGCGCTCGCCGTTGACCCGTATCCGCATGGGGCTGGAGTTCATGCCCACAACCGCCGAAACAGCAGGTCACCATGCGAAGGACGAAATCGCGCGCAACATTGGCGAACTGGATCAACTGATTGACGAAATTCTGCTGGCCAGCCGCCTCGACGCCAAAGAGGCTGACCTGGGCACCATCGAACCGGTCGACCTGATCGGCCTGGCCGCCGAGGAATGCGCACGCACCGACGCAACGCTCGATGTGCAGGCCCCGGGCGGAGCATTGCTGGTACCGGGTGTCAGCAAATTGCTGCGCCGCGCCGTGCGCAATCTTCTGGAAAATGCCCGCCGCCACGCCAACGGTGCTGCCACGCTGACGCTCACTGCGGACGACACCCAGGTGCGTATCCGGGTCTGTGACAACGGGCCCGGAGTGCCAGAGGCTTATCAGGAACGGATTTTTGAGCCTTTTTACCGCCTGCCCGGGGCATCCGAGCGCGATGGCGGCATGGGTTTGGGGCTGGCGCTGGTCAAATCCATCGCGTTGCGACACGGGGGGTCCGTGCAATGCAGCAACCGCGAAGCGGGTGGAGCCTGTTTTGAGATTCACCTGCCACTAGCGGCTACTTCAACATAGAAAATTTGCGCCAGAGCTTGCGAAATGTCATTTTTTCGCGCTTTTTGGAGAAATTTCAATCTAGACCACACAAACGTGGGATACCGAAAATCGCCCATCGACCTTACAGTTCACCTAGCTGCTGTCACAGTTCACAAGGAATGAAGATCAGGCTGCAAAAGCTTCGCTTCAATGGAATCCAACGACGTTCCCTATTGGGAATTTTTACAAAGCCACCTCACGGTGGCTTTTTTTTTGGCATCTGGGGCACTACCGCCCGGCTTTGAAGTTGGTGAAGGTGCGGGTCTGGACCTTGCGCACGGCCTGTGGCAATGCATCCGGAGGCACCATGGTCCTGGTGGCCGCTTCGTCCAGGAAAATGCTCTTGTTCTGCGCCACCTCCTTCTTCACAAACTTCAACGATGCGGCATTCGGGTTGGCATAAAACACCTTGTTGGTCAAAGCGGCATGCACTTCGGGGCGCAGGATGTAGTTGATGAACAAGTGGGCGTTTTCCACGTTCGGTGCATCTTTGGGAATGGCCATCGTGTCGAAAAACAGCGTAGCGCCCGTTTTGGGAATCAGCGCCTCGATCACCACCGGCGTCTTGCCCTTCGCAGCGGCGGCGCGGTTGCGCGCGATGTTGATATCGCCCGAATACCCCATCACCAAGCAGGTGGCGCCGCTGGCCATCTCCTCAATGTAGCCGGAGGATGAAAAGCGCGTCACATAGGGGCGAATGGCGGTCAGCACAGAAGCTGCCGCCGCGTAGTCCGCGACGTCTTTGCTGAAAGCAGGTTTGCCGGCATACATCAGCGCAGCAGGTATCACCTCAGACGCCGAATCGAGCACGCTGACGCCGCAAGCTTTCAGCTTGCTCACGTATTTGGTGTCGAACAGCAGACTCCAGGCGTTGTCAGGCATGGGCAGATCGCCCAGCGCCGCCTTGACCTTGCCGACGTTGATTCCCACCGTCACGTAGCCCCATAGCCAGTCCACGAGGTATTCATTGCCGGGGTCGACCTTGCTCAACTGTTCCAGCAAACCCTTGTCCAGGTTGCTCCAGTTGGTCAACTTGCTGCGGTCGAGCTTTTGCAGCAAGCCGCCCTCAATCTGCGTCTTGGCAAAGTGCGAGCCTGGCACCACGATGTCGTAGCCCGAGCGCCCTGCCACCAGCTTGGCGTGCAGAATTTCATTGTTGTCGTAGTTGTCGTAGCGGACCTTGATGCCGGTCTCTTTTTCGAAATTCTTGATCGTGTCTTCGGCGATGTAGTCCGACCAGTTGTACACGTTGAGCACCTTGGTGTCAGCGGCGTGTGCGGCCAACCCGGCCAGCAATGTGCCGGTGATGAGCGCCAGCGTGGTCCCCAGTTCTTTCAAACGCTTGTCCATTGCAACTCTTCCTTTCAACAAAATTCGAAACTACAAAAATCGTAGCACGTCATCCGGCTGAACATCCACCAGGCAGCGCGTGTGACCCAGCGGACATTCGCGCTTGAAACACGGAGCGCAGTCCAGCGCCGGCTGGTACAGGGGGTCGTCCTTGAGCCAAATGACATGTGCCAATGGGTTCAGGGGCGCAGTATGCAAGGGGCTTGATGAGCCGAAAATGGCAACCTGCGGCACGCCAAACGCCGCAGCTACGTGCATCAATCCGGAGTCATTGCTGACCATGGCTTTCGCGGCTGAAATGGTAGCTAGCGCCTGGTCCAGAGTGGTGCGCCCCGACCAATCCAGGCAATGGCCAGGCCGCAGCGCATTCACCGCATGCGAAATCTCCGCACACAAGGCGGCTTCCTTGGCCGAACCCAACAGCACCACCGGAAGAGACAACTGCTCGGCCAATACGGCAAAGTGCTGTGCTGGCCAGCGCTTGGCCGGGCCAAACTCGGCACCCGGCGCAAACGCGTAGTAGCCCTGGCGTTGCAAGCGCAAGGCCAGCAGCGCAGCATCAACCGTTGCCCCGGGTATCTGCAGTTTTGGCCTGTCGGTCCCAACATCGGCGTCGCCACTGAGCGCCGAGTAAAACGCCACCATCGGGGGCCGGTCCCCCGCTCCGGGGTTGGGCAGTCGATGCGTCAGCACCCCATAGCGCGCCTCACCGTGGTATCCGACACGTTTGGCAATGCCCGCCCACCACGGCAACAAGGCACTTTTGAAAGAATTGGGGCACACGTACGCCGCATCAAAACGGCCACGCAATTGCCGCGCGATGGCCCGGCGTGCACTCCACTGCAAGCCGCCGTGGGCAAAGGGCAAGGCGATGACTTCGTTCACCTGCGGCATGGCCCGGTACACGGGCGCCACCCAGGGCAAGGCACCTACCGTGAGCGTCTCGCCACGCGCATGCAAACGCCGCAGCAAAGGCTCCGTCATGACCGCATCCCCAATCCATTGGGGTGCGATGACCAGGGACTGAGGCATTAGCGCCTCAGCCCGACGTGACACCGCCGGACCGGCCGATGGAGCAACGCAGTCGCCGACAGGGACTGCGACCCGCACAAGCGGCCGCAGCGTGGGGGCTAATGGGCGTGGAAATGCTCGCCGTCCTTGAGCTTATAGACGGTGCCACAGTAGGGGCACCTGGCTTCGCCGGTTTTGCCGACATCCAGAAAAACCTTGGGATGGGTGCTCCAGGTTTCCATTTTTGCCAAGGGGCTGGGGCAGCATACGCCACCCTGATGGTTCAGGTCTTTTGCCAGAAGTTCTATGTTTTGCATGTTTGAGTACCTTTAATCAGTTGGGGGCGGAGCACATCGCTGCACGAGTGGTCTGACCCACAATGCCTCACACTTTCGTTAGCCAGTGGGCGTATTTTGAATTGCGGCCGTTGACGATGTCAAAGAACGCGGTCTGGATTTTTTCCGTGATGGGGCCACGGCTACCGACGTAGCCGGCCTTGCCCAGCTCAATGCGGTCGAGTTCGCGAATGGGCGTGATCTCGGCTGCGGTGCCGCTGAAAAAAGCCTCATCGCTGATGTAAACCTCGTCACGGGTGATGCGCTTTTGCACCACTTCGATTCCGAGGTCCTTGCAAATGTGAAGCACCGTGTTGCGGGTAATGCCATTCAACGCACCAGCCGACAGGTCGGGCGTATAGACCACGCCGTCCTTCACCACGAACAGGTTTTCTCCGGCGCCTTCGGACACAAAGCCGCTGGCGTCGAGCAGCATGGCCTCGTCGTAACCGTCATCTGTGGCTTCCATGTTGGCCAGAATCGAGTTGGTGTAGTTGCTCACCGCCTTGGCCTGCGTCATCGTGATGTTGACATGGTGGCGGGTATAGCTGGAAATCTTGACCCGAATGCCGCGCTGCATGCCTTCCTCGCCCAGGTAGGCGCCCCATGGCCAGGCCGCCACCATCAGGTGGATGGTGTTGCCCCTGGGCGAGACGCCAAGCTTCTTGTCGCCAATCCAGGTCAGGGGGCGCAGGTAGCAGCTTTCGAGTTTGTTCTCGCGCACGACGGCCTTTTGCGCCTCGTTCACTTCTTCTTTGGTGAACGGGATCTTCATGCGAAGGATCTTGGCGCTGTTGAACAGGCGTTCAGTGTGCTCTTCGAGTCGGAATATCGCCGTGCCGTTAACGGTGTTGTAGGCACGCACGCCTTCAAAAGCGCCACAACCGTAGTGCAACGTGTGGGTCAGGACATGGATCTTGGCATCGCGCCAGTCAACCATCTGGCCGTCCATCCAGATTTTTCCGTCGCGATCGGACATTGAGGGAGGCAGAGGGCTCATGGCGTGTTCCTTGGGGTCGGTGTCGTGGAAACGCTGATTTTACGACCGCCGCCATCCCGAATCCCAACCGTCCAGCCGCATGCACATTAAGGCCTAACGAGTTCCCATTCAACCAGCTTTCCGTTGGCAAAGGTGCAGTGCACAGCGGCGTCGGCGCTATCCGTCCACTGGTATTGCTCAACGGGTGCCTGCAACTCGCCCACGCGCTGACCCAAAGCCCGCGTCAGCGCCAGCACCTGCAGCAGCGTCATGCCGGGCAACAAACGGGAATGCAACATCACCGCGCTGGCGACCGTTCCAACCGGATGTTCGCCAGTGCGCTGCAACACCTTCAACATACGCGTCATGCTCAGCAGGACCCACATCACAACGCCGCCGCCGGCCAATGCCAGACCAGGCCACCCGTAGGCGCGAAAAGCCAAAAACCCCACCACCATGAGCGCGACAGCCGCGCCGATCCGGGGTAGCGTCTTCCAGGGCTTATTCATCGACAGCATGGTTAGCCCAGGCCGCGCACGATATCCATCGCCTGCTCCACCCGGTCCACCGCGTGAATGGTCAGCCCCTCAAACTCTTTGGCATGCGACTTTTTGGGCACATTGGCTTTCGGTACAACAGCCACCGTGAAGCCGAGTTTTGCGGCCTCCTTCAGCCGCTCTTGTCCACGCGGTGCCGGGCGCACTTCGCCGGCCAAGCCCACTTCACCAAAAGCAAAGAAACCCTTGGGCAACGGCTTGCCGCGCAGGCTGGAGGTGATGGCCAGCAGCACCGCCAGGTCGGCGGCCGGTTCGCTGATGCGCACACCGCCCACGGCGTTCACAAACACATCCTGGTCCATGCAGGCCACCCCCGCGTGGCGGTGCAACACGGCCAGGAGCATGGCCAGACGGTCACGGTCCAGGCCCACACTCAAACGCCTGGGGCTGGGTCCGCCACTGTCGACCAGCGCCTGGATTTCGACCAGCAGCGGACGCGTGCCTTCGAGCGTAACCATAACGCAGCTGCCCGGCACCGGCTCGGCGTGCTGGCTCAAAAAGATCGCACTCGGGTTGCTGACGCCTTTGAGCCCCTTTTCGGTCATGGCAAAAACGCCAATTTCATTGACCGCGCCGAAACGGTTTTTGATGGCGCGCACCAGACGGAAGCTGCTGTGCGTTTCACCCTCAAAGTACAGCACCGCGTCGACCATGTGCTCCAGCACACGGGGGCCCGCCAGCGCGCCCTCTTTGGTGACATGGCCAACCAGCACAATGGCCGTTCCGCTGGACTTGGCACACCGGGTCAGGTGGGCGGCACACTCGCGCACCTGCGCCACCGACCCGGGTGCCGATGTGAGCTGGTCCGAATACACGGTCTGAATGGAGTCGATCACGGCTACGTCGGGCTGCAACGCATCGATGGTGGCGAGTATCTTGTCGAGTTGAATCTCGGCCAGCACCTTGACCTGGCAGGCGTCCAGACCCAGCCGGCGTGAACGCAGCGCCACCTGGGCACCACTCTCCTCTCCTGTGACGTAGAGCGTCGACTGCCCGCCGCGCTGCAATGAGTCGAGCGCCTGCAACAAAAGCGTGGACTTGCCAATGCCCGGGTCGCCGCCAATCAGAACCACGGCACCTTCTACGATGCCGCCGCCCAACACACGATCGAGCTCATCCTGACCGGTGGGGGTGCGCTGGACATCAGTGGCTTCAATGTCGGCCAGCACCGCGACTTCGGCTGTCTTTGCCAACGATTGAAATTGGGATGTGTAACGGTTCCTGCCGGCTGCGGCCGATTCAGCCACGGACTCGATCAGTGTGTTCCAGGCCGAGCAACTCGGGCATTTACCGAGCCACTTGGGACTGGTGCCACCGCACTCGGTGCAGGTGTAGATGGTTTTTTCTTTTGCCATGCGCCCATCATACTGTATGAAATTACAGCTTTTTGATTCTCTCTCGGGCCTTGCGCACCTTGTCGATACTGAGCGTCACGCGCACGTTCTCGGCCGTCACCGCTGCGGCAATCGCACAAGCCGGTGTGGTGGTTTCCTTGCAAAGATACTTGCCCAACGCGACACCGTCCTTGTCCAGAATGCTGATCACCCAGGGCGTGTTGGCCCGCTCACCGCGCTGCACCGACAGTGCAGTCTCGCCGTTGGCCAACTTCACATACGTGCCTGGCGGGTAAAAGCCTGCGGCCTGGGCCATCGCCGAACCGACCCCCAGCCCGATGCCTTCCGCCCCCATCACCATGGACTTCACCGCTTTCACCGGCGACAACGAAGCGCGCGTTTTTCGCCCCGCCAGTTTGGCGATGAAACCGTCTGCCATCGACAACACGCGGCGCGCCAGCACATTCACTTCGAGGCCCTCCTCGGTGGCCGGATCGTGATGCCAGCGCACCATGTCGAGCACCTGCGGGTCATCAAACCCAAAGCCTTGAAGGATCTCGACGCTGCGCAGCGGGTGCTCCTGAATCAGCGTGCGCTGCCAGGGCGTCGGTGCCGACTGTTGGCGCGCCAGGCTGTCCTGGTCGCGGGCCATGCCGATATTCATGACCAGCGCCGCGGTGAACAATGCTTCGCGCTGGGGTTGCGCCATGGCCAGCTTGCGCGCCGTCACATCACACACCACCGCACACAGCAGCGCATGGGTTGCGCAGTAGCCCTGGGCCGTGTCCGACAATGCCTGAAACAGGCAAAGCAGGCTGTCATCCACATCCGCCTTCAGCAGGGACAGGGCTTTCCTCTCAATTCCAACCAGCCGCTCCAGCGGGTTGATGGCCAGGCCGCCCTGGTACAAGATGCCGCGCAACACCTCCTGCAAATCAAGCCACCCGCCATCAAGCTGCTGGCCGACGACATAGTCGCTTTCCCGGATTTCGCTGGGCATGGGTGTGCGGCTCACCTCCTGCACGTCCACACCCTGACTGAGCAGCATGTGCACCATGCGCTCATAACTGCGCTGCCACGCCAACGCATCGGCCGGCGTGGAAGATGCGTTGTGGGCGTGCAGCTTGTTTCGATGTTCCTCCGACGCAACCGGCTGCCCCTTGCGCAGCAGCAGCTGGCCTGAAGCGCTCCACACATCCACCGGCAGCGGCTGCCCCACCGCCAGCATGGCCACGGGAATCGGTACGTACTTCATGCTGCAACCTCCACCGGAACCCGGCTCGCCAAACCACACATCAGCTCGTAACCCACGGTCTGTGCGCAGGCAGCCACTTCATCGATCGAAAGCACCGCGCCATTGGCCGCAGTCCCCCACAAGGTAACCACACTGCCCGGCCCGGCTTGCGGCACTGCAGTCAGGTCCACCGTGATCATGTCCATACTCACGCGGCCCACCGTGCGGGTGCGCGTGCCGTCCACCAGCACCGGGGTACCGGTGGGGCAAATGCGCGGGTAGCCATCGGCATAGCCGCACGCAACCACCCCGACGCGCATCGCGTCCTGGGCCAGAAAATTCGAACCATATCCAACGCTAGCCCCCGCAGACAGTGCCTGAACTGCTATTATTTTTGCAGCAAGTGTCATGCTCGGCTGCAGGCCCCAGTCGGCTGCGCTGTGTTCGGGAAAATCAGGCGCGCTGCCATACAGGGCAATGCCCGGACGCACCCAGTCGGATACCAGTTTGGTGCTCGGCTGCCCCATCGCCTGATCCGCGTGGGCCATATGCCGCAGCGTCGCCGCACTGTTGCTCAGGCTGCGTTCGCCCGGCAGATCGTGGGTCATGGCGGCAAAAACAGCCATTTGTTCAGCCACCCCTTTAGCGCCATCGGCATCGCTGAAATGGGTCATCAACGAAATCTCGTCCACCTGCGGCAGGGCGTTGAGCCGGGTCCAGGCGGAGCGGTAACGTTCGGGCGCAAAACCCAAGCGGTTCATGCCGGAGTTCATTTTCAAAAAGACACGCTGCGCAACGTTGGTCTTGTGGGCTGCCAGCATGTCGATCTGGGCATCGCAGTGCACCGTGTGCCACAGGTCGAGTCTTGAGCACAGCTCCAGATCACGCAACTCAAAAACACCCTCCAGCAACAAAATGGGACCGCGCCAGCCGAGGTCGCGCACGCGTTGCGCCTCGTTGAGGTCCAGCAACGCAAAACCATCAGCCCCTCGCAACCCTTCAAACACACGCTCAATACCGTGCCCGTAGGCATTGGCCTTGACGACGGCCCACACTCTGGCGTCATCTGCCGCGCAGCGCGCCAGCGACAAGTTATCACGCAATGCCTGCGTGTGGATGGTGGCGAGGATGGGACGGGGCATAACGAATAACTCAGGAATACTCAGGAAAACTCGGGACAAAGGCTAGCCGGGATTTTGACACCGCCGGGCATGCTATAACCGCAACACGTTTGGAGACACCCACAATATCTGACGCAACGGCCCTGCCGTGGCGCACACCCACCACGAATGAAACGCGGTTTTTACACCATCATGTCGGCGCAGTTCTTCAGCTCGCTGGCAGACAACGCACTGTTTGTCGGGGCCGTGCAGCTACTGCGTACCAGCGGAGCCCAGGAGTGGCAGCAGGCCGCTCTGGTTCCGATGTTTGCATTGTTTTATGTGATTCTGGCGCCATTTGTCGGCGCTTTTGCCGATGCCCTGCCCAAGGGGCGGGTCATGCTGTACAGCAACGGCATCAAGATCGTTGGCTGCCTGATGATGTTGTTTGGCACCCACCCCCTGATGTCATACGCCATTGTGGGGCTGGGCGCGGCGGCCTATTCGCCCGCCAAATACGGCATCCTGACCGAATTGCTGCCAGCCTCGCAACTGGTCAAGGCCAACGGCTGGATTGAGGGGCTGACAATTGCCTCCATCATTCTGGGCGTACTGCTGGGCGGGCAACTGGTGGGACCTGCGGCCTCTGCCTATCTGCTGTCATTTGATTGCCCGTTGATCACCACCAGCATCGATACGCCACCCGAAGCCGCCATCAGCATATTGATCTTTATCTACGTGCTGGCAGCCTGGTTCAACACCCGCATTCCCCTGACCGACGTCCCCATGCGTCCCCTGCCCAAGCGCCTGATTTCCCTGCTGCCCGACTTCTGGCACTGCAACATGCGTTTGTGGCGCGACCGTCTGGGCCAAATCTCGCTCAGCACCACCACCCTGTTTTGGGGCGTCAGCGGCAACTTGCGCTACATCGTGCTTGCGTGGGCCGCTGCCGCCCTGGGTTACACCGTCACCCAGGCGTCTGCCCTGGTGGGCGTGGTGGCCATTGGCACCGCCGTGGGTGCCGTCGCGGCCTCCATGCGCATGCGTCTGGACCAGGCCACCCTGGTGCTTCCGTTGGGCATTGGCATGGGCGTGCTGGTGATTTTGCTGAACTTCATCACCAACGTATGGGTCGCTGCCCCGTTCCTGATTTTGCTCGGTGGTCTGGGCGGCTTTTTGGTTGTCCCCATGAATGCGCTGCTCCAGCACCGGGGCCATAACCTGATGGGCGCTGGGCGCTCGATTGCGGTCCAGAACTTCAATGAGCAAGCCTGCATTTTGGGCCTGGGCGCCTTCTACAGCCTGTCCACCGGCATGGGCCTGTCAGCCTTCGGCGCCATCACGGTGTTTGGCGTGGTCGTGGCCGGCTTCATGTGGGTCATCAAACGCTGGCACGAGAACAACTGCCGCGATCATGCTGCTGACGTCGCCAACCTGCTGGAAATAGCCCGCCACGACAACCTGCATGGCTAGCGCGGGGCACCCTGGCGGTGCCCGGGCCCTTGCAGCGCTGGCCTTGCTGCTCAACGCCATTACCTGGGGTGTCTCCTGGTGGCCGTTTCGACAATTGCAGAACCTGGGTGTGCACCCGCTGTGGGCCACCGCCGTGATCTACACGGTTGCACTGGTCTTGCTGCTCACCGTGCGCCCGCAAGCATGGCGCGGATTTGCGCAGCACCCCGGCTTGTGGGTCCTGCTGGTTGCCGCGGGGCTGACCAATATCGGTTTCAACTGGGCCGTCACCGTGGGCGATGTGGTGCGGGTGGTGCTGCTGTTCTATTTGATGCCCGCATGGGTCGTGATGCTGGCTTGGCCGCTATTGGGCGAAAAGCCGACTGGCCCATCCCTGCTGCGCCTGGCACTCGCGCTGGTTGGTGTGGTGGTGGTGCTCAAGACGCCGGACTCACCCTGGCCCTGGCCGCAAACCATGGCCGATGGTCTGGCCCTGATGGGTGGCCTGTGTTTCGCGCTGACCAATGTGATGCTGCGCCGACTGCACCAGGCGCCAACATCCTCTGTCATGCTGGCCATGTTTGGAGGCGCCGCGGTGATGGCCACCGTGCTCGCCCAACTGGGTGTGCAGCAGGGCCTGGTGGACGCACTTCCGCCCATGGCAAGCCAGTGGCTGGGCTGGGCCGGCGGGCTGAGTCTGTTTTTTCTGGTGGGAAACCTGGGGCTGCAATTTGGCGCTGCCCGGTTGAGCGCCAGCGCCACTTCCATCATCATGTTGTCTGAAGTGGTTTTTGCCAGCGCGTCGGCGGTGCTTCTGGGTGCAGGCGAACTCCATCTGCGCACCGTGCTGGGCGGGAGCCTGATTCTGCTGGCCTCATTGCTTGCCGCGGTCTCGTTTGGCCAGCGCCCCACGTCAAGCACGTGATTTGATCTGGTGCTATCGTGGGCCACCTTATCCCCGCCATTGTGCAGCCCCATGACCACTGTTTACGACTTCGAAGCCCTTTCCATCACCGGCAAGCCGGTCGCCCTCAAGCAGTACAAGGGCCAGCCGCTCTTGATCGTCAACACCGCCAGCGCCTGCGGTTTTACGCCGCAATTCGCCGGTCTGGAGGAGTTGCACACCACCTATGGAAAACGCGGTCTGGTGGTGCTGGGCTTTCCGTGCAACCAGTTTGGAGGACAGGACAAGGGTGAAAACGACACGATCGCCGAGTTTTGCCAGATCAACTATGGCGTGACGTTCCCGATGATGGCAAAGATCGATGTCAACGGCAGCGATGCCCATCCGCTGTACCAATGGCTGGCCAGCGAGGCACCGGGCCTGCTGGGCTCCAAGTCCATCAAATGGAACTTCACCAAATTTCTGGTCGGGCGCGATGGCCAGGTGATCAAACGCTACGCCCCCACGGACACACCGCAGAGCATGGCCAAAGACATTGAGGCCCTGCTGGCGGACGCCTGAGCCACAGAAAAAAAAGATCAGGCCCCGGTCAACGCCGCGTCCAGCACTTCCACCCAGTGTTTCACAGGCGTCTCAGTACCCGATTGCAGGTGGGTGATGCAGCCAATATTGGCTGACACGATGACCTCGCTGTGCAGTTCGTCCAAAGCCTCCAGCTTGCGGTCACGCAGTTGGTAAGCCAGTTTGGGGTGCAGCACACTGAACGTGCCTGCAGAGCCGCAACACAGATGCGACTCATTGGTGACAGTGCGGATATTGAAACCCAGCGCGCCGAGATGCTGCTCGACACCGCCCTTGAGCTTTTGCCCGTGCTGCAGGCTGCACGGCGGGTGAAATGCCAGCTTGGGCGCCGTGCGGGTGATACGGTCAACCAGCGCGGTGCCGGTAGCCTGTAGCGCATCGACGATCAGGGGCAGCAACTCGCTCAAATCCTTGGTCAGCTCGCTGATGCGGCGGGCCTTGTCGGCATAGGCCGGCTCGTCGTGCAGGATGTGACCGTACTCCTTGACGGTGACGCCGCAGCCCGAGGCGTTCATCACAATCGCTTCCACGCCGCTTTGCACATGCGCCCACCAGGCGTCGATGTTGGCGCGCATCTCGGCCTTGCCACCGTCCTGGTCGTTCAGGTGAAACTTGACCGCACCGCAGCAGCCCGCTTTGGCAGCCACCACCGTCTGTATGCCTACCGCATCGAGCACCCGTGCGGTAGAACTATTGATGTTGGGGCCCATCGCCGGCTGCGCACACCCGGCCAGCATCAGCACCTTGCGGGCATGGGTTCGCGTTGGCCACGTACCAGCCTCCTGCCTGGGCGGCACCTTGCCCTTCAGGCTGGCCGGCAACAACGGACGCACCATTTGACCCATGGCCATGGCGGGCCCGAACAGCGCAGAGGGAATGCCTTCCTTCAACGCCCAGCGCACCGTCTTTTCGAGCAGTGGACGCGGCACTTTGGCATCCACCAGCTTGCGCCCGATGTCCAGCAGGTGACCGTAATCGACACCGCTGGGGCAGGTGCTCTCGCAGTTGCGGCAGGTCGTGCAACGGTCCAGGTGCAACTGGGTCTTGCGCGTGGGGGCTTGGCCCTCCAGCACCTGCTTCATCAGGTAGATGCGTCCGCGCGGACCATCGAGTTCGTCGCCCAGCAGCTGGTAGGTGGGGCAGGTGGCCGTGCAAAAGCCGCAATGCACGCACTTGCGCAGAATGGCCTCGGCGGCCATGCCGTCAGGCGTGTTCTGGTATTCGGGGGCGAGCTGGGTTTGCATGGGATTAGAAGGCCTGAAACAGACGCTGGGGGTTGAAGATGGCCTTGGGGTCCAGGCTCTGCTTGAGGCGCTGCTGAATCGCCATTTGCACCGGATCTTGTGTGCCAAAATGGCCTGAAGCCCCCGTAGAATGTGCGCCATTCGCTACAAAAATAGTAGCACTTCCGCCCTGCGCGTGCGCCGCTGCCTGCAGCTGTGACGCTACATCCAGCGGCGCCCACAGCCAGCGCAGGCCGCCATGCCACTCCACCAGTTGCGCCCACGGCACGTCCAGCACAGGCGCGGTCTGTGCCACGCTCAGACGCCACAAAACCATGTTGTCGGCCACGGGTCGTTTAAAAAACGGCAGCTGCTGGTTGCGGCAAAGCTCCCAGTCCGCTTGCGCTTGCGCGTTGTCCAGACGCTGGCCGGGCTGTTCGGCCAGCATTTTGGTGCAAGCCGCTTCCACGGCTGCCACAGCCCCGCGCAGTCGAACAAACAGCAAGTCCTGCGCACCTTCGGATGTGGTGTCATCACGCACCCAGCAACTCGCGTTAAGCGGCAGCGGCTGGCCGCCCCACTGGTGCAGGCGCTCCAGTGCGCTGGCCTGGTCCAGCGCAAACACCAAGGTGGCCTCCAACGGCGCGACCGGCAGTACCTTGAGCGATACCTCGGTGATCAGACCCAACGTGCCCATACTGCCCACCATCATGCGCGAGACGTCGTAGCCGGCAACGTTTTTCATGACCTGGCCACCAAATACCAGCTCTTCGCCCAGGCCATTGACCATGTGCAGGCCCAGCACGTATTCGCGCACCGCACCGGCACTGGCGCGGGCCGGGCCACTCAGGCCGGCGGCCACCATGCCGCCTACGGTCGCAGTGCTTCCTGCTGCACCGCCAGAGGTGCCCGACCAACTGAAATGCGGAGGCTCAAATGCCAAACACTGGCCGCGCCCGGCCAGCAGGGCTTCGAGTTCAGCCAGCGGCGTACCGGCGCCCACTGTCACCACTAACTCGGTGGGCTCGTAGCTCAGAATGCCGCTCAGCCCGGTCGTGTCAAGCAAATCCCCTTGCAGGCGGTTGCCGTAAAAGTCTTTTGTGCCGCCCCCGCGGATGCGCAGGGTGGTGCCATCAGCCGACGCTGCGCGAATGCGGTCGGTAAGTTGCTTGCGCGCGGTGTCCATGGATTGCATGGTCTGCATGGTAGCGGCCGTTGGGCCACGCGGCGTGAATTTTTTGAAACCATCCCCGCCAAAAACATCCCTGCAGCACCCCCGCCCCATTGCTAATCTGCAAAAAAGTTCACAGGCAGACCGGGTACCTCGACGCGCGCCGAGAAGACACAGCCCGACTGCGGGAAGACGGTCAATTCCGCCGCGCTGCGGCCGTGGCGTGCGGTGGTGACATACAACGTCTTGAAGTCTTCGCCACCGAAACAGGGCATGGTCGGGCATTGGGCCGGCACGGGAAAGTCGGCCAGCAGGCGACCATCCGGCGCGAACTGGCAAATGCGCCGGCCTTCAAACATGGCCACGAAGTAATTCCCTTCAACGTCCACCGCTGCGCCGTCGGGACGGCCGCCGTAAGCCGGCCGGCCATCAGCCGCGGGAGCGTCAAACTGCCATCCGGCCGGCTTGGGTGGCAACTGCTGAAAGACGCGGTGCCCACTCAGTACATTGGCCTGAAGGTCAAAGTCCCATGCATGCACCACATGGCTGGTGGTGTCTGCCCAATAGGTTGTGCCCCCGTCGGGGCTCCAGGCCAGACCGTTGCCGGTCAGCGCATCCCCCGCGTGGCGGGTCACTTGGGGCGCTCGGCCACCTCGGCAATCGATGGAAAAGAGTTCAGCAGCGCGGCTGGCCTTGGGCTCATCAAGGGTGCCCACCCAAAAACGCCCCACTGCGTCGCACTTGCCATCGTTGGCGCGCACTCGGGCAGTGTCGTAGGGTAGCGTGGTGATGCGTTGCAGCGCGCCGCCCCAGTCACGGGCGCGAAAGACTCCGTGGCGCAGTGCAATCACCAAACCGCCACTGGCAGCGGGTGCGATACAGCCCGGCTCGCTGGGCATGTCCCAGACTTCGACCGTGCCCATGTAAACGTTGGCCCGCAAGATCTTGCGGGCCGGTATGTCCACCCAGTACAGCATTTGCTCGGTCGGATGCCAAAACGGCGATTCACCCAGTTCACAGGTCTCGGGGCTTACGACTTGCCAATCCATCATGCGCACTCCTATCAGTTGCGGCAGGATGCCATAGAAAAAGCCCGGAAAAGCGTATTGCTCGTCCGGGCCTGTGGTTTCATGCAAATTGAAACCGCTTGGTAACGCGCAGTGCGCGTCCTGGCTTGTTTAGCGGCTGTAGGCCGTCTCGCCGTGCGATGTGATGTCCAGACCTTCGCGCTCGTCTTCTTCGCTGACACGCAGACCAATGGTCTTGTCGACGATGAAGTAGGCAATGGCGGAAACCACACCCGACCACACCACGGTCAGACCAACGGCCTTGGCCTGCACCAGCACCTGAGCGGCGATGGAGTAGTCGGCAGAAGTCACCATGGTTGCAGTCACCCAGTCGGCCACGTAGCCCGGTCCACCCAGAGCTGGCGAGTTGAACACCCCGGTCAACAGGGCACCCAGGATGCCACAGACGCCGTGCACACCGAACACATCCAGCGAGTCATCCGCACCGAGCATCTTCTTGAGCCCGGTCACGCCCCACAGACCGGCAAAGCCGGAAATAAGGCCGATGATGAGCGCACCGCCGACACCCACGTTGCCCGCTGCCGGCGTGATCGCCACCAGACCGGCAACCGCACCGGACGCAGCACCAAGCATGGAAGACTTGCCTTTGAGCAGTGCTTCACCGATTGACCAGGTCAGCACGGCAGCCGCAGTGGCACCAAAGGTATTGATGAAGGCCAGGGCTGCAAAGCCGTTGGCTTCCAGCGCGGAGCCGGCATTGAAACCGAACCAGCCCACCCACAGCAGGGATGCGCCGACCATGGTCAACGTCAGGCTGTGAGGCGCCATGGCTTCCTTGCCATAACCGATACGTTTGCCGATGAAGAAGGCACCGACCAGACCGGCAACCGCCGCGTTGATGTGCACCACGGTGCCACCAGCGAAGTCCAGAGCACCCCACTGCCACAGCATGCCGGCCTTGCTGGTCATGGCGTCAACCACTTCCTTGCCGGTGTAGGCGTCAGGCCCCATCCAGAACCAGACCATGTGGGCCATCGGCGCATAGCTGAAGGTGAACCACAGCACCATGAACATCAGCACAGCCGAGAACTTGATGCGCTCTGCAAACGAGCCGACGATCAGCGTACAGGTGATACCGGCAAACGTGGCCTGGAAGGCTGCGAACACGATCTCGGGGATCACGACGCCTTTGCTGAAGGTTGCCGCGTTGGCAAACGTACCAGCCGCGTTGTCCCAGATGCCTTTCATGAACAGCCGGTCCAAACCGCCGATGAACTGATTGCCCTCGGTGAACGCCAGGCTGTAGCCGTAGATAAACCACAGCACCACGATCAGCGAGAAGGTAACCATCACCTGCATCAGCACGGACAGCATGTTCTTGCTGCGCACCAATCCACCATAGAACAAGGCCAACCCCGGCACGGTCATCAGGATGACCAGCAGTGTGGAGACCATCATCCAGGCGGTGTCACCCTTGTTGGGCACCAGCACTGGCGCTGCTGTTGCAGCATCAGACGCGGCGACCGCCGGAGCGGGCGCAGCAACGGCTGCAGCAGGGGCAGCGGGCGTCGCCTCAGGGGCGCTGGCTTGCACCACCGCAGTTGCGGCGGCGGGGGCTGCGGTCTGCGCAAGCGCCAGTGGGCCCGCCGACAGGATTCCCCAACCCAGCGCGAGGGAGATCAGTAGTTTTTTCATAGGGCCTCCTTGCCTGTTTCACCGGTGCGAATGCGTACAACCTGCTCGAGGTCGTAGACGAAAATTTTGCCGTCGCCGATCTTTCCGGTCCGGGCAGCGCCTTCAATGGCTTCAATGACGCGGTCCACCAGTGCGTCGTCAATGGCGGCCTCGATCTTCACCTTGGGTAAAAAGTCGACCACGTATTCCGCGCCACGGTACAGCTCGGTATGGCCCTTCTGACGGCCAAAGCCCTTGACTTCGGTCACCGTGATACCTTGCACGCCCATACCTGACAGGGCTTCACGCACCTCGTCAAGCTTGAACGGTTTGATGATTGCCGTTATGAGTTTCATAATATTTCCTTGTGTGAAGGAGAGAATCAGAATGCGTACTTGATGCCGACGGCCACACCGCTCTTGCCCAGGTTGTCAAAGGTTCCAACCTTGTAGAAAGCATCCTTTGCATCGGTGCTATAGGCTGCCAGCGAGCCAGTCAGACCGCCGCCAAAATCCTTACCCAATGTCAACGAGAAGTCGGTGTAGTCGCCTGCGTTACCGGCCTGGTTGGGGATGGTCTGGCGGCCAACGTGGGGCGTCAGGCTGAAGCCGTTGCCCAAATCAAATGCCGCTGCCAGCTCAAGGTAGGCCGCACCCGAGCTGTTCGGGTTGGCAATGAAGTTGCCCGTGCTCTGGCTGTATTTTGCGGTCACGATGCCATAGGTCAGTGCGCCGTAAACTTCCGTTGTATTGGCGTTAACCAAAACTTTATCGGCCGTGTTGCCGGGGTACTGGTAGGCGATGAAGCCGATGTCAAAGGTCAGGTCCTTGGCGATCTCGCCCTTGTAGCCACCGTAGAGGTCAATTTCGGTCGAGCCGTCGGTGGCGCCAACGTAGTCCTTGATCCAGCTGACGTTGGACGCCCATGCACCGACATAAACACCGCTCGTGTGGGCAAAGTCAACACCACCTTGCAAAGCCGGCTTGAACGAAGTTTGTGCCACGCTGCGGAAGCGGTAGTCACTGACTACGCCGACGTTAAAACTCAGAGTGGACTCTGGTGCGGGTGCAGCAGCCTGCGCAAAGGCGGCGGAGGTGCCGACCAAAGCAGTTGCCAATACGAGGATGGATTTGGTTTTCAGGTTCATGGTTAACTCCAGTAAGGTTGCGGGATGCAGGGGGTTAAGCACGATGCATGCCACACAATTTTTCCGGGCATATTTTTCCCGTCGGGTGTACCAAATGAAGTGGCCGGCGTTATGATGACTGTATAAAAATACAGTTTGCACTGCATTAGTGCATGGCTGCCGCGCAGCGCCATCACCGGTGTGCACTATTTTGGGAGGAAGAATAATGGGCTTGTCTTTGGTACAGAGTCGTGCACTGCGGGGGTTGGACGCCGCACGGGTCACCGTTGAGGTGCATTTGGCC
>JAIPDC010000255.1 GCA_021737865.1 Rhodoferax sp.
GATGAATTCCCTTGTGCAAGCTGCAAGAGAGGCGATCAAGGGAAGTTTTGCTGGAGACAAAGCAGCACAGAAGGCCATTCGGGAACTGATCGAGGTTGGTACCTCAGCCGGCGGAGCAAAGGCAAAGGCGGTCATCGCGTGGAATGAGGAAACTGACGAAATTCGCAGCGGTCACGCGGCACCAAAGCCGGGATTTTCCGACTGGCTGATCAAGTTCGACAACACTGAGAGTAGCGATGCGCAAGAGCATGCAAAAAACGATGGTCGCGAGGAATATGCTTTCTATCTGATGGCCAAAGCGTGCGACATCGACATGAATCACTCGCGTCTGCTGCAAGAGAATGGCCGGGCGCACTTCATGACGCAGCGCTTTGACAGGCCCACAACTGAGTCGCGAGCCTATGTCCAAAGCGCCTGCGCGATTGGACACATGGACTTCAAGCAAGTAAAGTCCTACAGCTACGAGCAGTTGTTTCAACTACTCATCGAGTTGGGATGCCCAGACTCAGACAGGGTCGAATTGTTTCGTCGGATGGTTCTCAATGTGCTCATTGTTAACTGTGATGACCATACCAAAAACACCAGTTTCTTGATTACTCAGGACAATATGCAGTGGAGACTTTCACCTGCTTACGACATCACTCACTCGTACAAGCCAGGCGGAAAATGGACTGGTGAGCACTTCTTGTCCATTAACTCCAAGCGCATGGATATCCAGCGGGATGATCTGATGCTCGTCGCTGAGCGATTCCAAGTTCCTGCGGCAAAGGCCTCATATAAAAAGGTTCGAGATGCTGTTCAGAACTGGGCTGAATACGCGACGCGTGCTGGACTAGATCCGTCGAAAAGACCTTGGGAATTGACGAAGTCTGCTTGACCCCACCCTGGACCCTGGCTTTATGCCAAGGCACGGAGGGGGGGACGCGCTCACGTTTGTTCAACAGATTACCCGAATGGCTTGCAAATCGAGCCCCCTTTTTTTCCAACTTCACCTACTTCAAACGCCTGATCAGGCTGGAGGTGTCCCAGCGGTTGCCGCCCATGTGTTGTACATCGGCATAAAACTGGTCGACCAGCGCGGTGACGGGCAGGCGAGCGCCGTTCTGCTTGGCCTCGTCCAGCACCAGGCCCAGGTCTTTGCGCATCCA
Source organism: Rhodoferax sp. (assembly GCA_021737865.1). GTDB lineage: Bacteria > Pseudomonadota > Gammaproteobacteria > Burkholderiales > Burkholderiaceae_C > Allorhodoferax. The sequence continues at coordinate 1,149 of JAIPDC010000255.1, forward strand.
GTCGACGGCAAAGCCAAAGTCAAACCTATCGGCGACCATGGTTTTGCCCCGGTTGTCGAGTTGCCAGCTTTGCGCTGCACCCTTGCCAATCACCTCCAACACCTGGTTCATGTCCAGCCCGGCTTGCTGGCCAAAGGCAATCGCTTCGCTCAAGCCTTGAACCAGCCCGGCAATGCAGATCTGGTTGACCATCTTGGCCAACTGGCCCGCGCCACTGTCGCCTAGCAGCGTAAATGCGCGTGAGAATGCCATGGCGACCGGCTTGGCGGTTTCAAACGCCGTGCTGTCGCCGCCGCACATGACGGTCAGCATGCCGTTCTGCGCGCCCGCCTGACCGCCCGAGACCGGCGCATCAACAAAGTGCAGACCCTGGTGACGGGCAAGGGCGCTGAGTTCGCGCGCCACATTGGCCGATGCCGTGGTGTGGTCGACAAAAATGGCGCCGGGCTTCATGCCGGCGAATGCGCCATCGGGACCAATGGTGACGCTGCGCAGATCATCGTCATTGCCCACGCAGCAAAAAATAATGTCGGCATGCTGCGCCGCCAGGCGCGGTGTCGCGGCCTGTCCATTGGGTCCGTTTTCGCTCGCAGACCCTGGAAATTCGGCACACCATGCTATCGATTTTGCAGCGGTTCGGTTGTACACGGTGACCTGATGCCCCGCCAGGGTCAGATGCCCGGCCATCGGGTAGCCCATGACGCCCAGGCCCAGAAAGGCAACGCGGGCGGGTGGACAGGATTCATAGGATTTGGGGTTGGTGCTGGACATGGTTTGCGGGATTCAAGTAGTTAAAAGGGCAATTTGCTGCCGGGCCGCCCCAAGGCAAATTAGCCCCTTTGCGTGGGGGGCCAGACTCACATGATGGCAAAGTTTTCGGTACCGGCGGCAAGGTCGGTCGACTTGGCGCGCTGGCTGTTGAGTTTGATCTGCAGGCGCAGGTCATTTACGGAGTCGGCATTGCGCAGCGCGTCTTCAAAGGTGATCATGTTCTTTTCGTACATGTCGAACAGCGCCTGATCGAATGTCTGCATACCGGCTTGCCGGCTTTTCTTCATGATTTCCTTGATTTCGGAAACATCGCCCTTGAAGATCAGGTCGGAAATCAGGGGCGAGTTCAGCATGATCTCGACGGCTGCCACGCGGCCCTTGCCGTCCTGTTTGGGAATGAGTCGCTGCGACACCAGCGCCTTGAGGTTGAGCGACAAATCCATCAGTAGTTGGGTGCGGCGCTCTTCGGGGAAGAAATTGATGATGCGGTCCAATGCCTGGTTGGCACTGTTGGCGTGCAGCGTAGCCAGGCACAGGTGGCCGGTTTCGGCAAAGGCCACTGCATGTTCCATGGTTTCACGGTCGCGAATCTCGCCCATCAGAATGACGTCGGGGGCCTGTCGCAAGGTGTTCTTCAGCGCAGCCTCCCAGCTGTCGGTGTCCAGACCCACTTCTCGCTGGGTCACCACACAGTTTTTGTGCATATGCACAAATTCCACCGGGTCCTCAATCGTGATGATGTGGCCGTAGGAGTTTTCGTTGCGCCAATCCACCATGGCCGCCAGGGTGGTGGATTTGCCGGAACCCGTGGCCCCCACCAGAATGCACAGGCCGCGCTTGGATTGGGAAATGTCTTTCAAAACCTGTGGCACACCCAAGCCGTCGATGGTGGGCAGCACGGTTGGAATGGTTCGCAGCACCATGCCCACCTTGCCCTGTTGGATGAAGGCGTTGACCCGGAAGCGCCCGATGCCCGGAGGCGAGATGGCGAAATTGCTTTCCTTGGTGCGCTCAAAGTCTGCCACCTGCTTGTCGTTCATGATGGAACGCGCCAGCGACAGGGTGTGCACCGCATTCAGTGCCTGCGGGGAGACCTTGGTCACCTTGCCATCGACCTTGATGGCGGGTGGAAAGTCGCCCGTGATGAACAGGTCGCTTCCATTGCGCCCGACCATCAGCTTGAGCAGGTCGTTGATAAATTTGGTGGCTTGATCGCGCTCCATGAGAGCACCTCCTTTTCAGTTGCTGCTGGGCCGCCCCGAGGCAACTGCGGACCCCTTGGGGGGCAGCGCAGCACACAAAGTGGCAAGCGTGGGGGCCATATTGAATTTAGCCTGGGAAGTTCTCAGGGATTTTTGCTTTGCTACGTGCTTCTGCGGCACTGATGACATTGCGTTTGACCAGATCCGTCAAATCCTGGTCCAGCGTCTTCATGCCCACGCTGTTGCCGGTCTGGATGGATGAATACATCTGCGCCACCTTGGCCTCGCGGATCAGGTTGCGGATGGCGCTGGTGCCCAGCATGATCTCGTGTGCCGCAACGCGGCCCTGCCCGTCCTTGGTCTTGCACAGGGTCTGGGAGATAACTGCCTGCAGTGATTCGGACAACATGGCCCGCACCATCTCTTTTTCGTCCGCCGGGAACACGTCAATGATCCGGTCAATGGTTTTGGCGGCACTGGAGGTGTGCAGCGTGCCAAACACCAGGTGGCCGGTTTCAGCGGCGGTCATGGCCAGGCGTATGGTCTCCAGGTCGCGCATTTCCCCCACCAGAATGCAGTCCGGGTCTTCTCGCAGGGCGGAGCGCAGGGCGGCGGCAAATGAGAGCGTGTGCGGCCCTACCTCACGCTGGTTGACCAGACACTTCTTGGACTCGTGAACAAACTCGATCGGGTCTTCCACGGTCAGGATGTGGCCGAACTCGGTCTCATTGAGGTAGTTGACCATGGCGGCCAGTGTGGTGGACTTGCCTGACCCCGTAGGCCCGGTTACCAGCACCATGCCGCGGGGTTTTAAAGCCAGGTCGCCAAAAATCTTGGGCGCGTTGAGTTGCTCCAGCGACAGAATTTTGCTTGGGATGGTCCGGAACACCGCACCGGCACCCCGGTTGTGGTTAAAGGCATTGACCCGAAAGCGTGCCAGGCCATCAATCTCAAACGAGAAGTCGATTTCCAGAAACTCTTCGAAGTGTTTGCGCTGCCCGTCGTTCATGATGTCGTACACCATGCCGTGCACCATCTTGTGGTCCAGCGCCTCTACGTTGATGCGCCGTACATCGCCGTGGACACGGATCATGGGGGGCAACCCCGCAGACAGGTGCAAGTCGGAGGCCTTGTTTTTGACGCTGAAGGCCAGTAGTTGGGTAATGTCCACGAAGTTTCCTCTAGTCAGTTGGGGACAGAGCTAAAGGTCTGTCCGGCAATGTCTTTGTTTGTTACGCTTGGGAGATTATGACCATGATTGCCGACAATCTTCAAAGGATTCAAATCCGAATTGCGAATGCTTGTAAGCAGGCGGGGCGCGCTCCTGAGTCGGTGGCGCTATTGGCAGTGTCCAAGACCTTTGGGGCCGATGCGGTGGCGCAGGCCCACGCAGCGGGGCAGTGTGCCTTTGGCGAAAACTACATCCAGGAAGCGGTCGAAAAAATCACTGCACTGGGAGTCTGGGCGGCAAAGCGTTCTGCGCAGGTCAAGGAGGAGCCCGCGCAACGGGCGGGGGACACGGAGCAGAGCGCTTTTCCGCCCAGGCTCCTAGCCAACTCGCCGCTGCAGTGGCACTGCATAGGGCCCATTCAGAGCAACAAGACACGACAAGTGGCCGAGCATTTTGATTGGGTGCACACGGTGGACCGGTTAAAAATTGCACAACGCCTGAGCGAGCAACGGCCAGCACATCTGGCGCCGTTGCAGGTCTGTATTCAGGTGAATGTGGACGGCGGGCCAACCAAGTCCGGCGTTGCACCCGCTGACGCTCAGGCGCTGATCCAGGCCGTCGCCGCGCTGCCCAGGCTGTGTGTGCGCGGACTGATGTGCATACCCGATCCTGCTACTGATTTCATAGCTGCCTGCGCAGTATTTTCGAGGGCTAGAGGCCTATTTGACCAAATAAATTCGACGGGAATGGCTCTGGACACCCTGTCGATGGGTATGAGCGACGATCTCGAAGCGGCCATCGCCAGCGGCTCGACGATGGTGCGGGTGGGCAGCGCCATTTTTGGCGCAAGAA
>JAIPDC010000032.1 GCA_021737865.1 Rhodoferax sp.
TGAATGCGCCTTCCCTGGAGGGGTTGCGGGATGCCATGGCATCCAGCGCGATGCCATGGCATCTGGATTGGTCAAACCTGGAGCGCATTTCAGAAGATGCCATGCCGCTGATGGCGGGCTTGTTCAGCAGCCTGTGCAACGAGTCCGTGGCCCTGCGCTTCAGTGGCGCTGATCGACTGGTGACGACGCTGCGAACCATGATGCCATCGGGCGACCAGAGTGTGCCCCCGGACTGGTGGGCCATGCGCCTCGACGCCCTGCGCACCATGCAATTACTCGATGATTTTGAGCTGGCTGCGCTGGACTACTGTGTTACCTATGAGGTGTCGCCGCCTGCGTGGCAAGAAGCCCGGTGCCAGTATTCGAACGTCGAGCATGACGCATCGGCCACGGGTTCAATGCCGGAAGTCAACGACTGGGGTTCTGGTTTTAGCCATATGCCCACAGTGCCAATGGGCATTGATGACACATCCGCGATCAAGGTCGAACTCAGGGGCAATGTTCTGGGCGATGCGACACAAGCATTGGCTGAATTTAATGCCGCCGGTCGCACTGGTGATGCCATTGTTGTGTGCTGCAAGGCCCTGATTCGGGTTGATTTTTCTGCGGCCGGCAGCGTCCTGAACTGGGTGGCCATGCGCCAAGCCGAGGGCTGTCATGTGCAGTTCAGGGATGTGCACCGCCTGGTGGCAGCCTTCTTCAATGTCATCGGCATCAATGAGCATGCCCGCATCGTGCTGCGCGCGCTCTGAACCCTGTGTGGCGTTTGCCCCCATCTGACTGAAATATGGAACCCTATCACGGTACAACAATCATTAGTGTGCGTCGCAAGACGGCACAGGGCTACAGCGTAGCCATCGGCGGAGATGGCCAGGTCACCCTGGGCAACATCATCGTGAAGGGAACTGCGCGCAAGGTGCGCAAACTTCACCATGGCAAGGTATTGGCGGGCTTTGCCGGTGCCACCGCAGACGCATTTACCCTGTTTGAGCGTTTTGAGGCCAAGCTCGAAAAGCACCAGGGGCATCTGGCCCGCGCCGCCATTGAGTTGACCAAGGACTGGCGCACCGACCGTGTGCTGCGCCGTCTAGAAGCCATGCTGGCGGTGGCCGACCAGGAGACATCCCTGATCATCACAGGCAATGGCGATGTGCTGGAGCCTGAGAACGGCATTGTCACCATTGGCTCGGGGGGCGCCTATGCGCAGGCCGCGGCCATGGCGCTGCTCAACCATACCGAGATGTCGGCTCCCGACATCGTCAAACGTTCGCTTGAAATTGCAGGCGAGTTGTGCATTTACACCAACATGCAGCACATCGTGGAGGTGTTATGACTCCCCAAGAAATTGTTTCCGAACTCGACAAGCACATCGTGGGTCAGGCCCAGGCCAAGCGCGCGGTTGCCATTGCCCTGCGCAACCGCTGGCGGCGCCAGCAGGTCGAGGGCGATTTGCGCGGTGAAATCACGCCCAAAAATATTTTGATGATTGGCCCAACCGGCGTTGGAAAGACCGAAATCGCCCGTCGCCTCGCTCGCCTCGCCGATGCTCCCTTCATCAAGGTGGAGGCCACCAAATTCACCGAAGTGGGTTATGTGGGCAAAGATGTCGACTCCATCATTCGGGATCTGGCCGATATTGCGGTCAAGCAAACCCGCGAGGCGGAGAAGCGCAAGGTGCGCGCGCGGGCTGAAGACTCTGCCGAAGAGCGTATTCTGGATATTTTGATTCCTCCTGCGCGGGGCGAGTTTGGGGTGGTCAGCAGCGACGACATGCCACAAAGCACCGCGCGCCAGACGTTTCGCAAGAAATTGCGCGAAGGCCAATTGGCGGACCGCGAGATCGAAATCGACGTTGCCCAAGCGGCACCGCAACTCGAAGTGATGGGCCCCCCGGGCATGGAAGAAATGACCGAGCAATTGCGCGGAATGTTTGGCCAGATGGGCCAAGCCAAGCGCCAGACGCGCAAGCTCAAGATCAGCGAAGCGCTGAAATTGTTGGTGGATGAAGAGGCCGCCAAACTGGTCAACGAGGACGATATCAAGTCGCAGGCCGTGCATATGCTTGAGCAAAACGGCATAGTGTTTATTGATGAGATCGACAAGGTCACCTCGCGCAGCGAGGGCAGCGGTGCCGAGGTGTCACGCCAGGGCGTGCAGCGCGATCTGTTGCCGCTGGTGGAGGGGACGACCGTGTCCACCAAATACGGGGTGATCAAGACCGATCACATTCTGTTCGTCGCGTCGGGCGCTTTTCACTTGAGCAAACCCAGTGATTTGATTCCCGAGTTGCAGGGGCGCTTTCCGATTCGGGTGGAGCTGCAATCGCTGTCGGTGAAGGATTTTGAAGCGATCCTGACGCAAACCCATGCGTCCCTGGTCAAGCAGTATCAGGCCTTGCTGGCGACGGAAAATGTGACCATCGATTTCACGCCGGAGGGCATCACCCGCCTGGCGCAAATTGCTTTTGACGTCAACGAGCGCACAGAAAATATCGGTGCCCGGCGCTTGGCGACGGTGATGGAGCGTTTGCTTGATGATGTCAGCTTCGACGCTACGTCGCTGTCTGGACAGACGGTGTTGGTAGATGCTCCCTACGTAGACTCCCGATTGGGAGAGCTCAGCCAGAACGAAGACCTCTCCCGTTACATTCTGTGACACCTTGCGGGCCATTTCGTCGGCGCGTCCTCGTCGGACTCCGCTTTTGGCGGACTTTCAACCGTTACTTTCATTGCCTGCGCTAAGTCCTTAATTTAGAAGGATTTTTGTCGTCTTTGCGACTTTGAAATCGCTTCTAAGTCCTTGATTTCATTGGAAAAAATTCTCACAAGCCCCCTTGCAAGATTGTTTTTTGCTGATACAGTGCAAAAAAGTGCAATTTAGTGGTGAAAAGTGCCTTCGGCGAGGCGGTTTTCTGTTGTCGTGCAAAAAAGGTGGTCTTCGGTGTTTCAAGGGGCTTCGTCTCTCAGTCTGGATGGCAAAGGTCGGCTATCGGTGCCAACCCGGCACCGTGACGTCCTGAGCGCGACGGCGGCGGGGCAGTTGACCATTACCAAGCACCCGCACGGTTGCCTGATGGTGTTCCCCCGCCCCGAGTGGGAAAAATTCCGGGAGCGCATTGCTGAACTGCCCATGTCGGCCCAGTGGTGGAAGCGAATCTTTCTCGGCAACGCCATGGATGTGGAGATGGATGCCACCGGGCGCGTGCTGGTTTCGCCTGAATTGCGCACCGCAGCGGGTATTGCAAAAGACACCATGTTGCTGGGGATGGGCAACCACTTCGAATTGTGGGACAAGGCCACTTACGACGCCCAAGAAGCCAAAGCCATGCAGGGCGAGATGCCCGATGTCTTCAAGGACTTTTCCTTTTAAGGCCGGGCGGTGGAAACTACATGGACCCACTCCACCGTATTGTTGAACGAAGCGGTGGATGCGCTATTCAACAACACGACAGACCCGGCATCGCCTGAGTTTGATGGCACCTATGTGGATGCAACCTTTGGGCGAGGCGGGCACTCCGGGTTGATTTTGTCGCGTTTGTCCGCCCTTGGGCGGTTGATTGCCTTTGACCGCGACCCCGAAGCAGTGGCACAGGCCAATGCTATTTCCGACCAGCGTTTTTCCATTCGGCACGCGGCTTTTTCACATCTTGCAGACTTGCCCGGTGGCAGTGTCGCGGGCATTTTGCTGGACCTGGGCGTGAGTTCGCCGCAGATTGACAACCCGGTTCGTGGATTCAGTTTTCGTTCTGACGGACCGCTGGATATGCGTATGGACACCACGCGCGGTGAGAGTGTGGCTCAGTGGCTGGAAACGGCCGAAACCAATCAAATCGCGGAGGTGATACGTGAATATGGTGAAGAACGGTTTGCTGGCTCCATTGCAAAGGCGATTGTTGCTCGCCGACAGGAACGGGGCCCAATTTCAACCACCACCGAATTGGCCCAACTCGTGGCTGAGCAGGTCAAAACCCGCGAGCCGGGCAAGGATCCTGCAACGCGCACATTTCAGGCTTTTCGGATTTTCATCAACGCCGAGCTTGAAGAGCTGCAACAGGCGCTAGAGGCCTGCCTGCACGTGCTGGAGCCGGGTGGACGGCTGGTGGTGATCAGTTTTCATTCGCTCGAAGACCGCATTGTCAAACAGTTCATTGCAAAGCACTCGCGCGATGAGTACGACCGACGTGCACCTTTTGCGGCGCCCAAGGTGATGAAGCTCAAAGCTCTGGATCGTGTCAAGCCAACAGCGGCCGAAGTCAGTGGCAACCCGCGCTCACGCAGCGCCATCATGCGCGTGGCGCAGAGGACGACAGCATGATTCGCTTGAATCTGGTCCTGTTGCTTGCGGTGCTGGCCAGCGCTATGTACCTGGTGGGGGTGCAATACGACTCCCGCCGCCTCTTTTCCGAATTGGACAGAGCACACAGCGAGGCCACGCGGCTGGAGACCGAGCGCGAGCGCTTGCTGGTTGAAAAGCGCGCGCAAGCCACTCCCGCGCGGGTCGAGCGCCTGGCCCGTGAGAAGTTGCAGATGCGTCTGGCCTCACCTGGCGTCACCACCTACGTAACCTATTCGGCTCCCGCCGTTAGCGAGGATGAGTCGGTTGCTGATCGTCCTGCTGGCTCCATCAAACGGGTGAGCCGATGAGCCGCAGCATTCAGTACACCTCCAGCCCATTGTTGGCCAGCCGTACGCCGGTGTGGCGCAGCAAGCTGGTGGTCGGTGCTGTCGCACTGGCCTTCTGCGGCTTGGCGGCACGCGCGGCCTATATCCAGGTGGTGGCCAATGATTTTTTCCAGCACCAGGGCGAAGTGCGCTTTGCTCGGACGCTGGATCTGCCCGCCAACCGGGGGCGCATTCTGGATCGCAATGGGCTGATTCTCGCCTCCAGCGTGCCGGCGCCCAGTATCTGGGCCATCCCGGAAGACGTTGAAATCGACAAAGAGCAGCTCCAACGCCTGGCCAAGTTGCTGGAGATGCCGGTTGCAGAGCTGGGGAAAAAGTTCGCCGATGAGGATAAGACATTTGTCTGGATCAAGCGCCAGGTCGATGAGTCCGTGGCTCGCCAGATCAGTGCCCTCAATATCAAGGGCCTTTATCAGCGCAAGGAATACAAACGGGAATACCCGGAAGGGGAGTCCGCCGTCCACGTCGTCGGCTTCACCAATGTTGAAGACAAGGGCCAGGAGGGGGTTGAGCTGACGTTCAACAAAGAACTGTCCGGCCGCAACGGGTCACGTCGGGTGATCAAGGACCGCATGGGGCGCGCGGTCGAGGATGTGGGCGACCAGATTCCCCCTGTGGATGGCCGTGACCTTCAGCTGAGTATCGACAGCAAGGTCCAGTTTTTTGCCTACCAGAAGTTGCGCGATGCGGTGCTGGAAAACAAGGCCAAGGCCGGCAGCGTGGTGGTGCTTGATGTCGTGACGGGTGAGGTTCTGGCCCTTGCCAACTACCCAAGCTATTCTCCTGCGAAGCGCTCCAATCTGACCGGTGCCCAGTTGCGAAACCGTGCCTTGACGGACACGTTTGAACCGGGTTCGACCATGAAACCGTTTGTGATCGCGCTGGCGCTGGAAAAGGGATTGGTCAAGCCCGAGACAGTGATTCAGACGGCACCCGGACGGATCACGGTGGGCGGTGCAACGATCAGCGATGCCCACCCGCATGGCGCACTGACCGTCAATGAGGTCATTCAGAAATCCAGTAACGTGGGCACGGTCAAGATGGCCATGCAGATGCAACCCCACGAAATGTGGGAGATGTTCAGCCAGGTCGGCTTTGGCCAGAAACCCCAGGTGCCTTTTCCGGGCGTGGTCAGTGGTCGTTTGCGGGCCTCCAAAACCTGGCGTCCGATCGAACAGGCAACCATGAGTTATGGATACGGTCTGTCCAGCAGCCTGTTCCAGTTGGCGCGCGCCTACAGTGTGTTTGCCCGCGAAGGTGAGTTGGCGCCGGTGACCCTGCTGAAGTCCGCACAGCCCGCGCCAGGTGTGCGCGTGATGGATGTCAACCACGCGCAGCAGGTGCTGCACATGTTGCACCTGGTGACCGGCCCAGGCGGGACGGCACCCAAGGCGCAGACGATGGGCTACTCGGTGGGAGGAAAAACCGGCACGGCCCACAAGCAGGAGGGCAGGGGCTACGCCGACAAGAAGTACCGTGGCTTCTTTGTTGGCATTGCCCCGATTGACAACCCGCGCATCGTTGTGGCGGTGATGATTGACGAGCCATCCAATGGCAAGTACTTCGGTGGTGATGTGGCCGCTCCGGTTTTCAGTGAAACCGTGCAGCAAACTCTGCGCATGCTGGGTGTGCAGCCCGACATGGCGGTGCGGCCGCAAATTGTCGCGCAGGCCGTGGAGGAGAGCTTCTGATGCAGAGCTTTCACACGCCCGCCCAGGCTGCTCACTGGCTGCGCCAGCGCGTCACCGGAACGTTGTGTTCCGACAGCCGGGAACTGGCTCCGGGGGATGGTTTCATTGCATGGCCGGGCACCGTGGTGGATGCGCGGCAGTACGTTCCTGCTGCAATCGAGCGCGGTGCAGTGGCATGCCTGGTCGAACACGATGGCGTGTCGGCATTCGCCCTGGACAGCGCTGCGACCGCGAGTTTTCATGGACTCCAGGGCAACACGGGACTGATCGCATCCGAGTTTTTTGGTGTGCCATCGGCTGAACTTTCGGTGGTCGCCGTGACCGGGACCAATGGCAAGACTTCTACCGTCTGGTGGCTCGCACAGGCGTTGTCGGCATTGCCCCAGGCGCACGCCTTGCCGTGCGGGATGGTGGGCACGCTGGGCGTCGGTCGCCCTCCTATTGGCGCTGTGGTGTCGGTTGCTGGTGGCGAGGCGGTTGCGAATGTCATCTCCACCGGGATGACCACGCCCGACCCGGTGTTGTTGCAGCGCACCTTGCGCCAATTTGCGGCCGATGGTTTGAAGGCCTGCGCGATGGAGGCATCGTCCATCGGAATCGAAGAGCATCGGCTCGACGGAACCCGCATTCGTGTGGCGGTGTTCACCAATTTCACCCAGGACCATCTGGACTACCACGGCAGCATGGCAGCGTATTGGGCATCCAAACACAAATTGTTTGCGTGGCCGGGCCTGGAGTGTGCCGTCATCAATATCGATGATGCCCAGGGTTCACAACTGGCACAGGCCCTCACTGGGAAGGGGCTCGATGTCTGGACCGTTTCCTGCCGACAGCCCGCCCGTTTACAGGCCCGCGCAATTGGCTATGAGTCCACTGGATTGTGCTTTGAGGTTGTCGAAGGGGGCGAGGCGCACGTTCTGCAAACCTGCATGATCGGCACCTATAACGTGTCCAATCTCTTGGGTGTCCTGGCTGCCATGCGCGGTCTGGGCATTGCGTTGAAGGCCGCCGTGCAGGCCTGTAGCGCATTGCACCCGGTTCCTGGACGCATGGAGTGTTTGGGGGAGCCCGGCGAGCCCAAGGTGGTGGTTGATTACGCCCACACGCCCGACGCTTTGGGCCAGGCGCTGTCCGCACTGCGCTCGCTGGCCACGCAGCGTGGTGGGCGCCTGTGGTGCGTCTTCGGCTGTGGAGGGGACCGCGATCCATCCAAGCGCCCTTTGATGGGGGCTATCGCCTCGCAAAAGTCTGATCAGGTGGTGGTCACCAGCGACAACCCGCGCAGCGAGAAGCCCGAAGCCATCATTTCGCAAATTCTGTTGGGACTGGTGCAAAGCAAGGCCGTGACGGTGCAGACCGACCGTGCTCTGGCAATTGCGGATGCCATTGGCCGTGCCGAGGCCCATGACGTGGTGCTGCTCGCGGGAAAAGGACACGAGGCAACCCAGGAGATTGCCGGCGCCAAGCATGCATTTCTGGACCGGGACCATGCCCAGCGTGCCCTTCAGCGCCGCAACCGGCAGGTGACGGGGGGTGGTCTATGAGTTCCATGATGTCGGTCACGCAGGTGGCCCAGTGGCTGCCCGGCGCCCAGCTTGAAGGCAACGGTGCAACGGTTGTCAACCGCGTTCACACCGATACCCGAACGGTCGAAGCGGGTGATCTTTTCGTTGCACTGAAGGGCGAGCGTTACGACGCCAACAACTTTTTGCACGAGGCCCAGCAGCGTGGTGCGGTGGCCGCGCTGTGTCACGCCGGTGCGGACCGCAGCGGAGTTACGGGCATGGCCTGCATCGTGGTGCCGGACACGCGCCTCGCGCTGGGAACGCTGGCCCATGCGTGGCGTGGGCAATTCAATTTGCCACTCATCGCCGTTACGGGCAGCAATGGCAAAACCACGGTCACGCAGATGCTGGCGTCCATCCTGGCCAGCTTCAGGCCCGATGGCGCTTCGCTGGCCACGCGCGGCAATCTCAATAATGACATTGGTGTGCCCATGACCTTGCTGCGCTTGCGTGCGCAGCACCAGATTGCCGTGGTCGAGTTGGGCATGAACCATCCGGGTGAAATCGCCGTGCTCGCGGCAATGGCCCAGCCCACCGTGGCGCTGGTTAACAATGCGCAGCGCGAGCACCTGGAGTTCATGCACACGGTGCGTGCCGTTGCGCTTGAAAATGGCTCCGTCATCACGCCTCTTGGCCCCAAAGGGGTGGTGGTGATTCCGCGTGACGACGAACACACCCCGGTATGGGAAACATTGGCCGGCTCACGGCGCACCGTGCGGTTTGCGCTTGACGGCCCTGCCGGCCACGACGCACTGGTGTGCGTTCAGGCGCAATGGGTCGCCGGGGCCTGGCAGGTTCATGCGCGAGGGCTGGAGCATGACCTGCACTACCGCCTGGCCATTGCCGGTCGCCACAACGTCAAGAACTCCCTGGCTGCCGCAGCTGCCGCATTGGCAGCCGGTGTGACGGCAACGGCTGTGGTGGATGGACTGCAGGCGTTTGTGCCGGTCAAGGGGCGCTCCAAGGCTCTGCTGCTGGCCGTGCAGGGGCGCGAGGTGACGCTGGTCGATGACACCTACAACGCCAATCCGGATTCCGTGCGCGCCGCCATCGATGTGCTGGCCGATTTGCCGGGCCCGCGCCTGCTGGTGCTGGGCGACATGGGTGAAGTGGGTCACCAAGGCCCGATGTTCCACGCTGAGGCGGGGCGCTATGCCAAGGCCAAGGGCATTGAGCAGGTTCTGACGTTGGGCGAGTTGGCGCAGGTTGCAGCCAGCGCCTTCGATGGTGCACAGCACTTTGAGTCGGTGGAAAAACTGATCGATGCGCTGCTCGATGATCTGCCCCACTTGCGCAGCGTGTTGGTCAAGGGTTCGCGGTTCATGCGGATGGAGCGAGTGGTCGATTCCATGGTGGCCATGGTTGTCGGGGCGCCGGAGCTTGGGGAGCATCGCCATGCAAGTTGAGCAATTTTTTGGAGTGCACCCATGTTGTTGAGTTTGGCCCAATGGCTTCAAACGTTGTCGCCAGACTTCGGCCATTTCCGGGTGTTTCAATACCTGACGTTTCGCGCCGTCATGTCGGCGGTTACTGCCTTGCTCATCGGGCTAGCCGCGGGGCCGTATGTGATTGGCCGCCTGCGCGAGTTGAAGATCGGGCAACCGGTACGCGGCTACGGCATGGAGACCCATCTGCACAAGAGCGGCACGCCAACGATGGGCGGTGTGCTCATTCTGCTGTCGATTGCGATCTCCACGCTCCTGTGGGTTGACCTGAGCAACCGGTTTGTCTGGATCGTGCTGTTGGTTACGTTGGGCTTTGGTGCGATCGGCTGGGTCGATGACTGGCGCAAAGTCGTCAACAAAGACCCCGAAGGCATGCGCTCGCGTGAAAAATACTTCTGGCAATCCATGATCGGCCTGCTCGCCGCGCTTTATCTGGTATTCAGTATTTCCGAGAACTCGAACCTGCGGGTGCTGGAACTGTTCTTTAACTGGGTGCGCTCCGGCTTTGATGTCAATTTGCCGCCCAAGGCCGGCTTGTTGTTGCCCTTCATCAAGGAGGTGAGCTACCCCCTGGGTGTTTTTGGCTTTGTGATCCTCACCTACCTGGTCATTGTCGGCTCCAGCAATGCGGTCAATCTGACCGATGGGCTGGATGGTCTGGCCATCATGCCGGTGGTGCTGGTGGGTTCATCGCTGGGGATTTTTGCCTACGTTACAGGCAGCTCCGTCTACTCCAAATACCTCTTCTTTCCGCATATTCCGGGATCAGGGGAGCTCATGGTGTTTTGCGGCGCCATGGCCGGGGCCGGTCTTGCCTTCCTGTGGTTTAACACCCACCCGGCGCAGGTTTTCATGGGCGATGTCGGCGCGTTGGCGCTCGGCGCAGCCCTGGGCACGATTGCGGTCATTGTTCGCCAGGAGATCGTGCTGGCCATCATGGGCGGCATCTTTGTCGTCGAGGCCCTGTCGGTCATGCTGCAGGTGACCTATTTCAAGTACACGAAGAAGAAACATGGTCAGGGGCGTCGCCTGTTCAAGATGGCGCCGCTGCACCACCATTTCGAAAAAGAAGGCTGGAAGGAAACGCAAGTCGTCGTTCGCTTCTGGATCATCACCATGCTGCTGTGCCTGGTGGGCCTGTCGACGCTGAAACTCCGATGAGTCCACACGAGTCGCAACGAACCCCGACATTGACCGCCGCCAGTGATGCGGCGGAGTTTGTTGCGCGGATTTTTGCCGAAACACAGGCCGACACATCCGCGCCTGTGGAAGTGGTGCAGTCGGCACCGCAAGCGACCGATGAATCGGGGCTGCCAGTGTTTGACGAGTCAACTGCCGAGGCCCCCTTGCAGCCCTTGCTGGGCCAAAATATTCTGGTTTTGGGCTTAGGGGTGTCCGGCCTCGCAATGGCGCGCTGGTGTGTGCAGACGGGCGCAGCCTGCGTTACCGTAGCTGACACCCGCGCAGAGCCGCCCCAATGGGCCACCCTGCAACAGGAGTTGGCGCAGGTCCGTTTTGTGGCAGGTGCGTTTCACGCCGGCCTGGTCGAGGGGCAGGGCCTGCAGGCCGTGTACTGCTCTCCCGGCCTGAGTCCTGATGCCATCGCGCCGGTTGTCAACGCCGCGCGCGCAGCGGGGGTCCCGGTGGGCGGCGAATTGAACCTGTTTGCCATGGCGCTGCAAGCGTTGCGCAGCGCACGGGGATACGCGCCGGCGGTGTTGGCCGTAACGGGAACCAATGGCAAAACCACGGTGACATCCCTGACCGGCCAACTGTTTACCGATGCGGGCAAGACTGTGGCGGTGGCCGGCAATATTGGTCCTACTTTGTTGGCCACGCTGTCGCAGCGTCTGGCCGCCAACGCCCTGCCCGAGGTCTGGGTGCTGGAACTGTCGAGCTTCCAGCTGGACGGCGTGACCGGCTTTGAACCCACTGCCGCAGTGGTGCTCAATATCACGCAAGACCATCTGGACTGGCATGGCTCCATGGAGGCATACGTGGCAGCCAAGGCGCGAATCTTCGGCCAGCAGGGGTTGATGGTGCTAAACCGCGACGATGCGCGTGTCATGGACATGCTGCCCGAGCCGGTGCGC
The DNA here is from genome assembly GCA_021737865.1 of Rhodoferax sp. Classification (GTDB taxonomy): domain Bacteria; phylum Pseudomonadota; class Gammaproteobacteria; order Burkholderiales; family Burkholderiaceae_C; genus Allorhodoferax. The sequence continues at coordinate 11,477 of JAIPDC010000032.1, forward strand.
GCCAAACTGCAACGCCCCGTGGTGCGGGCCCATGTCACGTTTGGCAGTGATATGCCACAGCGTCCGGGTGACTTTGGCCTGGAAGAGGTCAACGGCATGGTGTGGTTGGTGCGCGCCCTGGAAGCCGATGAGACGCGCAGGAAGCGCAAGGATACGCAAGACGAATTGCACATTCAGCGCCTGATGCCGGCCGATGCACTGCGCATCCGGGGACGGCACAACGCCACCAATGCCCTGGCTGCACTCGCTCTGTGCGCCGCAGCGGGTTGCTCGCTGGCGCCGATCTTGTTTGGCTTGCGCGAGTACCGGGGGGAACCCCACAGGGTGGAGCCCATTGGCATACTCAATGAGGTGGAGTTCTTTGACGACAGCAAGGGCACCAATGTGGGCGCCACGGTGGCCGCGTTGCAGGGTCTGGGAGCCGACCGCCGGGTGATCGTCATTCTGGGTGGTGAAGGCAAAGGGCAGGATTTTTCGCCGCTGGCGGCTCCCCTGTCGCGCTACGCACGCGCGGCTGTGCTCATCGGGCGCGATGCCCCGCTGATCCGCCAGGCCATCACCGGGTCAGGGATTCCCTTGCTGGACGCGGATTCGATGGAGTCCGCCGTGGCGCTGGCCAACCAGCGTGCCCACGCGGGTGATGCGGTGCTGATGTCCCCGGCCTGCGCCAGCTTCGACATGTTTGACAACTACGAGCACCGCGCCCACGTGTTTTGCCAGGCAGTGAAGAACCTGGCCCTGGCCGCTGGGGTCGACATGGAGACTGCTGCATGAGCGCGTTCGGCCAAACCCTTGCAGGCTGGTTCCCGTGGCGCAGCACAGCGGACTCGGCGGGCGCTGCAGCATTGCCGGTTCGGCTCGGCGGTCGCGGCTCCTTTGCGGCAACGACCGACGTGGTGCAGACACGCGGCTTCGACCAGCCCCTGGCCTGGGTCGTTGCTGCCTTGTTGTTGTGGGGCATGGTGATGGTGTATTCGGCTTCCATTGCCATGCCGGACAACCCAAAGTTTGCCAAATACACGCACACCTATTTTCTGATTCGACACGCCATGTGGGTCATTACTGCCTTTGTTGGTGCGCTGATTGCGTTTCAGGTTCCGATAGCGGTCTGGGAAAAGTCCGCGCCCTGGCTGTTTATTGCCTCGCTGGTGCTCCTGATTGCGGTGCTCATACCGGGCGTTGGCAAGGTGGTGTATGGCGCCCGTCGCTGGATATCGTTGGGCCCGCTCAGCTTTCAGCCGTCGGAACTGGCCAAGTTTGCAGTGCTGCTCTACGCCGCTGACTACATGGTGCGCAAGATGGACGTCAAGGAGCGCTTCTTTCGCGCCGTCATGCCGATGGCGGGCGCCATTGCCGTGGTCGGCTTGCTGCTGCTGGCAGAGCCCGATATGGGCGGCTTCATGGTGATTGCCGTGATTGCCATGGGGATCTTGTTTTTGGGTGGCGTCAACGCCCGCATGTTCTTTTTGATTGCGGCGATCCTTGTGGTCGCCTTTGGCTTGATGATTGCGTTGAGCGAATGGCGGCGCGAGCGCATCTTTGCCTACCTGGACCCCTGGACCGAGAAATATGCGTTGGGCAAGGGATATCAGTTGTCGCACTCGTTGATCGCCATAGGCCGCGGCGAGATATTCGGTGTCGGCCTGGGCGGCAGTGTCGAGAAGCTGCACTGGCTCCCCGAGGCGCATACCGACTTCCTGCTGGCCGTCATTGGCGAAGAGTTTGGCTTGGTCGGCGTCTTGCTGGTGATCGGCCTTTTCCTGTGGCTGACCCGGCGCATCATGCACATCGGCCGCCAGGCCATCGCGCTGGACCGGGTGTTTGCCGGACTGACCGCCCAAGGGGTTGGCATCTGGATGGGCTTCCAATCATTCATCAACATGGGCGTGAATCTGGGTGCGTTGCCGACCAAGGGGTTAACACTGCCACTGATGAGCTACGGCGGCTCGGCCATCCTGGTCAACATGGTTGCCATCGCGGTGGTCCTGCGTATTGACTACGAGAACCGCCAGCTCATGCACGGAGGGCGCGTATGAGTCAGATGCAAAAATGCGCCCTGGTCATGGCGGGTGGCACTGGCGGTCATATCTTTCCGGGAATGGCCGTGGCGCAGGCGCTGCGCGAGCGCGGCTGGCGTGTGCATTGGTTGGGCGCTCCCAATAGCATGGAGAGCCGCCTTGTCCCGCCCAAAGGCTTTGCCTTTGAGTCCGTGGAGTTTTCCGGTGTGCGCGGCAAAGGCTTGCGCACCCTTTTCGCACTGCCGTTGCGCCTGCTGCGTGCATTCTGGCAAAGTCTGCAGGTGGTGCGCCGTGTCAAGCCGGATGTGCTGGTGGGGCTGGGCGGCTACATCACGCTGCCCGGCGGCCTGATGGGCGTTCTGATGGGTAAACCGCTGGTGCTGCATGAACAGAACTCGGTGGCCGGCATGGCCAACCGTGTTTTGGCGCTGGTTGCCCGCCGGGTATTTACGGCGTTCCCCAATGTGCTGGCCAAAGGGCAGTGGGTCGGCAATCCCTTGCGTGCCGAATTCCTGCTGCAACCCGGGCCGCAGGCGCGTTTTGCCAACCGCACCGGTCCGCTGCGGGTGCTGGTGGTGGGCGGCAGCCTGGGAGCCAAGGCCCTCAATACTGTGGTTCCGAAAGCGCTCGCTTTGATTCCTGAGGCGCGGCGCCCCCTGGTCACACACCAAAGCGGCGAGAAGCAGATTGACGAGTTGCGTAGCAACTACGCCGCAGCCGGCGTGCAGGCCGCACTGACCCCGTTCATCGATGACACGGCCCAGGCCTTTGCCGATGCCGACTGGGTGATTTGCCGTGCTGGTGCCAGCACGGTGACCGAGATTGCCGCCGTCGGCGCCGCGGCACTGTTTGTTCCCTTCCCGTCGGCCGTGGACGACCACCAGACGCACAACGCCCGGTTCCTGGTGGACCAGGGTGCGGGCTGGCTCATCGCGCAAACCGAGCTGAGTCCTGAGCATCTGGCGGATTTGCTACAAAAAACAGAGCGCTCTACGCTGCTTTCACGCGGGCTAGAGGCCAAAAAGCTTCAAAAATTGCAGGCCACAGATGCGGTGGTGGCTGCCTGCCAGGAGCTTTGCGCATGAAACACGCTGTCAAGCACATTCATTTTGTCGGCGTGGGCGGTTCGGGCATGTCTGGCATTGCCGAGGTACTGTGCAACCTAGGCTACACCGTCTCGGGTTCAGATTTGTCTGACAGCGCCACGCTCAAGCGGTTGGCCACACTGGGCATTCGCACCTATGTGGGGCATGCGCCAGGCAACATCGACGGCGCCGATGCGGTGGTGACCTCGACCGCCGTGCATGCCGACAACCCCGAGGTGGTCAAGGCGCGCGAGAGGGGGATTCCTGTTGTACCGCGCGCCCTGATGCTGGCAGAGTTGATGCGCCTCAAGCAGGGCATTGCCATTGCCGGCACGCACGGCAAAACCACCACGACCAGTCTGGTGGCCAGCGTGCTGGCAGAGGCCGGACTGGACCCTACCTTTGTGATTGGCGGACGCCTGAACAGCGCCGGCGCCAACGCCCGCTTGGGGCAGGGCGATCACATCGTGGTTGAGGCCGACGAGTCCGACGCCTCGTTCCTGAATTTGTTGCCGGTGATGGCGGTGGTGACCAATATCGACGCCGACCATATGGAAACCTATGGCCAGGATTTCGGACGTCTGAAAAAAGCGTTTGTCGACTTCCTGCACCGCATGCCGTTTTACGGGGTGGCCATTTTGTGCACGGATGATGCGCCCGTGTGCGACATCCTGGATCAGGTGACCTGCCGGGTGATTCGCTACGGTTTCAACGAACAGGCCCAGGTGCGCGCCATCAACGTGCGCGCTGTCGGGGGGCAGATGCAGTTCACGGTTCAACGCCGCATCGGCGCGGGCCTGCCTGACCTGGACGTGGTGTTGAACCTGCCAGGCCTGCACAACGTGCTCAATGCGCTGTCGGCGATTGCGGTGGCGCTCGAACTCGGCGTTGCCGATGTGGCCGTGGTGCGGGCGCTGGCCGAGTTCAAGGGCGTGGGACGCCGCTTTCAGCGCTACGGCGACCTGCCGTTGCCCCAGGGCGGCGTGTTGACGGTGGTAGACGATTACGGCCACCACCCGGTCGAGATGCAGGCCACGTTGGCCGCAGCCCGTGGTGCGTTTCCAGGTCGCCGCCTGGTGCTGGCGTTCCAGCCCCACCGCTACACCCGCACCCGCGATTGTTTTGAGGATTTTGTCAGGGTCATGGGCCTGGCCGACTCGGTCTTGCTGGCCGAGGTTTATGCCGCCGGAGAGTCCCCCATTGTGGCCGCTGACGGTCGCGCGCTAGCCCGTGCGCTGCGCATTGCCGCCAAGGTGGAGCCGATCTTTGTTGGCGACATCGTGGCCATGGCGCAGGCCATTGTGGACAACGCGCAAGCCGGTGATGTGGTCCTGTGCATGGGAGCGGGTTCGATCGGGGCCGTGCCCGGTAATGTCGTGGTCTTGCTACAAAATAATGAGCGCTCTACGCAGAAGGGACGGGGACTATGAGCAAAGATGTGAGTGCCGCCGGGCCGCCCCAAGGCACGAGAGACCCCCTGGGGGGCAGCGCCGTACACGCAGTGACAAGCGTGGGGGCCATGTTTGGCAAAGTTGCTGTGCTGATGGGGGGGGCTTCGGCCGAGCGCGAAGTCTCGTTGATGTCCGGCGCCGGCGTGCTGAAGGCGCTGCGCGCCAAGGGTGTCGACGCACACGCCTTTGATCCGGCCGAGCGGGATCTGGGCGATCTCAAGCGTGAAGGCTTTGCGCGCTGCTTTATTGCCCTGCACGGCCGGCTCGGTGAAGACGGCACCGTCCAGGGGGCGCTCGAATTGTTGGGCATTCCCTACACCGGCTCCGGTGTCATGGCATCCAGCATCTCCATGGACAAGGTCATGACCAAGCGCATCTGGCTGGCGGAGGGCATCCCCACGCCACGTTACCAATTGCTGCGCAGGGGTGCGTTTGACCGCCGTCAGATCATGGAAGTGCCTGACGTGCTGGGCTTGCCGGTCATCGTGAAGCCGGCCTGCGAGGGGTCCTCTCTGGGTGTGACCAAGGTCATGGGCTATTCGGGAATGGCCGCTGCCGTGGATGCTGCCAGCCAGTTGAAGGACGACATTTTGTGCGAGGAGTGCATCGAGGGCGACGAGGTGACCTGCCCGGTGCTCGGTAGCGGTGATCAGGCCCGTGCGCTGCCGGTCATCCGCATCGTCGCGCCCGAGGGCAAGTACGACTACGAGAATAAATACTTTACCGACACCACGCAGTACCTGGTCCCATCCGGTCTGCCGGCCGGTGAGGAGGAGGCCATCCAGGCGCTGGTGCTCAAGGCCTACCAGGTTCTGGGATGCCGGGGCTGGGGCCGGGTCGATGTCATGATCGATGCGCACACGCGCAAGCCCTACCTGCTGGAGATCAACACCTCGCCGGGTATGACGAGTCACTCTCTGGTGCCGATGTCGGCCAAGGCCGCCGGCATCAGCTACGAGGACCTGTGCGTGCAACTGCTGCAAGGTGCTTCACTGGCTACGGGAGCGTTTGCATGATGAAGCTGGCCGGACTGTCCCAAGGCGTGAGGGCACTATGACCAATGTGGCAACGCCCGTGGACGTCAAGCTGATGAACATGACCGCCATGGTCTTGTATCTGGCGTTTGTCGTCGCGGCTGCACTTGCCGCAGTCCGCTGGGTGGTGCGTTTGCCGGCGTTTGACATCCAGGGTATTGCGGTGTCTGGAGATGTCAGCCACAACAGCGTCTTGAACCTGCGTGCCAACGTGGCACCCCGTCTGTCGGGCACGTTCTTCAGCATCGATCTGGCGCAGGTGCGTACGGCCTTCGAAGCGGTGCCGTGGGTACGCCATGCGGTGGTCAGTCGCCAGTTCCCCAATCGTCTGCAAGTGGTCTTGCAGGAGCACCAGGCGGTGGCCTATTGGGGCAGCGAGGGCGAGTTGCGCTTGATTAACAACTACGGCGAAGTGTTTGAAGCCAATGTAGGCGAGGTCGACCAGGACCCTTTGCCGCGCCTGAACGGGCCGGACGGACAGGGCCCCGAAGTGTTGGCCATGTACCGGGTGTTGCTGAAGCATTTTGGGCAGATGGATCTGCAGGTGGACGAACTTGAGCTCTCGCGCGGCGGAAGCTGGCGGGCACGTTTGGACACCGGCGCCACGATTGAATTGGGGCGCGGCGGCTCGGCGGAAGTGACAGCGCGGGTGCAGCGGTTTCTCAAGACCCTGACGCAGGTGACCACTCGGTATGCACGACGCGCGAGCGCCCTTGAATCGGCCGATTTGCGGCATGAAAACGGTTACGCCATCCGCTTGCGTGGTGTGAGCACGATCGTGGCAGCGGCAGCGCCGCCAAAGAAATAGCAAAAGACGAACACAGCAGGTATCCATATGGCAAAAGACTACAAAGACCTGGTCGTAGGACTGGACATCGGCACCGCCAAAGTGATGGTGGTGGTGGCCGAGGTGATGCCCGGCGGCGAACTCAAACTCGCTGGCTTGGGCGTGGCGCCCAGCAACGGCATCAAGCGCGGCGTGGTGGTCAATATCGACGCGACTGTGCAAAGCATCCAGCAGGCCCTGCGGGAAGCGGAGCTGATGGCTGATTGCAAGATCACGCGGGTCTACACCGGCATCACGGGCAGCCATATACGCGGTATCAATTCCAGCGGCATGGTGGCGGTGAAAGACCGCGAGGTCACCGCTGCCGATGTGGCCCGTGTGGTCGAAACCGCCAAGGCCATCAACATCTCCACCGACCAGCGCCTGCTGCTGGTGGAGCCGCAAGAGTTCATCATTGACAGCCAGGATGTGAAGGAGCCCATCGGCATGAGCGGCATCCGTTTGGAGGCCAAGGTGCACATCGTCACCGGTGCGCAGAGCGCGGCCGAGAACATCATCAAGTGCGTGCGCCGCTGCGGCCTGGAAGTCGAGCAGCTCATGCTCAATCCGCTGGCTTCGAGTCTGTCGGTGCTGACGGAAGACGAGCGTGAGCTTGGCGTGGCACTGGTGGATATTGGTGCGGGAACGACCGACATCGCCATCTTCACCAATGGCGCGATTCGCCACACGGCGGTGATCCCGATAGCCGGTGACCTCATCACCAGCGACATCGCCATGGCCCTGCGCACGCCCACCAAGGACGCAGAAGACATCAAGGTCGAGAGCGGTCACGCCAAGCAATTGCTGGTAGACCCGGAAACACAGGTCGAAGTGCCGGGTCTGGGTGACCGGGGCCCGCGCATGCTGAGCCGCCAGGCGCTGGCCGGCGTGATCGAGCCGCGTATTGAAGAAATCTTCTCTCTGGTGAACCAGGTGATGCGCGAGTCCGGCTTTGAGGAGGTTTTGTCCTCAGGCATCGTGCTCACCGGTGGCAGTTGCATCATGCCCGGCATGGTCGAGCTGGGCGAGGACATATTCCTCAAACCGGTGCGCCGCGGCATTCCCAAGTATTCCAGCGCCCTGGCCGATATGGTTGCGCAACCGCGCGCGGCCACGGTGATGGGGCTGCTGGAAGAGGCTCGCATGGCACGCTTGCGCGGCTACAAGGTTTCGCAGAAAAACGGCTCCATGAAAACCGCATTTGGCTCAGTCAAAGACTGGTTCATAGGGAACTTCTGAAATATGTGGCCCCCACGCTTGTCACTTTGTGTACTACGCTGCCCCCCGCGGGGTCGCTCGCGCCTTGGGGCGTCCCGGCGGCGCTCGGGTGCGCACGAACAATGCCTATGGCTAGCCCCCACCAGTCCCCATTGGCGATGGCGATGCATAGACCCGCCCTCTCGAGCCGGACCCGCAAAAATTACCGCAAAAGCATTGAATAATCGTATTGAAACTCAAGGAGCACAGCATGGCCATTGAAATGATTGAAGAAGAAACGTTTAACCAGGGCACGCAGATCAAGGTGATCGGCGTTGGTGGCGGCGGCGGCAACGCTGTTGAGCACATGATCTGCTCGGCCGTAGGGGGTGTGGAATTCATTTGCGCCAACACCGACTCGCAGGCTTTGAGCCGCAGTACCGCACACAAGACCATTCAGCTTGGCGCGGGTGGCCTGGGTGCCGGAAGCAAGCCCGACAAGGGCCGTGAAGCAGCGGTGCTGGCCGAGGCCGATATCCGCGCCGCCATCGAGGGCGCGCACATGCTGTTCATCACGGCCGGTATGGGCGGTGGCACGGGCACTGGCGCCGCGCCCGTGATCGCACGCGTGGCCAAGGAAATGGGAATTTTGACCGTGGGCGTGGTCACCAAGCCGTTCGACTTTGAGGGCGGTCGCCGCATGAGCAATGCCGATGCCGGCCTGGCAGAACTCGAGGCCAATGTGGACTCGTTGATCGTGGTGCTCAACGAGAAGTTGCTGGATGTGCTGGGCGACGACGTCTCTCAGGACGAAGCCTTCGCACATGCCAATGACGTGCTGAAGAATGCGGTCGGCGGTATTGCCGAGATCATCAATGTGCCCGGCCATGTGAACGTCGACTTTGAAGACGTACGCACGGTGATGGGCGAACCCGGCAAGGCCATGATGGGCACGGCCCTGGCCAGTGGCCCGGACCGCGCGCGCATTGCCGCCGAGCAGGCGGTGGCTTGTCCGCTGCTCGAAGGCATTGATCTGTCAGGTGCCAAGGGTGTTTTGGTGCTCATTACGGCCGCCAAGGGCTCGCTCAAATTGAGTGAGTCCAAACTGGCCATGAACACCATCCGCGCTTACGCGTCGCCAGACGCCCATGTGATCTACGGCACCGCCTATGACGACGAGTTGGGCGAGAACATCCGGGTCACGGTTGTCGCAACCGGATTGAGCCGCCAGGGAATGCGCCGCACTGCGCCGCCCTTGCAGGTGTTGCGCACCGGCACCGACAACGTTCCCTTCCACGTGCCCACGCTCAACAACCCTGTGAGCGGACCAGCCAGCGGTGGTGGGGCCAGCATCGGTTTGGCGCAGCCCGACTACGCTGGTATGTCTACGCCCAGCGTCTGGCGCCGTCCGGGTGACCGTACGTCTGCCGCAGCCAAAGTCGACGCGTTGTCGAGCGGCGGCATGGACGACTACGAAATCCCTGCGTTCCTCAGGAAACAAGCGGATTAGTAAAATCTGTACTGTGCTCAAACAACGAACGCTTAAATCCCTGACGCGCGCAGTCGGCGTCGGGCTGCACAGCGGGCAGCGGGTGGAAATCACCTTGCGGCCTGCGCAGCCGGATACCGGCATCGTGTTTCGCCGTGTCGATCTGCCGGTGCCGGTGGATATTGCGGTGTCGGCACCGTCGGTGACGGACACCCGCATGGCATCCACTATTTCCAGTGGCGGGGCCAAGGTTCAGACCGTTGAGCATCTGATGTCGGCGTGTGCCGGCCTGGGAATAGACAACCTCTACGTCGATCTCACAGCAGAAGAAATTCCGATACTCGACGGCTCGGCGGCGTCCTTTGTTTTTCTTTTGCAAAGTGCCGGAGTCGAGTTGCAGGATGCGCCCAAGCGCTTTATGCGGGTGACCCGAGCGGTCGAGGTACGTGAAGGCGAGGGCCCCAACCTGAAGTGGGCCCGGCTGGAGCCATACAACGGCTACAAACTCAGTTTCGAGATCGTGTTCGACCATCCGGCCGTGGACTCCACCGGGCAGCGGGTGGAGTTCGACATGGGCACTGACTCCTATTCACGCGACATCGCACGCGCCCGTACCTTTGGTTTTACCAAGGACGTGGAGATGATGCGCACCAACGGCTTGGCTCTCGGGGGCGGATTGGACAACGCCATCGTCATGGACGACTACAAGGTGCTGAACGCCGAGGGTTTGCGTTACGACGACGAGTTCGTCAAGCACAAACTGCTCGACGCCATTGGGGATCTGTACTGTGTCGGCAAACCCTTGCTGGCCAGCTACAGCGCCTTTCGCTCCGGACACGCGCTGAACAACAAACTGCTGCGCGAGCTGCTGGCGCATGCGGAAGCCTGGGAAATGGTTACGTTTGAAGATGAGAGCCGGGCGCCAGCGGGCTTTACGCAGTTGGCGCGATCCTGGTAGGCAAGCAAGCGCACTACTGGCATGCTCTTTCTTCGGGCTTTTTTCCTGGTGTTGCTGGTCGTGTCCGCGGGTTCGTTCGTTTGCTATGCGGTTACGGGACAGGAGCGCTTCAAGCACTTCGGTCTGGTCGTCCTGAAGTGGACGCTGGTTGCCGCCTTTGGCTTTTTCGGTGTGCTGATTCTGGATCGGATCGGGTAGTGTGGTGGCAGCCTACCGGCTGCGCCCTGCTTTGTAGTTACCGCCGATCTTTCCGCCCAGGCCGCTGGCCTGTGCCAATCGGGCCATGGCCGCCCCGGCATGGGCATGGGTAATGGCAAGGCCCAGCGCGTCGGCCGCGTCTGGCCCGGGCAAGCCAGGAAGACTTAGCAAACGCTGCACCATGGACTGCACCTGGGTCTTGTCGGCCCGTCCATAGCCCACCACGGCCTGCTTCATTTGCAGGGCGGTGTATTCGGCTACGGCCAAGTCCTTGGAAACCAGGGCTGTGATGCAAGCCCCGCGTGCCTGCCCCAGCAGCAGCGTGGACTGCGGGTTGACGTTGACGAACACGATTTCGACGCAGGCACAGTCTGGCGCGTAGCGCTGAGCCACTTCGCCAATGCCGTCAAACAGCACCTTGAGCCGCTGCGGCAGGGCCCCCACGTCCAGATGCTGGGTGCTGATGGTGCCGCTGGCCACGTAGCGCAGTTCGGAGCCGTTGGCATCGATGACGCCAAAGCCCGTGGTGCGCAGTCCAGGATCAATACCTAATATTCGCATGCTATAAATTTGCTAGCGCTCTACGCATATTTGACGGGGGCTAGGGGCCTTATATTTCAAAATACCAACGCGCAGAGTGAAAGAAGACCGGTGCTGCAAAGCACAATGCATCCACCCGGTCGAGCAGGCCGCCCGCACCGGTCACGGACTGCCCCTGCGTGCCCCAGCTTGGAATGCCCCGGTCCCGCTTGAGCGCTTTCATGACGAAATGTCCCAGTGACCCCGCCACGCAGGCAATAAAGGCGGCGGCGAATGCGGTGCCGGGCACCCACGGTGTGATGCCAGCCAACAACCCGCCCAGCAGGCTGCCCACTGCAATACCAATGCCCCAGCTGGGCCAGTTGAAGCTCTGGCTGATTGCCGGGGCCACGGGTGGCCGCTGCAGTTTGCGCGATGCAATGTGCTGCGTGACCATGCACACCTGCACCACAATCACCAGGAAGAACACCATGAATGCGTTGCGGTTGTCGTAATCGGGGAACTTCAGCAACAGCAGGGCCGGCACATGGCTCATGCCGTAGATGCACACCATGATGCCCCACTGCAGCTTGGCATTGCGCTCCAGAAACCGCAGCGGGTCGTTGGCCAGGGCACTGGCCAGTGGCAAGGCCAGAAACACATAGACCGGGATAAACACCGCGAACATGTCGAAGTGCCCCGACCCCACCAGCCAGTACTGCATCGGCAAAACAAAAAAGAACGCCAGCACCAGGCTGCGGTGGTCGCCCAGGCGGGTCGGCGAAAGGGTTAGGAATTCACGCAGCGCGAAAAACGAAACGAAGGCAAACAGCGTCAACGCCACCCAGTCGCCGGTGACCCAGCCGACCCAAAACACAAACACCATCAGCCAGCTGGTGCGGATGATCGCGTCCACGCTCTTGAGTTCGATACGCCGGCGCTCTGCCAGTGGGTCATCACCGTGGTCGCGCACCGAGAACAGGAACGACGCCACGCTGGCCAGCAGCAGCAGCCCGAACACAATGACAAACAGCGCGCCAACCTGCTGCGTGGGTGTCATGTTCTTGAGGTAGTAGTACATATTGCGCTCAGCTGCTAGACGTCGCGCAGCGCCACTACGGCGGCGCGGGCGCGCTCCAGAAAGACCCTTCGATCCTCATCGGGGCGCAACTGTATGGGCGCGCCAAATGTCACTGAACACAGCACCGGAACCGGCACCACCTCGCCCTTGGGCAGCACGTGCTGCACATTGTTGATCCAGGCCGGCACCAGCACCACGTTGGGGTATTTGAGTGCCAGGTTGTACAGCCCGGCCTTAAACGGCTGCGGCTCGCCGGTGAAGCCGCGCGTGCCCTCCGGGAACAGGATGATGGAGTCGCCGTTTTCCAGCGCCTCAAACAGCGGCTCCAGCGGGTCTTCG
>JAIPDC010000256.1 GCA_021737865.1 Rhodoferax sp.
CACCCAAAGCCCTTGTCGTGCCGCATGCAGGGTATATCTACTCCGGTGCAATGGCAGCACGGGCTTACGCCCGCTTGGCCGCAGGCAAAAATACCATCCGGCGGGTTGTTTTGCTGGGCCCGGTGCACCGGGTGCCAGTGCGCGGTCTGGCGCTACCCGGCGCAGATTTTTTTGCCACGCCGCTGGGCAAGATAGAGATTGACCGCGAAGCAGTGGCAAGCCTGGACGCTTTGTCTCAGGTTGTGGTGAGCCCCGCCGCGCATGCACACGAACATTCGCTGGAGGTGCAGTTGCCGTTTCTGCAGTCGGTGTTGGACGACTTCAAGCTGGTGCCACTGGCCGTGGGCGATGCAACTTCGTTTGAAGTGGCGCAAGTGCTGGAGGTGCTGTGGGGAGGTGCCGAAACCTTGATCGTCATCAGCTCCGACCTGTCGCACTTCCTTCCGTACGGAGCAGCACAGGCGGCAGACCGCGCAACGGTGCAAAGCATCATGGACCTGAAAGACGGGATCTCGCACGAACAGGCGTGCGGGGGAACTCCGGTCAATGGCCTGCTGGTGGCGGCGCGTCGTCACCATTTGCAGCCGCAACTGCTTGGCCTGTGCAATTCCGGTGACACAGCGGGCGACCGGGCTCGCGTGGTCGGTTACGCCGCAATGGCATTCATGGAGGACATCGCCCATGGTCACTGAATCGACTGCGCCCGGCAATGCCGGAGACACGCTGCTGCCGATTGCCCGTGCGGCTATTTCGACTGCACTGGGCTGCCTGCAAGAGGCGGCTGAAGACGCCCACTGGTTGAAAGAGCCGGGCGCCAGTTTTGTTACCCTGACTCAGGAAGGCGAGTTGCGCGGTTGCATCGGCACATTGGAGGCGCACCGCACTCTGCTGCCGGATGTCAGGGCGAATGCGGTGTCGGCGGCGCTGCACGACCCCCGGTTTGTGCCTTTGACTCTGGCAGAGTTGGCGTACACGCGGATTGAGGTCTCCGTGTTGTCGCCATCGCAGGTACTGCACCATGAGAGCGAGGCGCACGCACTGTCGCAGTTGCGGCCCGGGGTCGACGGCCTTGTGTTTGAGTTCCAGCAAAGGCGCAGCACTTTTTTACCCCAGGTGTGGGAGCAATTGCTATCACCCGTGCAGTTCATGGCGCAGCTCAAGCGCAAGGCCTGCCTGCCCGAGAATTTTTGGGCAGAGGGTATCCAGTTGCGGCGCTACACGGTGCGCAAGTGGCGCGAGACCGGGGGCGCATGATGCAGGAATCGAGCTATCCGGCACGCTACTGGCACCTGATTGACGACGGGCGCATGCAGTGTGACTTGTGCCCGCGCGACTGCAAGCTGCACGAGGGGCAGCGCGGCGCGTGTTTTGTACGGGCGCGTCAGGGTGACAAGATGATTCTGACCACCTATGGTCGCTCGTCGGGTTTTTGCATCGACCCGATTGAAAAGAAACCGCTCAATCACTTTTACCCGGGCTCCAGTGTTCTGTCATTTGGCACGGCTGGCTGCAATCTGGCCTGCAAGTTTTGTCAGAACTGGGACATCAGCAAATCGAAAGACATGGACCGTCTGATGGACCAGGCGTCACCGCAGACCATTGCCGCCGAAGCGTTGAAATACGGTTCCCAGAGCGTCGCGTTCACCTATAACGACCCGGTGATTTTTGCCGAGTATGCAATGGACGTTGCCGACGCCTGCCATGCGCTGGGGGTGCAGACCGTGGCGGTGACGGCCGGTTATATGCATGCGCCGGCGCGGCGTGATTTTTACGCCAAGATGGATGCCGCCAATGTGGACCTGAAGGCCTTCAGCGACGACTTTTATTTCAAGCTCACTGGTTCACATTTGCAGCCGGTGCTCGAAACCCTGGTGTTCCTCAAGCACGAGACAAGTGTGTGGTTTGAAATCACCACCTTGCTGATTCCGGGGCATAACGATTCGGATGATGAGATTACGGCGATGTGCCGTTGGTTGCTGCGTGAGCTTGGCCCCGATGTGCCGCTGCATTTCTCGGCCTTCCACCCCGATCACAAGATGCCGGACGTGCCGGCAACGCCACCGGCGACTTTGGTCCGTGCCCGCAATATCGCGATCAGGGAAGGCTTGCACTTTGTCTACACCGGTAACGTCCACCACACGGAAGGCGACACCACCTTCTGCCCCGGTTGCCACGCGCCCCTGATCGTGCGCGACTGGTACCAGATCAAGCATTACCGGCTCGACGCCGGAGGTCATTGCCCAGACTGTGGCACGGCCCTTGCCGGGCGTTTTGCCGCACAAGCCGGTGGATTTGGCCGCAAGCGCATTCCGATTGCGCTGGGCCGCTGATGTCGCTAAAACGTTTCCCAATCGTCATCACTGGCGGCCGGCGCAGCCTTGGGTTTGGCCAAGACTGGCGCCTTTGGCGTGGCGCTGGGTGGAGCGGGTCGTGTTGCTTTGACTGGGGCAGACATGGCAACACGCAGCGCGGGGCGTGGCGCCTGTATCGGGCCGGGACTGCGGGTGCGCGCGGGTGTCCTGGGGACCGGATTTTGCTCGCCTGCATTCAGTTTGAACGCAGCGACCACTTGCACCAGGTCATGGGCCTGCCCCGAGAGTCCGGTTGCTGCAGCGGCCATTTGTTCCACCAAGGCCGCGTTTTGCTGTGTGGCCTGGTCCATTTGCGACACCGCGTCCACCACTTCGGTAATGCCTGATGCCTGCTCGCTGCTGGCCGCACTGATCTCACCCATGATGTCGGTGACGCGTCGAATGGAACTGACCACTTCCGTCATTGTGGCCCCCGCTTTATCGACCAGGGCGGTGCCGTGTTCCACTCGTTCTACGCTGGCGCCAATGAGGCTCTTGATTTCCTTGGCCGCCTCGGCGCTGCGCCCTGCAAGCGAGCGCACTTCGGAGGCCACCACGGCAAAGCCGCGACCCTGTTCGCCCGCACGGGCAGCTTCCACTGCCGCATTGAGCGCCAGAATATTGGTTTGAAAAGCGATGCCGTCAATGACGCCAATGATGTCGGCAATCTTGCGGCTGGAATCCACGATGCCTTTCATGGTTTCGACCACCTGGCCAACCACTTCGCCACCCTCAACAGCCACGTTGGAAGCTGTCATTGCCAATTGGTTAGCCTGGCGCGCGGAGTCGGCATTCTGTTTCACTGTGGTGCCCAGCGCACCCATGGACGATGCAGTTTTTTCGAGAGCGCTGGCCTGCTGCTCGGTGCGCACGGACAGGTCGTTGTTACCCTGGGCAATTTCGGAGGAAGCGGTTGCTACGCTTTCAGAGCCCTGCCGCACGTTGGACACCACCTTGGATAGGCTGGTGCGCATGCCTTCGAGTTCCGTCATCATGCGCCCGAGCTCATCACTTTGTGTCGAGTGAATCGGGGTAGACAAGTCACCTTCAGAAATATGGCGAATGGCAAGTTCCACCCGCTGTAGCGGGCGCATGATGGCGCCCAGTGTCATGAACGCGACGGCCAGCAGGCCCAGCAGGCTGATGCCACCGAGTGCAATGCCGATCGTGAGCCATTTTCCACCTTTTGCCTGGGCCGCCTCAAAGGATGCGCCGGCCAGCTTTTGGGTGAGGGGGATCAGTGCCTGCAATGGTTTGATGGCGGCCTTGTGCAGCACGGCCCAGTCATCTTCCAGCACGGTGGTAATAACGCTTTTGTCCTTGGTCGTGTAGGCCTGCTCCAGCTTGGTTAGCGTGCTATTGAGCAGGCCCCAGTTGTCGCTGAGTTGTTTGAACGCTGTTGAGGTTTTCTCGGACTCTTCAAACATCGCTTTTTGCGATCCGAGATGGGCCCATTGCTCTGCCAGTGTTGCGCGGGATTCTTTCAGGTGGTTGAGAGAACCGGGAATGGGAAGCTGTTCGAGCAACACGCCCGCTGCGCGAAACCGTATTTCGAGCAGCAGGTTTTCCATGCGCTGTATGCGCACCAGCGCGGCGGTGTCTTGTTCGTACAAATTGGTCAGTGCCGCTTTGCTGATGCGGTTTGATCCAATGCCCACGGCGGAGACCACTGCAATGCCAATGAGGGCAAACGCGGCCAGAATGATCAGGCGGCCTTTGATCGATAAGTTTTTCATCGCGTTTGCGCTCCCGTTAATTGTTCGCCTGGCCTTTTTTAGCGTTATTTACTGTGTTGGCAAGCCGGCAGCGACCCACTCTGGCAAGCCGCCACGGAACCAGTACACCTTGGTGTAACCCGCTTTCACTGCGACAGTTGATCCCTTGTAACTCTTCCAGCATTCACCGGCGTTACAGAATAGCACCATGGGTGCGGCTTTGTCTGCTGGCAGCTTGGAGAGGTCAAACTGGTCCTGACTGGCATCAAAGCCGACCTCCTTGGCGCTTTTTTCCTTGTACGGCACGCTCTTGGCGCCCTTGATCGTTTTTTCGGCGTACTCTGCAGCAACACGGGTGTCGATCGCGGTTGCACCGCTGTCCAATAGTTTTTTGGCCTCGGCTGCACCAACCACCTTGGTACCTGCCAGCGTTGCCGGCGTTTCTGCTGCCAACACAGCGGAGGAAAGTCCCATCGCCAAGGCAAAGGCAGACACCCACTTCAGACATTCACGTTTATTCATGGAAAAGCTCCGTTTAAGTTAATTGGGAAATGGCACGCAGGATTTATACCCCATTAATTGCTCAGGCCCGCCCGCCCGCCGCAAAGCACAACGCCCACCCGCCACTCGGACTTCCAGAATCCGAGCCAGTATTACGGCCCCACCATTTTGCTGGTCAACAGCGTGGCAAAGCTGCGAGCACATAAAAAAAGCCGGGTTGCCCCGGCTTTTTGTTGAACCCACTGGCAATGCTCAGTGGCCGGATGCTCCCGATGCGCCCAGACCGGTTTCCGAGCGCACTTGCTGTGCCTTGTACGCAGCGCGTTCCTTGGCGGCCTGTGGGCTGCGGTCCAGAATGGAGAACAGCCACACGCCCACGAAACCAATGGTCATCGAGAACAGAGCGGGTGACGAGTAGGGGAACCAGGCCGAGCCCTTGGGGTTGCCCAATGTCGCTTCCCACACCGATGGCGACACCACCGCCAGCACGACGGAGGAGATCAACCCCAGGAAGCCGCCAATGACAGCGCCCTTGGTGGTGCAGTCTTTCCACAGCAC
>JAIPDC010000257.1 GCA_021737865.1 Rhodoferax sp.
ACCAGTACGGCGTCAACTCCATCGAGTGATGTGCCCGACATGAGGCCGATATACAAGCCTGACAAACGCAATGCCCCGTGGAGGGTGGAGCCAGCGCTACTGAGCGCTGCCCGGCAACATCTGCGCGGCAGCAGCAAATTGCGCACGCACCTGCTCGGCCGCCTGGTTGAAGGCGGACCTTGCAGTCGCGGCAACCGGCACCGACTCGCTCTGCTTGGCTACCATCTGTGGATCTTTGTGGGCGCCGTTGACCCGGAATTCGAAATGCAGGTGCGGCCCGGTCGCCCAGCCGGTTTGCCCGACCGCGCCAACATTTTGCCCTTGGCTGATGCTTTGTCCGCCACGCACATTGATGCGACTCAGGTGGGCATAGACCGTGGCACTGTTATTACGGTGTTTGACCATGACCATGTTGCCAAAGCCGTTTTGCACACCGGCAAACTCAACCACACCATCTCCTACGCTGCGCACCGGGGTACCGATGGGTGCTGCATAGTCAACTCCAAGGTGGGCGCGCCAGGTTTGCAAAATCGGGTGAAAACGCATTTTGAAGCCGCTGGTCACACGCGAAAATTCCATGGGCGATGCCAAAAAGGCACGGCGCAGACTTTCCCCGGCAAGCGTGTAGTAGCCACCCTTGCTTAGGGTATGGCTGGCAGTGGAGGCCGAGGAGCCCGCCCCTCCAACAGGTTCCTGAAACCACATGGCCTGGTACCTCTTGCCGGCATTGACGAACTCTGCGTTCAACACCCGGCCCGCGCGCATGGGCTCGCCATCGCCTTCCAGCGTTTCATAGGTCACCGAGAATTGATCGCCTTTGCGCAAAGCGCGGTGGAAATCGATATCACCTGCAAAGATTTCTGCCAGTTGTATGGCGATGGCATCAGGGATGCGGGCGTCATCGGTGGCTGCAAACAGGGACGATTGAATCGTGCCGCTGGCCAGGCGGGATGATGCCGTCATTGGCAGAGTCTCAACCCGTGACAGGAAGCCGTCCGCAGATTTTTCGACCGTCAGGCGCTTGAACATGCCATCGTCTTCAGGACTCCAGCGTGCGCTGAGCTTGAGCAGTGTGTTGCTTTCGCTGGCTTCCACGGTTACATTGCGCCCCGCACGGCCCATGAGCGTTTGCTGTACGACGCTGTCGGCGCGGAAAAACGCGGCTGCCTGGGGGTCATACAAGCCAAGGCGCTTGAGTAGCGACTCTGCCGTATCCGATGTGCGGGTGATATCCGAGCGGTACAGGCGCATGGTCTGGACTTGGCGGCCATCGTCTTGGTTCACAAAGGGCAGGGGCGTGACGTTTTCAACGATGGTTCGCATTGGCAAATCGGACGCATCCGGTGCCAGTGAAGCCACGGCGAAAGTGGCACCCGCGCCGCCGAGCAAAAGAGCGGTCAACGCGGTGGTCAGTTGTTTGGGGTGTCGTTTCAAGAGACCGGCGGCAGAGGCAAAGGCGTCCTGTGCGGCCTGGATCAGTCGGTATTTCAAAATTCTGGCTCCATTGAGTGGGGGCGGCGTCTTGCGGCGCTACGCCCCGGACTGCGACGTGGGCACGACTAAAATCAAGTCGCTGGCTCCCAAAGGTCGCAGGAGAGGTCTGGCAGTATAACTGCCCCCTGCACCCCGGCATCGAGAAATACCCTTATGAATCAAGCACCAAGCCACCCGCCAGTTGTAAGTGATCGTGTCCGCGAGGCGCTGGCCGTATCCCTGCGCGGGTGCGATGAACTCATTCCGAAGGACGAATGGGTCAAGAAACTGGTCAAATCCGAGGCCACCGGCAAGCCGTTGCGCATCAAGCTGGGGTTGGACCCGACCGCACCGGACATCCACATCGGCCACACCGTGGTGCTCAACAAGATGCGCCAGTTGCAGGATCTGGGCCACACCGTCATCTTTTTGATTGGCGACTTCACCAGCATGATCGGCGACCCGTCGGGACGCAACAGCACCCGTCCGCCCCTCACCGCCGAGCAGATCAAGGTCAATGCCGAGACCTACTACAAGCAGGCATCCCTGGTGCTGGACCCGGCCAAGACCGAGATCCGCTACAACAGCGAGTGGAGCGACCCGCTGGGCGCACGCGGCATGATCCAGCTGGCCAGCCGCTACACGGTGGCGCGCATGATGGAGCGTAATGATTTTCACGACCGTTTCAAGGCGGGCCAAAGCATCAGCGTGCATGAATTCCTGTACCCCTTGATGCAGGGTTACGACAGCGTGGCGCTGCACAGCGACCTCGAACTGGGTGGCACCGACCAGAAGTTCAACCTGCTGGTGGGGCGCCAATTGCAGACCGAATACGGCCAGGAGCCGCAGTGCATCCTGACCATGCCGCTGCTTGAAGGGCTGGACGGTGTCGAGAAAATGTCCAAGAGCAAGAACAACTACATCGGCATCAGCGAAGAACCCAACACCATGTTTGCCAAGGTGTTGAGTATTTCAGACGTGCTGATGTGGCGCTGGTACACGTTGCTGAGCTTCAAGAGCGAGGCGGAAATTGCCACGCTCAAGGCCGAAGTCGACTCCGGATGTAATCCGAAGGATGCAAAAGTAGCGTTGGCAAAGGAAATCACGGCTCGGTTTCACAGTGCGGCGGGGGCCGATGCGGCCGAGCAGGACTTCATCAACCGCAGCAAGGGGGGCGTGCCCGACGAAATCGCCGAAATTTGCCTGCCGCTGGGCGAGGGTGGCGCCGCCGTGGGCATTGGTGCCTTGCTGAAGTCCGCCGGACTGGCCGCGTCCTCCGGCGAAGGCAATCGCCTGATTGATGGCGGTGGCGTGCGCATAGACGGCAATGTTGTCAGCGACAAGGGCTTGAAGCTGGGCGCTGGCATCTACGTGCTGCAGGTCGGCAAGCGCAAGTTCGCCCGCGTCACCCTGGCCTGACCGCAGCCCATGCTGGCACTGGTGCAACGCGTCAGCCGGGCCAAGGTCACGGTCGATAACGAGCTCATCGGTGAAATTGGCCGCGGTTTCCTGGTACTGGTCTGCGCCGAGCAGGGCGACAGCAAAGCCGAGGCCGACAAGCTGTTAGCCAAGCTTTTGAAACTGCGCGTGTTCAATGACGCCCATGGCAAGATGAACCTGAGCATCCAGAACCTGGACGGTGCGGGTACCCTCGGCGGCCTGCTGCTGGTGAGCCAGTTCACCCTGGCCGCAGAGACCACGGGGGGTAATCGTCCCAGTTTTACCAATGCTGCGGCGCCCGCGCTGGGACGTGAGTTGTTTGACTACTTTGTGGCCCGGGCGCGCACCGCGCACCCGATCGTGCAGACCGGTCGCTTTGCCGCCGATATGGCGGTGGAACTGGTGAACGACGGGCCGGTGACGATTCCGCTGCGCATACCTCCTGCTGCCTGATATTGCTATTGTTTATGTAGCTACTCACGCAGTGTTTACGGGGGCTGGTGCCAGATTGCATCCACCCAGCCGCGCAGGCTGTTGACGAACGCCATCGCTTCGATCTTGGGCAGATCGCTCACACGCACCACGGATTCTTCCAGGCGCCCTTGGGCCAACCAGTGGGCACGGCCCACGCCCGGCAGCAGACCGCACCCCAGCGCAGGTGTGACCCAGCGACCATCGACCCGCAAAGCCAGATTGCCACGGGTGCATTCGGTGATTTCGCCTCGCGCGTTCCACAGCACGGCGTCAAACACGGACGGGTCCGTGGGAGCGAGTGCATCGTAGTGGGCTCGACGCGTCGTCTTGTGGCGCACGAATTCGCTGTCCGCCTCGCGCAAGGGACTCGCGGCCAGTTCCAGGCGAACCGGCGAGGGTGTGCTGGCAAGTGCAAAGGCATGGGTCCGCAAGCGGCCTGCGGTATCGAGCAGCAGTCGCACGCGCCACTCCCCCTGACTGTATTGCTGGCATAAACCGGCGAGCGATTCCTGTACTGTGTCGGGATGCCAGACAAAGCCGAAATGGGCCGCCGACGCCTGCATGCGGGATAAATGGGCCGCCGCATGCTGCAGCTTGCCATCCCGAAGCGCCAGGGTTTCCAGAATTTCAAACGCCTGGCTTGCGCGGTGCAGGTACGCCTGTTTGTGCTGCCATTCCAGCCATTCGGCGTCGGCCTGTGAGCCTGCGGTGATGCCGCTGCCGGTGTCAATGCGAATGGACGATCCCTGTACGACCGCCGTTCGGATGGGTACGTTAAACGTGGCACTGCCACCGGGTCGCACCACCCCGACGGCGCCACAGTAGACGCCCCGGCCGACCGTTTCCAGTTCGCGAATCAGCCGCATGGCCTGCACCTTGGGCGCGCCCGTGACCGAGCCGCAGGGGAACAGCGCCGCAAACACATCGACGAGGGAGGTGCCGACGCGTGTATCCGCATGCACGTCACTCACCATTTGCCATACGGTTGACAGTGCCTGCACCCGGCACAGCCCATCCACCTTGACGGAAAACGGTTGCGCAATCCGTGACAGATCGTTGCGGATCAGGTCGACGATCATCACGTTCTCAGCCCTCTCCTTGGGCGAGGCCTGCAGACCTGCTGCCATCGCGGCATCATCCCGCGGGTTGTGGCCGCGCGGCGCGGTGCCCTTCATGGGGCGCGTGATCAGATGACCCTGTTGCCAGTCAAAGAACAGTTCCGGTGAAACCGAGAGCACCTGCTCTTCACCGGTGTCGATGTAGGCGGCAAAGCCACCGGGCTGCGCCTGGCGCATGGCCGTAAACAGGTCCACAGGCGGTACGTGCAGCTGTCCCGACGTGGGGGCGGTGAAATTGGCCTGGTAGATCTCACCATCGCCAATGGCCCGGTGCAGGCGCGTCAGAGCGGCATCAAAGGCCTCGCGCCTGATGCCTTGCTGCCATGTGGCCCTCAGAGTGTTGGAGTCAGCGGACTGCATCGGTTGTGCAGGCACCGGGTCGGCATGTGCAGCCAATGGTGCATCGTGCACCCCAAACCACACCAGCGGACCCGCCGGCGCATGCACCTCCAGCGCGCTGTCAAAAGCGGGCGCTGCCTCAAATCGCACATAGCCCACACACCACTGGCCGTTCAAGGATCGCTGCTCCACCGCCTGCAGCACCGTCTTTACATCGCAAAGCTGGTGTGCCGCCAGCACTTCCACCGGCATGCCAAACTCCATGTGCAAGGCGG
>JAIPDC010000033.1 GCA_021737865.1 Rhodoferax sp.
GCTCTTTTTCCAGTACTTCGCGGTCCTGGGTCTTTTCGTTCAAACCGTCGACACCGACTTCCAGACCGCGCAGGGCTTTCTGGAACGACTCCTGGAAGGTACGGCCCATGGCCATGACCTCGCCCACCGACTTCATCTGGGTGGTCAGGCGGCTGTCGGCGGCGGGGAATTTCTCGAAAGCAAAACGGGGGATCTTGGTCACCACGTAATCAATGCTGGGCTCGAACGATGCAGGGGTGGCGCCGCCGGTGATGTCGTTGCGCAACTCATCCAGGGTGAAACCCACTGCCAGTTTGGCGGCAATCTTTGCGATGGGGAAACCGGTTGCCTTGGAGGCCAATGCGGAGGAGCGCGACACGCGCGGATTCATCTCGATGACAATCATGCGGCCATCCACCGGATTGATCGAGAACTGCACGTTGGAGCCGCCGGTGTCGACGCCGATTTCGCGCAACACGGCCAGCGACGCATTGCGCAGGATCTGGTATTCCTTATCGGTCAGCGTCTGTGCCGGTGCCACGGTAATCGAATCACCTGTGTGAACCCCCATGGGATCCAGGTTTTCAATCGAGCAAACGATGATGCAGTTGTCGGCCTTGTCGCGCACCACTTCCATCTCGTATTCTTTCCAACCCAGGAGCGACTCCTCAATCAGCAACTCGTTGGTTGGCGATGCTTCCAGACCGCGCTTGCAAATCACTTCAAACTCTTCGGGGTTGTAGGCAATGCCGCCACCAGTGCCGCCCAACGTGAAGCTGGGACGAATAACGGTCGGAAAACCGAGTGTCTTTTGCACCTCCCACGCCTCCGCCATGCTGTGCGCAATGCCGGAGCGGGCGGAGCCCAAGCCGATCTTGGTCATGGCATCCTTGAACTTCAACCGATCTTCGGCCTTGTCGATGGCCTCGGGCGTGGCACCGATCAACTCCACCGGTTTGCCGGTTGCTGCACCGGTGTACTTGGCCAGTACGCCGTTGTGCCACAGGTCCAGCGCACAGTTCAATGCCGTTTGCCCACCCATGGTTGGCAAAATTGCATCGGGACGCTCCTTGGCAATAATCTTCTCGACCGTCTGCCAGGTGATGGGCTCGATGTAGGTCACATCGGCCGTGGCCGGATCGGTCATGATGGTCGCGGGGTTGCTGTTGATCAAAATGACCTTGTAACCCTCTTCGCGCAGCGCCTTGCAGGCTTGCACACCGGAATAATCGAACTCGCAGGCCTGGCCAATGATGATGGGGCCGGCGCCGATGATAAGAATGCTTTGAATGTCGGTACGTTTTGGCATGTTGGAACTCGTAGCTTTTGGGGCTCTTTACTTTTTCTTCAATTAATTCGGACTTGCTTAATTCAGGCTCGCGGTGGCCAGTTTGGAACCAAACCACACAAACATTGCGCCCACTGCGCCAGACAGGCTGCTGGCCAAGCGTTTACGGCGGCTAAAGCCCCTGGCCAGTCGGGCCCCGGCGAAAATCAGGCCGAACAGGTACAGCGCACTGAACGCCATCAGAATGGTGCTCAAGATGAGGAATGGAATGGCAGGCATGTCGTAGCCCGGGTCGATAAACTGCACAAAAAATGACAGCAGGAACAGGATCGCCTTGGGATTAAGCAGGCTGATGACCAGCGCCCGCTTGAACGGGTGAGCCAGATGGGCCGGGGTCTCCGCAGCGGCCGCAGCTTGTGCAACGTCAGGATGGCTCCACTTCTGGATTGCGCCCCACAGCAGGTTTAATCCCAACCAGGCCAGGTAGGCCGCGCCCGCGTATTTCACCACCATGAACAGCGCGGGATGCGTGCGCAGAAGGCTTGCAGCCCCGAGAGCGGTGAAGGTCAACAGAATGGCATCCCCCACAAACACCCCCAACGCACCTTGCATACCCGACTTCACGCCGCGTGCCGTGGCCACCGACAGAACGAAAAGTGAGTTTGGACCGGGCAGCAAAATAATGCCAAACGCCCCAATCACATAGGTCCACAGGTCGGTGACACCGTAAAAACTCATGCGTGCGCGCCTTTCGCGACTTCCATGGACCGAATGAACCGGTCAAACAGGTAACCAATGTCGTGTGGGCCAGGCGATGCCTCCGGGTGACCCTGGAAGCAGAAGGCAGGCTGGTCGGTACGCTCCAAACCCTGCAGCGTGTGGTCAAACAGGCTGATGTGGGTGGCTCGCAGATTGGGTGGCAAGCTGCGTTCATCCACCGCAAAGCCATGATTCTGGCTGGTGATGGACACGCGCCCGCTGTCCACGTCTTTCACCGGATGGTTGGCCCCGTGGTGGCCGAACTTCATCTTGAAGGTCTTGGCGCCCGAGGCCAGTGCCATGATCTGGTGACCCAGGCAAATGCCAAAAGTGGGGGTGCCGGTTTCGATCAACTCAGCTACGGCCTTGATCGCATAGTCGCATGGCTCCGGGTCACCGGGGCCGTTGCTCAGGAAGATGCCATCTGGCTGGTACCTGAGCACGTCAGCGGCAGGCGTTTGCGCCGGCACCACGGTTACCTTGCAGCCACGCTGGGCCAACATGCGCAAGATATTTTTCTTGACACCAAAGTCATAAGCAACCACGTGAAAGCGCGGTGCCGTCTGCTGTCCGTAGCCCGCACCCAGCACCCATTCGGACTCGGTCCACTGTGTCGTTTCCTTGGCTGAAACGACCTTAGCCAGGTCCATCCCTGACATGGAGCGTGCGGCCTTGGCGGCCAAAATGGCCTTCTCCACCACAGCCGGCGTGACGGACTCACCCGCGGCCAGCGCCAGAATACAACCATTTTGCGCACCCAGGGTACGCAACTGGCGGGTCAACTGCCGGGTATCTACGTTGGCAATAGCCACAGTACCAGCACGCACCAGATATTCGCTCAGCGTAGCGGTGCTTCGAAAGTTGGAGGCCACCATTGGCAAATCACGAATGATCAACCCGGCGGCATGCACCCTGTCAGACTCGACGTCTTCGGGGTTGGTACCGTAGCTACCAATGTGGGGATAGGTGAGGGTCACGATCTGCTGGCAATAGCTGGGATCGGTCAGGATCTCCTGATAGCCGGTCATGGACGTGTTGAACACGACCTCGCCGACTGTGGAGCCTGGCGCTCCGATGGAATTGCCAATATAGACCGTGCCGTCTGCGAGCGCCAATATGGCGGGGGGGGTGGTTCCCTTAAGAGACAAAAGCACTGGGTTCTCCGACTGTGTTACGGGTACGCCCAAGCGTGCTCAAGAACGCTTCTTGGCAGCTATTGTTGGTTGGGAAAGATGCTTGAAATGCGCTTGGGACGGCTGTTTTCTGGAAAGCCTCCCATTATAGCGGCAGGCAATGCCCTCACCCCCCGTTGGGCGCATTCCCCTAATGGGGAGCCAAGCTGCTGGCATGGAGGCAAATGGCGGCGGCGGCGGCCACGTTGAGCGACTCTTCACCGCCAGGCTGACCAATGCGAACCTGCACAACCGCGCGCGCCATCAGTTCGGGACATACACCCTGCCCCTCGTGACCAAATGCCCAGGCACAGGGCTGTGGCAGGCGCAGGTTCTGGAGCAGTTCGCCGTGGTGGGAACTGGTCACTACCAGCGGCACCTGTAGGGCCTGCAAATCGCCCAGATCCACACCCTCCAGCAGGTGCAGACCGAAATGAGCGCCCATCCCGGCACGCAGCACTTTAGGTGACCACAGCGCAGCCGTGCCATTGAGTGCGACGACCTGCCTAAAACCGAAGGCTCCGGCGCTGCGCAGAATGGAGCCCACGTTGCCGGCGTCTTGCACACGATCCAAAATCACGGTTGCCGCATGCGTCTGCAGAGCGGTGTCCCCGGGCAGATCGAGCACAAAGCCGACACCTGCGGGCGACTCCAATGCACTCAACTCGGCAAACAGCTTTTCCGAAATCACTATGCTTTTAATAGCGGTCTGCGCATATTGCACGGGGGCTAGAGGCCAATATCGCTCAGAAAAGACTGCCACGACGGGCTTGTGGCCGCGGTGTAGCGCCGCGCTGCACAGGTGGTCACCCTCGACCCAAAAACGCCCTGCCTTGCGATAGGCGGTGTTGTCGCGGCTGATCTTGCGCAACTCCTTGAGCAGCGGGTTGTCGCGCGATGCAATAAAAACAGGCTCGCTCACGCCAGTACCTTGGCCACCGGGCTGAAAGTTTTGCGGTGCTGCGGGCATGCACCATGGGTTTGAAGCGCCAGCAGGTGTTCCGCAGTGCCGTAACCTTTATGCCGGGCAAAGCCGTACTGCGGATATTGCACGTCCATTTCCACACACCAACGGTCGCGGGTAACCTTGGCCAGAATCGAGGCCGCCGAAATCGCTGCCACTTTGCTGTCGCCCTTCACGATGGCCTCGGCGCGCATACCGAGCGTTGGCAAACGGTTGCCATCCACCAGCACCAGAGTGGGTTTGAGGCGCAGACCTTCGACCGCGCGGCGCATGGCCAGCAAGGTGGCCAGCAGGATGTTGATCGAATCGATCTCTTCGACGCTGGCCTCGGCAACCGAACAGCACAGGGCCTTGGCACGGATTTCATCAAACAGCTGTTCACGCCGGCGTGCGGTCAGGACTTTCGAATCCGCCAGTCCCAGAATCGGCTTGCGCTCATCGAGTATCACTGCCGCAGCCACCACGGGTCCCGCCAGGGGGCCTCGTCCAGCCTCGTCCACACCAGCCACCAGGCCCGGTGTGTCCCATAAAAGCGCTACCTGTTCAGCGCGCAAGAATTTTTTCGATCGCATCGGTTGCCAAAGTGGAAGTGTCGCGCCGCAAACTGTGGTGCAGTGTCAGAAATTGATTTTGCAATGCGGCGATTTTCGCAGACCGCTGCTCCAGATCATCAAACCATTGCAGCACACCGCTCGCAAGCGCGTGCGGAGTTGCCCGGTCCTGCAGCAGTTCCGGCACGATGAAGTCGCGACTCAATATGTTGGGCAGCCCCACCCAGGGCTGCAACTGCTTGCGCCGCATGATTTGCCAGGACAACCAGCCCATGCGATACGCAATGACCATTGGACGCTTGTAGAGCGCCGCTTCCAGCGTGGCCGTGCCGCTGGCAATCAGCGTGACATCACAGGCCGCCAGCACGGCGTGCGACTGCCCGTTGACAATTTGCACGTGATCAAGCATGCCTGCGCTGGCCGCGGCCGATTGGATCGCAAGGCGAAGGGTCGGTACGGCAGGCACTATCAATTTAATAGCTGGTTGCGCTTGTTTGACGAGGGCTGCAGCCTTAAAGAAGCACTGCGCAAGGTGCCTGATCTCGGATTCCCGACTGCCGGGTAGCAGGGCCAATACACGGTCATCGGGCTGCAGGCCCAGTGCATTGCGGGCTGCAATCCGGTCCGGCTCCAAAGGAATCACATTGGCCAGCGGATGACCGACATAGGTAGCACTGATACCGTGGCCTGCCAGCAACTCGGGCTCAAAGGGAAAAATGCACAGCACGTGGTCCACGCTGGCGCGGATTTTTTCAACCCGCTCGGCGCGCCAGGCCCATATCGAAGGGCAGACAAAGTGGACTGTCTTGGTGCCTTGCGTTCGCAAATTGCGCTCCAACTCCAAGTTGAAGTCTGGCGCGTCGACACCGATGAACACATCGGGCCGATGCTCCGTCAAACGCGCCTGCAACTGGTTGCGAATGCCGACGATTTCCCGGTAGCGGCGCAGCACCTCCCAACCATAACCATGGACCGCTAGCTTGTGGTGCGGCCACCATGCATGAAAGCCGTGGCGTGCCATCTGCGGGCCACCAATGCCGGCGCAGGTGAGCTCCGGCCAGCGGGCACGCAACCCCTCCAGCAGCAAGCCGGCCAACAAATCACCCGACGCTTCCCCTGCGACCATGGCAACAAAAGGATTGGCTTGCGGCGCGGGGGCCACGGGTGACGCCGCTGACATGACCCGCTCTTAGCGAACGATGCCGCGCTGGGGTGAAGTCTGATCGAGAAAGGACAGCATCATGGCCACATCGACCGCCGTTTCAGGCTGATCATCTTCCAGTTCGGCAATGCGCATTTTGGCTTGCTCCAACGTCAGGTCATCCCGATAAAGAGCCTTGTGCATGGCTTTGATGCCACCGATACGCTCTGGGGACCAGCCGCGGCGGCGCAAACCTTCGAAGTTCATGGACCTGGCGGCGGCAGGCTGTCCCTGGCACATCACAAAGGGTGGCAAGTCGGCAAATAACAGGGAGCACATGGCAGTCATGCTGTGCGCGCCAAGGCGCACAAACTGGTGAACCACCGTGAAGCCGCCCAGAATGACCCAGTCACCCACGTGCACATGACCCGCCAGCTGCGAGTTATTGGCAAAAATAGTGTGGCTACCCACCTGGCAGTCATGTGCCAGATGTACATAGGCCATGATCCAGTTGTCATTGCCTATGCGTGTGACGCCGACATCGCCAGGTGAGCCGATATTGAAAGTACAAAACTCCCGAATGGTGTTGCGGTCCCCAATATGCAGTTCGCAAGGTTCGCCAGCGTATTTCTTGTCCTGCGGAACGGCCCCCAGGGAGTTGAACTGGAAGATGCGGTTGTCCCGGCCGATCGTGGTGTGGCCTTCGATGACACAGTGGGGTCCGACCGTGGTTCCGCCTGCGATGCGGACGTGCGGTCCGATCACGGTATAAGGCCCGACCGTGACCGAGTCGTCTAGCTGCGCCGCCGGGTCAACGATGGCGCTTGCGTGGATATGAGTCACAACGTGCTGCCTTGGCGCTTCAAGCAATGGTGCGCATGGTGCACATCAGCTCTGCTTCGCAAACCACGTTGCCATCGACGCGAGTCACGCCCTTGAACTTGAAGATACCGGACTTCATGCGTAGCAATTCCACGTCCATGATCAACTGGTCGCCAGGCTCCACCGGCCGCTTGAAGCGCGCGCCGTCGATGCCCGCAAAGTAGTAAACGGTCTTGTCGTCTGGAGTGACGCCGATGGTGTCAAATGCCAGCAATGCTGCCGCCTGCGCCATGGCTTCAAGCATCAACACGCCCGGCATCACCGGGCGATGCGGAAAGTGCCCATTGAAAAACGGCTCATTGATGGACACATTTTTAAGTGCCTGAATGGTTTTGCCTTTTTCTACTGACAAAACGCGGTCCACCAGGAGAAATGGGTACCGATGCGGCAACTGTTTGAGAATTTCGTGGATATCCATCATTTTTTTATCTCTTTTTCCAAAGTCTTGATTCGATCACGCAAGCTGTGCAGTTGTTTGAGCGACGCCGCATTGCGTTCCCAACTCGCGTTGTCATCGATCGGGAATATTCCAGTGTAGTGCCCCGGCTTCAAAATGGACTTACTCACCAGCGTTCCGGCAGAAATGTTGACATCTTGACCCACGGTGAGGTGCCCCAGAACGATGGCACCACCACCGATGGTGCAGTGCGCACCAATCGTCGCACTGCCTGCCACGCCAACACAGCCAGCCATGGCGGTATTACGCCCAACACGCACGTTGTGCCCGATCTGGATCAAGTTATCTAGCTTGACGCCATCCTCGATGACCGTGTCTTGCAGGGCCCCCCGATCTATGCAGGTATTGGCACCAATTTCGACATCGTTTCCAATCCGGACAGCTCCGAGTTGCGCAATTTTTTCCCAAGCATCACCGTTCGGAGCAAAACCAAAACCATCAGCACCAATGACAACACCCGAATGGACAATGCAACGCTCACCCAGCACACAATCTTCACCCAGGGTCACGCGGGACTTGAGCACGGTATGTGCGCCGATGTGAGCGCCCCGCTCCACCACACACAGTGCGCCGATGGAGGCAGTGG
The DNA here is from genome assembly GCA_021737865.1 of Rhodoferax sp. Lineage (GTDB taxonomy): Bacteria > Pseudomonadota > Gammaproteobacteria > Burkholderiales > Burkholderiaceae_C > Allorhodoferax. Next base: position 7,780 of record JAIPDC010000033.1, read on the forward strand.
GATGAACCACCGCTTGCGCATCAACTACAGCGCTTGGATGGACGCCACCAACCTTGTCCGCGTCCCGACCACGCTGCCAGAGTTGTGTCAATCGCGCAAAGTACAGATACGGCTGGTCTGTCACGATGCAGGGCCCACGGGCCACCGCTGTGGATTCCATGGCAGGTCCGACGATGACGCACGCCGCCCGTGACGCCATCAGTTGGGACTGGTACCGCGGGTTGCTCAAAAAACTCAGATCGCTCCCGGTTGCAGCCTCCAGCGGCGCCAAGCCAGTCACGACAATCGACCCGTCACCGTGCAGATCACCCCCCAGGGAGGCAACTATCGACGACAGGTCCAGCTTCATACTCCAACCCCGGTCGCCCGGAACTTACTTGGAGCCCGCGTTGAGGATCTTCAAAACCTTCTCGGTAATGTCGTGTTTGGTGTTGACGTACACCACTTCCTGCAACACCATATCGTATTTTTCTGCATCGGCAACCTGCTTGACCGCCTTTGTTGCCCTATCCAGAACCTGCTGCAACTCTTCATTGCGCCGACCATTCAAGTCTTCCTGAAATTCACGCTGGCGACGTTGCAGATCACGTGACATTTCCGCGCCTTCTTTTTGCCGCGCGCCGCGTTGGCTTTCGCTCAATGTCGGTGCATCACGGTCAAATTTTTCGCCGAATACCTTTAATGCCGCTTGCAGGTCGGTCAGTTCCTTTTGGCGCTTGGAGAACTCTTGCTCGAGCTTGGACTGCGCAGCTTTGGCCGGATTGGACTGTGTTGTGATGGTCTGCGTGTTGATGTAACCCACCTTGAAGTCCTGGGCGGCTACGCTGATCGCAGAGCCAGCCAGCAGAACAGTGGCCAACCAACGACGTTTTGAAGTATTCATTAAAAAGAGCTTCCAATCTGGAATTGCAAGGACTGAATTCTATCGTTTTCAAATTGCTTGATAGGCTTGGCAAAGGCAAGTCGCAAAGGGCCCACCGGCGATATCCAGCTGATACCTACCCCATACGAACTGCGCATATCGGAAAACTGAATGGTTTCATCTGGGCCATAGAGTCCGCCGGCATCCATAAATGCGTAGACCCGCAGGGTGCGGTCCTTGCCTCCGCCTGGGAGCGGCGATAGCAATTCGGCATTGAAGTTGACCTTCTTGGTACCACCGGTTGAGGTAAGGCCTAAAGTGCGCTGCGGACCGGTTGTCAGGCTTCCTTGCTCAAAGCCTCGCACCGAACCCAGACCACCAGAGTAAAAATTCTTGAAGATGGGATAGGGTGTGTCACCCGTGCCCGAACCGACCGACAGCTCGGCATTAAACGCCCCAGTGATCTTATTGGTCACCGGCACGTAATGCTGGTAAATGGCAGTTGCCCGAACATATTTCAGCTCACCCGCAACGCTCCACTCGGCGGAAGACTTGATCACCTTGCCCATCGTCGGGACCAAGGCACTATCGCGGGTGTCACGCCCCCAACCAACGGTCAATGGCACTGCATTGCTGGTAAAGCCAAAGCGATTGGCAAAATCCTGATACACCACGGGCAGAAGCGAGCCCGGAACAACCGTCGTCTGGTCAATGCCGAGGCCAAAATAGACCGTATCGTACTCAGTGAATGGAACCCCAAAGCGCACGCTTCCACCGGTTGTCTCGATGGCATAGCTGTTGATGTCGACATAGGGTTTCGTATTGCGCTGGTAGACATCAATCGTTCGCGACACACCGTCTTCAGTGAAGTAGGGGTTGGTCGTGTTGAATACCAGCGTGCGGTTCTGCTTGCTGGTGTTGAGCTCGATGCCGAGAGAATTTCCCGAGCCAAATGCATTGTCCTGCTTGAACCCAAACGAGAGTCCAAATCCGTCCGCACTTGAAATACCTGCACCCAAACTAATGCTACCGGTTGGCTTCTCGGCCACGGTAACTGTCAAATCCACCTGATCAAATGATCCTGGGACTTCGGAGGTGTCCATGGTCACCTCTTTAAAGTACCCCAAGCGGTCAACCCGATTGCGCGAAAGTTTGATTTTTTCCCCGTCATACCATGACGCCTCCAACTGACGAAATTCGCGGCGTATCACTTCATCGCGCGTCCGATCGTTACCGGCGACATTGATGCGGCGAACGTATACGCGCCGGGACGGATCCGCCTGAAGCGTCACCTCGACCCGATTGGTTGTGCGGTCAATCACGGTACGCGGCTCAATACGGGAAAATGCGTAGCCAAAATTCCCGAAATGGTCGGTAAACGCTTTTGTGGTCACAGCGATCTGATCGGCGTTGTAAGGTTGGCCGGCCTGAATCGCCACCAGGGAACGAAACTCGTCTTCCCTGCCCAGAAAGTTGCCGGCGAGTTTGACGCTCGAAACGACGAACTGGTCACCTTCGCTGACATTGATCGTTATTCCAATATCTTGCTTATTGGGAGAGATCGCAACTTGCGTGGATTCAACCTTGAATTCCAAGTAGCCACGCGCCAGGTAATAGGACCGCAAGGCCTCCAAGTCTGCATTCAGTTTTGCGCGTGCATAACGATCCGATTTGGTGTACCAGCTAAGCCACCCCCCCGTGTCGAGGTCAAACAACCCGCGCAAAGTTGACTCGGAAAAAGCTTTGCTGCCCACAATGCGAATATCGTTGATCTTGGCCGGCTCACCCTCAACCACTGAAAAACTCAGGTTGACGCGATTGCGGTCAACCGGCGTTACCGTCGTAATCACCTCCGATGCGTACATGCTCCGGTTGATGTACTGCCGCTTCAACTCCTGCTCGGCCCGATCAACCAGGGCCTTATCGAAAGGCCGTCCATCGGCCAGACCAATCTGCACGAGCGCCTTTTTCAAAACGTCCTTATCGAACTCCTTGGCTCCGACAAAATCAATTTCGGCAATGGTGGGGCGCTCCTCCACGATAACGACCAGAACATCGGCGTTGACCTCGATGCGCACATCCTTGAACAGGCCCAGACCAAACAGGGCCTTGATCGATGCTGCAGCTTTATCATCACTATAGGTGTCACCAACGCGGACCGGTAAAGACGCAAAAATGGTTCCGGCTTCTGCTCGCTGTAGGCCCTCAACCCGAATGTCCTTCACCGTAAATGGCTCCACCGCGAGTGCGCCCTGAATGACCAGGAGCGACGCGGCCGCAACGGAAACGCGGCGCAAAAAATTACGATTGAATTGCATTTTTGTCAATTTAAGTAGTCCGGAAGATTGAGAACACGCCCATTTGGTCACCGCAACAGACGCGTCACATCATTGAAAAGTGCAACGGACATCATCATCAGCAAGATGACTAAACCCAGCTTTTGCAGTCGTTCAGTCCACAGTTGCGTCACCGGCTTTCCGGAAAGCGCCTCCCAAAGATAATACATCAGGTGCCCCCCATCCAGCACCGGCAACGGCAGCAGGTTCAGAACACCCAGACTGACACTCATCAGGGCAAGAAAAGTCAAAAACTGCGTGAACCCCATTGCAGCAGATTTGCCGGCGTAATCGGCAATGGTGATCGGCCCGCTCAGGTTTTTCAGCGATGCCTCCCCGATCACGATTTGGCCCATCACGCGCAAGGTCATGAACGATGTTTCCCAGGCATGGCGAACCGCCTCACTGATTCCATCCAGCGGGCCATATTGAACTACTGCCATTGCAGGAGGTGCCCCAACAATGGCGCCAATCCGACCAATGGATTGCCCGCGCTCCAACACCATCTTGGGTACAACGGAAATGGACACCCGCTCGCCTTGGCGCTCTACCTGCCAGCTTTGTGGTCTGGGAACACCAGCGTAACCGGACGAGCGAATCAATTCGCGTAACTGGACCGCATCCACAATGTCCATGCCGTCCACCCGAAGCACCAGATCACCTGTCAGTAAGTGCGCCTGCGCTGCTGCACCGTCTGGCATCACGGACCCCAAACGTGCCGTCGAAAACGGCCCCGCAATGCCCATTCTCTGAAACAACTGGGCATCTGCATGGTGTGCGTCAACCCCAGCAACCATCAGCAATGCCGATTGGGTTGCGCCGCGCGGGCTTAAGAACTCCACTTGCACATTGCGGCGCTCAATGGCACCCTTCGCAAGCCACCACCGAAAGCTCTCAAAAGAGGCCACCTCCTCCAAAGCATCCCCTTCAAAGGCGGCCCGCAGGACCCACTCACCCCCGACAAAGCCCGATTCAGCCAAGACTGAGTGCTGCTGAGGTTGAGCCAGGATGGCCTGCGGTTGCTCGACTCCTATCCAGTTCACAGAAGAATACAAAACCACCGCAAGGAACAAATTGGCCAATGGTCCAGCACCAACGATGGCTGCCCTGCTGCGCAATGGCATGTTGTTGAATGCCATGCATCGCTCGGACTCAGCGACGGGAGCTTCACGCTCGTCCAGCATTTTTACGTAGCCACCGACGGGCAGCAATCCAATCACATATTCAGTGCCAGACTTCGGTGATGTCCATCCCGCGATCCGTGGGCCGAAACCAACTGAAAATCGCAAGACCTTAACGCCGCAGCTTCGGGCCATGGCGTAGTGGCCCCACTCATGCACCGCGACCAACACTGCGATGGCAACAACAAATGCAACAAAGGTCAGCATGTCATGAAGTGACGAAAATCAGACACCAACGCGCGAAATCACCGCTTCTGCCGCTCGCCTGGATTGAAGATCCAGGCCCAACAGATCATCCAAAGAGCCGGGTGCAGCGGGTCGAACCGAACTCAATGTCTCGGTATTGATATGGTGAATTTGATCGTAACGAATGCGCCGTTCCAAAAATGCAGCAACTGCAACCTCGTTTGCCGCATTCAAAACCGCAGTGGTTCCCTGGGGACCGTCCATGGCAGTCCAAGCCAGGCCTATGCCCGGAAATCTCTTCTTGTGTTCTTCCGTATTGATCGCCTCAAAGCTCAGCCCGGACATGGCAGAAAAGTCAAGTGCAACGGCACCAGAAATCACACGCTCGGGCCAGGATAAGCCATAGGCAATTGGACCACGCATATCAGGCGTTCCCAACTGCGCAACAACTGAGTTGTCGACATACTGAACCATGGAATGGATGACACTTTGCGGGTGGATCACCACTTCAATCTGCGCCGGAGCCACGCCAAACAGAAACCTGGCTTCAATGACTTCAAGCGCCTTGTTCATCATCGTTGCAGAATCGACCGAAATTTTTCGCCCCATAACCCAGTTGGGATGAGCACAAGCCTCTTCCGGGGTGACGTTGCGCAACGTCGAAGGTTCGCGTTTGCGAAAAGGACCGCCTGACGCCGTCAAAATGATCTTGTCAATGCGAGATGCCCAATCACGGGGATCGGGGGGCAAGGACTGAAAAACGGCTGAGTGTTCACTGTCGATGGGCAGCAATGTAGCCCCGCCGGCGGCAACTGTGTCCATAAATAGTTGGCCCCCGACAACCAGCGCCTCCTTGTTGGCAAGGAGCAGCCGTTTGCCACTTCTGGCTGCTGCAAGACAGGGAGCCAGACCTGCAGCACCCACGATGGCGGCCATCACAATATCGGCCATTTCATGCGCAGCCAGCATTTCCAGTGCATTGGCGCCCCACAAAACTTGGGTTTGCAAACCTTCCGCTTTGCACCGCTGGAGCAGCTGCTTACCGTGTGCTTCGCTGACCATCACCGCATAGGTTGGCTTGTGGCGCGCGCACTGAGCCAGCATGGTTTCAACGCTGGTGGACGCCGTCAACCCGAAAACCTCAAATCGGTCGGGGTGCCGCTCGATGACGTCTAGCGTGTTGACGCCAATGGAGCCCGTAGACCCCAAGACCACTACCCGAGATTTTTTCATATTCGTAACGACGCCAGCATCATCGCAATTGGGAGTATGGGAAGCAAGGCATCAACACGATCCAGCACGCCTCCATGCCCGGGCAACAGATTGCTGCTGTCCTTGACGCCCGCACTGCGCTTGAACAATGATTCGACCAAGTCACCAACAATACTCATGGTGGCCAGAAACAAAACCGCCAGCACCATGAATGCGGGATGAACATTCGCTAAATCGGTGTAAATGCTGGCAGAGCCCACAGGGCCCGAACTGTCCATGCTTCGCCACACGAAGGCACAGACGATCACTCCGAGCAATCCGCCACAGGCACCCTCCCAGGTCTTTCCTGGACTGATGGTGGGAGCCAATTTGCGGCGAAAGAACCGTCCGCCCAACGCTCTGCCCGCAAAATATGCAGAAATATCGGCAACCCAGACCAGGACCAACACCGAAAACAAGAAATTGATTCCCATGATGCGCGCCTGTGCCACAGCGACCCATGCAACCCATAGCGCAGCAATTCCACCTGCCAGACGCAAGGCTTGTGGAACACCAGCCCAAGCCTTAACTCCGCCGTTCAGTAGCCATGCACCCACAATGACCCATGTGCCGCCCGCGACCACCCAGACCATCGCCAAGGGCTGAGACAAAAGCCCGGAGTACCATGAAACCAGACAAAGCATTGCGCAAACTGCACCCAATGCCAGGGAACCAAACTGGTTGCACTGATTGAGCGTGCCCCACTCCCAAGCACCCGCGGCAATCAACACCAGCGCGACAACCGCAAAGACCCCTGGATCCGGGTAAAAAACAGCCGGCAGCAAAATAGCCAAAAGCGCCAACGCCGTAATTACTCTCTGCCTCAGCATGGGATTTTCCCTTTATGCACCACTGGCCGCGCCGCCTGTGATCTGTTCCGAAGTCTTTCCGAATCGACGTTCGCGCGATGTGTATTCCAACAGTGCGGCGTCCAGCGCAGCTTCGTCGAAATCGGGCCACAACAATGGACTGAAATACAGTTCCGAATAGGCTGCCTGCCATAGCAGAAAATTGCTAAGTCGCTTCTCGTTGCCCGTTCGGATCACCAGGTCAGGATCGCCAGAATGTGCCAAAGACAAGGCGCCAGACAGACTGTCCTCGGTGATCGGCACTCCGGCGGCGCTCAGACGCGCTGCGGCGCAAACAATGTCCCAACGGCCACCGTAATTGAAGCAGACATTGAGCGTCAATACGGCGTTATCCGCTGTGGCCTTTTCGGCATCTTCCAACCCCTTTTTTACACGAGCTGACAAGTTGTCACGCGCACCAACAAAACGGATTTGAACACCATCACGCTGCAGCTTGGGTACTTCCCTTGAAAGGGCGAGAGCAAGAATATCCATCAATCCGGACACTTCCTCGGCGGGACGATTCCAGTTCTCGGATGAAAAAGCGAATACTGTCAGCACTGAAATGCCTCGGCTCGGGCATGCGCTGACAATGCGCTTGAGCGCATCCACACCCTGCTTGTGTCCGGCAACGCGCGGTAAAAAGCGCTTCGAAGCCCATCGACCATTGCCATCCATCACAATGGCAACATGGAGTGGTGCGAGAACCTGCTGTTCAGCCATCAATAACCACTCCTGCTCGAGCGCAATCAGACCGCCATGATGTCGTGCTCTTTTGAAGCAATCAACCGATCCACCTCTGCAATATGGCGGTCAGTCAATTTCTGAATTTCAGCTTCAGAACGTTTTTGATCGTCCTCGGACGCCAATTTATCTTTAACCAGTTTCTTGACCGCTTCATTTGCATCGCGTCGCAAATTGCGCACGGCAATTTTCGAGCTCTCGCCCTCGCCCCGAACAACTTTGGTCAATTCACGGCGACGCTCTTCCGTCATCAGCGGCATGGGCACGCGAATCAAATCACCCATGCTGGACGGGTTCAATCCCAAATCGCTGTCGCGAATGGCCTTCTCAATCTTGGCACCCATCCCTTTTTCCCACGGCTGAACGCTAACCGTGCGTGCATCCAACAAGGACAAATTGGCCACCTGGCTCAGCGGAAGCATGGCGCCGTAATAGTCCACGTGAACCGTGTCCAGTAAAGCCGGATTGGCGCGGCCCGTTCGAATTTTTGTCAGGTTATGCTTGAAGGCCGAGATGGCCTGGTCCATCTTTACATCCAAAGCCTTCTTAATTTCATCAATTGCCATATTTCATTCTCCGCTCATCAAGCCCGTCACTAAAACATCGGGGGGGGGACACCGCTTCTATACGTACACCAGCGTGCCCTCATCATCTCCCATCACAACCCGTTTTAGAGCCCCGTGCTTGAATATTGAAAACACCTTGATCGGCAGCTTTTGATCGCGACACAGCGCAAACGCAGCGGCATCCATGATGCCAAGATTTTGCGACATGGCATCATTAAAAGTAATCTTTGCGTAGCGGGTTGCATGCGGGTCCTTCTTGGGGTCCGCCGTATAAACACCATCCACCTTTGTTGCCTTCAAGACAATCTCGGCGCCAATCTCGGCACCCCGCAGGGCTGCCGCGGTATCCGTTGTGAAAAATGGATTTCCAGTTCCCGCCGCAAATATCACCACTTTCCCTTCCTCAAGATACTGAAGGGCTTTCGGTCGAACGTAGGGCTCAACCACTTGCTCGATTCCTATCGCAGACATGACCCTTGCGATCAAACCCGCCTTGTTCATGGTGTCACCCAGGGCCAGGGCGTTCATCACGGTGGCAAGCATTCCCATGTAGTCGGCGGTAGCACGGTCCATGCCGACAGATCCACCCGCAACCCCACGGAAAATATTACCGCCACCGATCACTACGGCCACTTCCACACCCAACCGGGTGACTTCGGCAATCTCATCAACCATGCGAACGATGGTGTCACGATTGATTCCAAATTGGTCATCACCCATCAAGGCTTCGCCCGACAACTTCAGCAAAATTCGCTTGTAAGCAGGTTTTTCTTGACTCATGGGTGACTCCGGGGCGATGTTGAATTATGCGGACTTCTGTGCAGCAGCAACCTGCGCAGCAACTTCGGCAGCAAAATCGTCAACCTTCTTCTCAATCCCCTCGCCGACCACGTACATGGTAAAACCCTTCACCGAAGTGCCAGTTGCCTTGAGCATCTGTTCAACGGTCTGCTTATCGTTCTTCACAAAAGTTTGATTGAAGAGTGAAACCTCTTTCAGGTACTTCTGCACGCCGCCATCAATGCGCTTGGCAACAATCTCGGCAGATTGGACGGGCTTACCTGCGGCCGTAGCAACTGCGGCATCCTCGGCCGCTTTGGCAGCTGCAACGGAACGCTCACGTTCGACCAGGTCAGCGGGTACATCGGCGCTAGTCAAAGCAACAGGCTTCATGGCTGCAATATGCATGGCCACATCTTTTGCGGCAACCGCGTCGCCCTCGAACTCCACAACCACGCCAATGCGGGTGCCATGCAGGTAAGAAGCCAACTGAGATCCTGTGGCAAAACGCTTGAAACGGCGGAAAGTCATGTTTTCACCGATTTTTCCGATCAATCCCTTGCGCACATCTTCCAGCGCAGGTCCAAATCCGTCTTGCTCATAAGCCAATGCACCCAGGGCCAACACATCCGCCGGGTTATGCTTCGCCACCAACGCAACTGCGGCGTTGGCCAAAGCAAGAAAGCTGTCATTCTTGGTTACAAAGTCAGTTTCGCAATTGACCTCAAGCATGGCACCAGCCGTACCGTCGATGACACTCACAACCACGCCTTCGGCCGTAATGCGTGCAGCCGCTTTGCCGGCCTTGCTTCCCAACTTAACACGCAACAACTCTTCCGCCTTGACCATATCCCCTTCAGCCTCGGTCAAAGCCCTCTTGCACTCCATCATGGGCGCATCCGTTTTTCCACGTAACTCAGCAACCATACTCGCAGTAATTGCAGCCATTTTAGTTCTCCGTAAATCAGTTCAATTATTTAATAAAGGCTAAAAAAAAGGGGCCACGAAGCCCCAATTTTCGGGCGAAAAAAGCTTAAGCAGCAGCTTCACTCACCTCAACAAACTCATCGCCACTCTCCGCAGCAACAACTGCCTTAACGACGTCGTCCATCGCATTCGCACGGCCTTCCAGAATCGCATCAGCAATGCCGCGGGCATACAAAGTCACAGCCTTGGATGAATCATCATTGCCAGGAATAACGTAGTCAATGCCTTCTGGCGAATGATTGGAGTCAACGACACCAATCAAGGGAATACCCAGCTTGCGCGCCTCGGCAATCGCAATCTTGTGGTATCCCACGTCGATCACGAAAATCGCATCAGGCAAAGTTGCCATGTCCTGAATACCACCAATATCTTTTTCGAGCTTCAACAACTCGCGAGCAAACATCAACTGCTCTTTCTTGCTCATGCTGTCCAAACCGACTTCCTGCTGCGCCTTCATTTCTTTCAAACGCTTAATTGAGGTTTTCACTGTCTTGAAATTGGTCAGCATACCGCCGAGCCAGCGCTGGTCAACAAACGGCACGCCAGCGCGCTGAGCTTCGGCAGCAACCGTCTCGCGCGCCTGGCGCTTGGTTCCCACCATCAAAATCGTTCCGCGCTTTGCAGCCAGTTGGCGCACGAACTTTGCCGCGTCCTGAAACATCGGAAGCGACTTCTCGAGGTTGATAATGTGAATCTTGTTGCGATGACCGAAAATGAACGGTGCCATCTTGGGATTCCAGAAACGGGTCTGATGTCCAAAATGAACGCCAGCTTCCAGCATTTCGCGCATTGTTACTGCCATGATTTACTCCAAAGGTTAGTTCTAAAATCCAGCCCCTTTATCGACGAACTCAGAATGAACCAAGCTGCCAACACCTTGACGGGGCAGATTTGCGATTTGATTTGCAAATAGCAAAATGCGCTATATGCAAAGCCATTCGAGTATAACATGACGCAAGAGTTTTCTGAATCTACGCTGGAACGACCAGCCCACGGCCACGGCGATCAACATGGCCGTTCAGCAATCCAACTTGAGATCGGAAAGAGTACAGTCAAAGTCAAATCGGGCACTTTCCGATTGCTGCCCTAAAAAGGAATTGGTATGAAGGTCAGATTTTGGGGGGTCCGCGGCTCGATTGCATCACCCGGTCCCAAAACAGTACGCTACGGTGGCAACACCACATGCATAGAAATTCGCACCGACAACAATGAATTGATCATTTTGGACGCCGGAACCGGAATTTTCCCGCTTTCCCAGACCCTTCTGGCCGAACTGCCGGTGACCGCAAATGTGCTCATCACGCACTCCCACTGGGATCACATTCAAGGTTTGCCATTTTTCATACCAAACTTCATTCCGGGTAACACCTTGCGCTTGCACGGAGGCTTTGACCCCGTCTCCGGCAAAGGCATTGAACAAGTCATGTCGGTCCAGTTGCAGTACAGCTACTTCCCTGTGCGCGAGGCGGAAATGAAAGCGCGCATTGAATATGTAAACCTGGTTCCGGGAGAGGCAATTCAAATTGGATCAGCAACCGTAACGCCATGCATGCTGAATCACCCGGTGATCAATTTTGGATATCGCATCGAAAGCAACGGAAAGTCCATCTTTTTCACCGGCGATCACGAACCCCCATACAACATATACGAACCGGGCGATGATGGATTTGACGAATACCAGGTTTTTGTCGATGAAAAAATCGCATCCATTCACGATGCGATTCGAGGTGTTGACGTCTTCATCGCAGATTGCTCATATACCGATGCCGAATATCCATCGAAAAAGGGCTGGGGTCATGGGACTTTCAGTTCCAGCATAAGTAGTGCAAAGCAGGTCGGAGCCAAAATTCTCTTCTGCACGCACCACGAACCAACCCGCAGCGACGACGCCCTCGAGTCGGCATTTCAGACCGCCCTGTCTGCCAACCACTCGCTCGCAGCAGGAATGGATATCCGCCTGGCGCGTGAAGGAGAAACATACGAATTCTGAGCGTATCCTCGGCGGGGACGGTGAAGCCAACATTGCCACCATGCGCCTCAGCTCCAACAGCCAGACGCGCCAACTTGAGGCATGGGCTGTAACCCATTTGCCGGCGCACACATTGATGCGGCGCGCTGGGCTCGCCATCGCCCGTCTTGCCATGGCCGTTGCTCCGCATGCGCGCGTGATTTGGGTCGCCTGCGGTCCCGGAAACAATGGCGGAGATGGGTATGAGGCAGCACAACACCTCAAACAATGGGGCAAGACTGTGATCGTTACGGCCTGCGATCAAGCCCACGGAATGCCCGCTGATGCAGCCGCGAGTCGCCAATGTGCAATCGACAGCGGCGTGTTGATCGCAACTGAGGCTCCAGAGCAGTACGACTTGTGCATTGATGCACTTTTTGGTATTGGACCCATGCGTGAGGTTGGCGCCCCATATTCAACCTGGATAAACAACATCAACTCCAAAGCTGCACCGGTTTTGGCGGTTGATATTCCGTCCGGTCTGGATGCGGAAACGGGCACCACCCATACAACGTCCGTTTGCGCAGGCTACACGCTGAGCCTGCTGACTCTCAAACCGGGCCTGTTCACGGCGAACGGCCGTGACGCATGCGGGGAAATCTGGTTTGATTCTCTGGGCGTTGACCAGGATAGTGAAATGGTGTTCGCTGAATTGAATGGCACGCCACCGCGTGTTGTCCGTGCCCACAGCACACACAAAGGCAGCTTTGGTGATGTCGGCATTGTTGGTGGAGCCCCGGGAATGGCAGGCGCTGCGTTACTGGCTGCGATGGCTGCATTGCATGGTGGGGCAGGCCGAGTCTACTTGGCATTATTGGATACATCCATCGCGCAGCTCGACACGGGACAACCAGAGGTCATGTTCAGAAATCCAAATGAGCTTGCCTATGAATCCATGACAATCGTCGCCGGATGCGGGGGGGGCAACTCCATCGCAGAGCCGTTACAAGGCATTCTCCAGCGCGCAGCCCGGCTTGTGCTCGATGCCGATGCACTCAATGCCATCTCCCTGGATGCATCACTACAGAAACTGCTCGCGGCCAGACCTCCCATGACCACCATACTGACGCCTCACCCGCTGGAAGCGGCACGGCTGATGAATATGCCAAGCGCGCAAGTGCAAGAAAACCGCTTGAATTCAGCCCAAACGATAGCGGATCGTTTTGCGTGCACGGTGGTATTGAAAGGATCAGGCACTGTCATTGCTGCACCGGGCCGTGTTCCACGCGTCAACCCAACAGGCAACGCCCGACTTGCGAGCGCCGGCACCGGCGATGTATTGGCCGGACTCATTGGCGCCCAATTTGCCTCTGGCGCAAACCCTTTTGCATGCGCCTGTGATTCAGTCTACCGACATGGTGAAGTGGCCAACAATTGGCTCCATTCATTCCCCATGACCGCCCAGGATTTGGCAAAAACTGTGTGCCGGATCTAGCACATCGGTTAAAAATCCAAAGCGCAAGACTTGCCATGCCGATCGGCTACCGGCGCTTCCTAGGCACCTTCTTTTGCGAGGCGGCAGCCTTCTTTTGAATCGATTTGCCTAATCGAGCCGGTTTACCGGCTTCCCGCTTGCGCGACTCGGCGGCAAAGGATGCAGGTCGGGCACCTGACTCCCCCTCAAAACGGTCTGCCTGGGCTGCCCGAGGTTTGGATTCGCGACCAACTCCCTTGTCCAGCATCGCGCGGGACGCCAAACCGTCGCCCTCATGCACGAGACGGAAATCAATTTTTCGACCATCCAGATCAACCCGACTGACTTGAATGCGGACACGTGTGCCAATCGCGTAGCGGGTACCGGTCCTCTCGCCGCGCAATTCCTGACGCGCTTCATCGAAACGAAAATACTCTCCACCCAGTTCTGTAATGTGAACCAATCCTTCAACATACATCGCATCAAGCGTGACGAATAGACCAAAACTGGTCACCGCGGTCACCACACCGCCGTACTCCTCACCAAGATGCTCCTTCATGTACTTGCACTTCAACCAGGCCTCTACATCCCGACTGGCTTCGTCTGCCCGTCTTTCATTGGCACTGCAATGCAAACCGGCCGCCAACCACGCCATCCCTTCCGCGTTGGTCTTCTTGGGTGCGGGTCGCTCTGCCGCTGGGCGTGAAGCTGCGCCCTTCTCAAGTCGACGCGCCAACTTTGCATGTGCTTCACCGGGTGTTGGCAAGACTGGCAGTTGGTATCGCGTCTTTGCAAGAATGGACTTGATGACACGGTGCACCAGCAAATCGGGATAGCGACGGATCGGACTGGTGAAATGGGTGTAGGCGCTGTAGGCCAACCCGAAATGCCCGCTATTAGAGGGGGTGTAAATCGCCTGCTGCATGGAACGCAACAACATGGAATGAATTTGTTGCGCATCCGGACGATCTTTCGTCGCTTCAGCAATCGCTTGGAACTCACCCGGTGACGGGTCGTCACTGATGCTCATGCCGATACCGGTGGCCTTGAGGTAGTTTTGCAGCATCTCCTTCTTCTCGGGCGTGGGCCCTTCGTGAACCCGAAAAAGGCCAGGATGCTTGCTCTGCGCTATGAAATCCGCGCTGCAGACGTTGGCGGCCAGCATGGCTTCTTCGATTACCCGGTGTGCCACATTGCGGGTGCGGGGCACAATTTTTTCAATCCGCCCGTTTTCATCGCAGACGATTTGCGTCTCGGTAGTTTCAAAATCAACTGCTCCGCGCTTTTGTCGGGATTTGACCAAGGACTGGTAAACGCCGTGCAGATTAAGCAAATCGCCGACTCGGTCTTTGCGCCGGATGGCTTCAGGTCCGCGTGTATTGCCCAGGATTGCGGCGACTTCGGTGTAGGTAAAGCGTGCATGGCTCCACATCACTGCCGGATAAAACTGATAGGCCTCTACCTCGCCATCAGCCGACACGAACATGTCGCACACCATGCACAAACGGTCAACCTCTGGATTGAGGGAGCACAGGCCGTTGGACAACTTCTCCGGCAGCATCGGAATCACCCGGCGTGGGAAATACACACTGGTGGCGCGATCATAGGCATCGATGTCAATCGCCGAACCATTCCCGACATAGTGGCTGACATCAGCGATAGCAACCAATAATCTCCATCCTTTGGCCGCGGATTTCCCTCGACCCTTTGAAGCTGGCTCGCAATACACGGCATCATCAAAGTCCCGCGCATCCTCGCCATCAATGGTGACCAGTGGCACGTCCGTCAGGTCAATGCGGTCGACCGCATCTTGTGGTCGAACCTTATCCGGCAAGGTCCGTGCCAGTGCAATGCAGGCTTCTGAAAACTCATGGGGCACGCTGTATTTGCGGACCGCAATTTCAATTTCCATGCCGGGGTCATCCACCTCACCCAAGACCTCCTTGATGCGGCCAACCGGTTGCCCAAACAGCGCAGGGGGCTCTACCAATTCGACCACCACCACCTGCCCCACCTTGGCCACACTGGTAGCGCCTTTGGGAATCAAGACATCCTGTCCATAGCGCTTGTCTTCTGGCGCCACAAGCCAAACACCGCTTTCCTGCAACAAACGACCAATAATGGGTTGTGTCGAGCGTTCCAATATCTCGACTACGCGCCCCTCGGGCCTCCCTTTCCGATCGCTACGAACAATGCGCACCTTCACGCGGTCTTTGTGCAGCACCGCGCGCATTTCATTGGGCGGTAAATAGATATCTGGAGCACCATCATCACGGGACACAAATCCGTGTCCATCTCGGTGACCTTGAACGATCCCTTCAACTTCATCCAGCAAGCCGCTGGTTTGGCTAATATTTTTGATACAATTGCTCTCTTTCCTGAGATGCCCAGGTGGCGGAATTGGTAGACGCACTAGTTTCAGGTACTAGCGAGTAACTTCGTGGGGGTTCGAGTCCCTTCCTGGGCACCA
>JAIPDC010000258.1 GCA_021737865.1 Rhodoferax sp.
GGCAGCAAGCCAAGTTCCGGTTTCTGGACGAGTTCTATCCGCACCTGCAAAAGCTCAAGGGCGAGCGCGACTTCATCTTGTGCGGCGACATCAACATTGCCCACCAACAAGCCGACCTGAAGAACTGGAAGAGCAACCAGAAGAACAGTGGCTTTCTGCCCGAAGAGCGCGCCTGGATGACCAAACTTTTAGACGCTCACCAGGGCGGCATGGTGGATGTGTACCGCGCCCTGCACCCCGACACCACCGACGCTTGCTACACCTGGTGGAGCAACCGCGGCCAGGCCTACGCCAAGAATGTGGGTTGGCGGCTGGATTACCACCTGGCCACCCCGGCCGCAGCCGCAGGTGCCAAAGCTTCAGCGGTCTACAAAGACGTCAAGTTTTCAGACCACGCGCCCTTGACGATTGAATACGACTGGGCTTTGAATTGATGGCGTGACAAGGCTTGCTTTGTGTATGCCTCGAATTTTCTGTAGAACCAAAATTTGAAATCCAACAGACAGGAGTTGCCAGTAATGCAATCCGCTTCTATACACATTGACGAGCTTGAATGGACCAGTTGGCCGCCAGAGCAGGTGGCCACGCGCGGCAAGGCGCAATGGAAAGAACTTCTGGGCAGTGCTTCTGCCTGCCAGAACGATATGACCATGGGCGTGGTACGCCTCAAAAAAGGGGAGTCGCTAGAGCCCCATAGCCACGCCCAACCCGAAACCTATTTCACGCTGTCAGGCTGTGGGACTGTCACCATTGACGGTGTGGTGCATAGCGTTACACCGGGAAGAATGCTGTTTATTCCCGGCAACGCCCGGCACCAGATCAACAACCAGGACGACGAAGACCTGCAAATCCTGTATGTGTTTGCCATCAGCGATTTCAGCAAAATCCAGTATCACTTTTAGATAACCACCCTGCTGGCTAACGGCTGCTAGTGGGTTCCAATTTGATGCTGTCATTTCACCGTCCGAAGAGACGATGGTCTCAACGTAGTGCAGCCTTTGATTCATCTTCTGCCATGACGCAGTAGAGGGCCTATGTTCAATCACCAGCAATGGGCTAGTGGTCGACCCACCAAATCGCTATGCAATCTTGCTAAGTTCGATTTGGTTGTCCGCGCATAAAACGCACACCAATTTTCCAGGTCCCGTCCGCTTGAGGACGTCCGATTGCGACCAGTTGACGCACGCCCGGATTGGGTGCGTCGAAATCGTGCCTCGGTGCAGAAATTTCCAGCACATCCAATAGCAATCCTGTGCCAGTGAAATGGATGGTTAGGTTCTTGCCTTTTTGACGAAGCAAGGCTGTATTGCCGTCGATGTGGACTTCAGCCTCCGTGTTCATCGCCCATCGGATCGAAGCGTTTGTGCTTGCGCCAATAACTTCATCATCCATCTGCACGGTAGATCCGTTGACTTTAATTCGCCGCGTTGCGGTCCTGACCATGCCTGGTAGAAAAACCGGGGTTAGATCTAAGAGTGCCTCTTCCGCACCAATGCTGCGCAAAGAGGCCATGCCAGTGGCATTGTGCGGCTGGTCGTTCAGGGTCAGGGTATTGTGAGCAGCGGCTGACAGCCGGAAAACGCGCCAGCGTGCTGAGCTTTGTTTCATGTTCCACAGGTCTATGCCTCGGGATTCCAGACTGTTGTAGTCCTGCATGCCAAGGTCCCTGGCCCAACGAATGCCGTCAAGGTCCAGAACAAAACTCCCGGCATCCATATGGCCGTGGTTATGTGCTGCACCTCCCCCTTTGATGGCAAACCAAAGGCTATCGGGATCGGCCCACGATGAACGCCAGATGGCGACCGGTTGTGCTCCTTGCGCGCTGAAAGTTGTTGAAGACGGTTTTGCTTCGCCAGCCGAGGTCCACCACAGTGCAGTCAGCGGCGCGAATCGGTCAGACAGGCCTTGTCTGGCGCGAATGGACTTCCGCATGGATGCCAGCAACGCCGGTTGTTCAAGCTCCCGGGCAAGATAGGCCACTGCGCAGGGAAAACCGGTGCTCTCATTACCATCTGCAAAGTTGAATGCTTTGCCTGTGGGGCCAATGGCATGCGCATAAAACTCGGCACTGCGCAAGAAGCCCGGTGCACTCAATATGCCCCAGTCGGTTTGGATGGCTGCGCGTAGTGCGGCAACCGTCAGTACGGAATAGGATGTGCCGTAATCCCAATACCCCGGGCCTTCAGGATAGGCACCTTCTGGACGGTAGGCGTCCAGACCTTTACCCACGGCTTTGCGTGCCGCGGCCAGCAGGTCGCTTGCAAGTGCGGGCTGGTCCGGCGCCAAAGCCAGCGCGCCCAGTGTCATACCACCTATGCACACCTGATTCCAGTTGTTGTCAGCCTGGAAGGTTTTATGGCCGTAACGTGCCTGCGCAATGCCCTTGTCAAGGATTGCAGCGCGCAACATTGAACGGTCTGATTCTGAAAGGTCATCATGTAGCCAGTTGTAAACGATGGCCATGCCCGCAGTCATTTCTGCCACATCAAGATAGTGCTCTGGGTGCCAATCACTGAAGGCAGCTATGTTGAGAGCTTCCTGTCGCGCACGATCACGGAAACTCGGTCCAGCACCAATCCGATAGGCAAATGCCCATTGCAAACCTCGCCGAATAAATTCTCTGGATACCCCCAACAACCGTCGACCTTCGAGTTTTCGCTCAAGCAGTGGCAGCGTCAGATCTTTGCTGGCGCGATCTAACAATGCAACGACCAAACGGTCCAGGTCCGGGTCTGCGCTTCGCCGCGCCAACAGGGACCCCCAGTCTTCTTGTACGGGCCAAAGTAAGGGTCGGGGATTTGCAGATGCGCTGGGGTTTGCCGCGACCGAATACTTGGTGGGCAGCAGCATCAAGGTGGCTGGCATAGCTGCACCTAGAAAGTCGCGACGGGTGGAGTTCATACCAATCTATGCCACATGGAAGTGAGGATAGCAGTCTGCCCGCATTGCCACGCATCTAAAGCAAGGTGGCTTTTTAGCATTTGTATACACTCTTAACCGGAGAAGCAATTTTTCCTAACCCGGCCTGGGAAGGTTGGGGATATCAAAAATACAGGTGCATTACATGTTCAAGAACTTGTCGGTACGTTGGCAGCTTGGCGTTGGGTTTTCAAGTGTTGTTACGTTTTTCGTGGCGACGCTATTAACCATCGGGTTTTTGCTTGCGGACTTGACGCGGTCGGTAGGCGAAGTGAATGAAATCAGTCTGCCGCTGGTCTTGGCGGTCGATGAAATGGACTTGAGCCGGTCCGAGGTGCAGCAATTTCTCACCGATGTGTCTGCGACCCATGATCCTGCTGGATACAAGGACGCCGAAGAATCGGCCAAACGATTTCACGATGCCATCGACAAGTTCAAGCAGCATTACAGTGCCGTAAATGATCAGGCAAAGCTTGGTGAAATGGCATCCATTGAATCGCATTTCAACGCCTTCTATGATCTAGGAAAGAAGATGGCCGCCGCCTATATCAAGGATGGCATGGAAGCAGGCAATGCCCTGATGAAGGGCAGCGACAAGGTGCCAGGTTTTGATAGCGCCAGCGAGGTCCTGGAGAAACAACTCACCACATTCCGCAAAGAGCAGATCGAAAGGGCAAAGCAAGCGTCTTCGATTGCCTATAGCTCGGCCAATTCAATTCAGCACACCATGCTTGTCGGTGGCATCTTGGTGTCACTTCTTGCTGCTGCAATTAGCGCTGTGATTGTTCACGCTCTTATGGTTCAGCTCGGTGGCGAGCCCAAATTGGCGGCCCAGTTGACTCAAAGCATTGGGGCGGGTGATTTGAGCTTTCAGATCCCTCTTCGAAGCGGCGACACATCGAGCCTTATGGCGCAGCTTCAGGCCATGCAGTCCAGCCTGACTCGCGTAGTCGGCAGTGTGCGGCAAGAGGCGGAGGGCGTTGCCACCGCAAGTACAGAAATAGCGCAAGGCAACCACGACCTGTCTGCACGCACGGAAAATCAGGCAAGTGCGCTGGAGGAAATTGCTTCTTCCATGCAAGAGTTGATTTCCAGCGTGAAGAAGAATGCCGAAAGTGCGAATCAGGCAGATAAGCTTTCGCACAATGCAGTTGAAGTAGCCGTAGCTGGCGGTGCCGTTGTGGATGAAGTGGTTGAAACCATGCGGCACATCAATGATTCATCAGGCAAGATTTTTGACATCATCAGCGTGATTGATGGCATCGCTTTTCAGACTAACATACTGGCCCTCAACGCTGCGGTAGAGGCGGCACGTGCGGGCGAGCAGGGTCGAGGATTCGCAGTGGTTGCAAGCGAGGTCAGGTCGCTGGCCGGTCGATCCGCGGAAGCTGCCAAAGAGGTGAAGAACCTTATAACCAACAGCGTAGATCGGGTGGAGGAAGGCAACGTTCTGGTTGCAAGGGCTGGCTTGACCATGAAAGAAGTGATTGGCAGTATTCAGCGTGTAACCGACTTTATGGATCACATTACCTCCAACAGCAGCGAGCAAAGCGATTCGGTTTCTCAAATTGGCCAAGCCGTTAATCAAATGGAGCAGGTTACTCAGCAAAATGCCGCATTGGTCGAAGAGATGGCGGCGGCGGCCAGCAGCCTGAGGAGTCAATCCGATTCACTGGTTGGCACCGTATCGGTGTTCAAGGTTTAGACAGATCGCGGATCGCGGGCTGCAGAACCAGGAGTCGATCATCACAGACGAACGACATCTAGCGTTAGGGCCACATTGATAGATGCCTGGTCAACCCGGTCGTACACAGGTGCCAACGCTGAATCGGTCGGCGTTTTAGACGTCCGGTTTTTCAGCCCCCGGACCCTCCAGGCACGCACGCAGGCCTGAAAAGCCGCGCTCAAAAACCTGGCCTGCGCGCGCTTGCATATCGGCTTCGTGTTCGGTTTCAAAGTCGGCCTCCCAACGCACCAGGCATTGATTTTGGGGGGCTTCGGTAGTTGCCCCGGCCAAGGGCTGAACGCATATCCGCGCCCGGTAGTTCCAAACTGGTATGCGCATGGGTTGCGGCGTGCCTGTAATGCGATATTGCAGGCAACAATCTTCATCAGACAGGCCCGTGAGCTGATGCGTCCAT
>JAIPDC010000259.1 GCA_021737865.1 Rhodoferax sp.
GCCGGATCGATTCGCCACCAAAGCCCCGGCTGGCCAAAAAGCGCATTTGCTTGTTGCGCGCTGCAGCGTCTGCCGGTGGTTCGCCGAATTTTTTGCGCCAGACTTCGCGGGCGCGCTCGACTTCGGTGCCGCGCAATTGCGCAACCGCCTGTTGCACCGCCTCGGGTGCGAGCCCCTTGCCCTGCAACTCCTGGCGGATGCGCGCCGTGCCCAGCTTGGCTGAGCGCCGGTGAAGCACGGATTCGAGCACACGCTGCTCATTGATGAAGCCTTTGGCCTGCAGCGCATCCAATGCCTCGGCCAGGCTTCCCGGCTCCTCCTCAAACTGCGCCAGCTTGCGCTCCAGTTCGGCGCGGGAATGCTCCCGTGCGCCCAGCAGGCGCAGCGCACGGCCTTTGATGGATAGCGGTGGTTGGGTGCCCATGGGAGGTGGCAGCGGGAAATGCGCTGAAGGACTTAAACTGCTATTAGTTTTATAGCTGTCAGCGCATACCCCACGGGGGCTAATCGGCTTTTTTACCCGAATTTTTGGGTTTAGCTTCCGACTCCGGCGCCCCTGGAAGCAAAGGTATGCCCAACGATGCACGGACCTTGTTTTCGATCTCGATGGACAGTGCCGGGTTTTCGCGCAGGAACTCCCGGGCGTTGTCGCGGCCCTGGCCGATTTTTTCGCCGTTGTAGGCGTACCAGGCGCCGGATTTGTCCAAAATATTGGCGTTGACGCCCATGTCGATGATTTCGCCATGGCGGCTGATTCCTTCGCCAAACAGGATGTCGAATTCGGCTGTTTTGAACGGTGGCGCCACCTTGTTCTTGACGACCTTGACCTTGGTCTCGTTGCCAATGGCCTCGTCGCCCTTCTTGATGGTGCCGGTGCGACGGATGTCCAGACGAACCGAAGCATAGAACTTCAGCGCATTGCCACCGGTGGTGGTCTCGGGGCTGCCAAACATCACACCAATCTTCATGCGGATCTGGTTGATGAAGATGACCATGCAATTGGTTTTCTTGATGTGCGCCGTGAGCTTGCGCAGAGCCTGGCTCATCAGGCGGGCCTGCAGGCCGGGCAGCGAGTCGCCCATTTCGCCCTCTAATTCGGCTTTCGGTGTCAGCGCCGCAACCGAGTCGACCACGATCAGGTCGACTGCGCCGGAGCGTACCAGGCTATCCACAATTTCAAGGGCTTGCTCCCCGGTGTCGGGCTGGCTGATCAGCAGGTCTTGCAAGTTGACGCCCAGTTTTTGCGCATACTGGATGTCCAGCGCGTGCTCGGCGTCGATGAAGGCGCATTGCCCGCCGGTTTTTTGCATTTCGGCAATCACTTGCAAAGTCAGCGTGGTTTTGCCCGATGACTCAGGCCCGTAAATCTCGACGACGCGGCCGCGTGGCAAACCGCCCACGCCCAGGGCGATGTCCAGCCCCAGGGAGCCGGTGGAGACCACCTGAATGTCTTCAATCACCTCGCCTTCGCCCAAGCGCATGATGGTGCCCTTGCCGAACTGCTTTTCAATCTGCGCCAAGGCCACCTGCAGGGCTTTGGCTTTCTCGCTGTTGGCGGCTAGGTTTTTGACGGGTGCGTCCATGGAAATCTCCTTTTAAAACAACAATTTGGTGGGCATCCTGGTGATTGGGTTTAATCACAGGCTGGATGCTTAAACAGTAGTTTATCGCAACTGGTTGAAATTAGTAAACACAATTTTTAGTCAGTTTGCATTACTATTTGCAACCATGTTGACACCGCATCTTTCCGACTCCGGCGGCTGGCGCCAAGCCCACATTGGCCACTGGCTGCGCCTGGCGCTGGCGCACTTTGACGCACGGGTCATGGCCCTGATGGCCCAGCACCCTGCCGTATCGCTGGGCCTCTCCAACCTGGTGGCGCGCGGACAAGTCGGTGCTGCGCACATTCACATCACCCGCCACCTGTCGTCCGGTGGCTCACGCCTTACCGACCTTGCCGAGCGCGCCGGAATGACCAAACAGGCCATGGGTGCGCTGGTCAACCAGTGCGAGGCCTGGGGCATGGTGAGCCGCGCACCCGACCCCACCGACGGACGGGCACAGCAGGTACGGTTCACCGCGACCGGCCTCGCATGGCTCGGCGCCTACCAGGATGCCGTGGCACAGGCCGAATCCGAGTTGCGCCTGGGCATTGGTGACGAAGTGGCCACGGTGATCGCCATCGGACTCGAAGCCTACGGCGGCCAATAGGGTTCACCCCGGTCCGCGGGTGGGCCGGGCACGCCTAGAATGAGGTCAAACATTGAGCACTGCGGTCTGTAGAGGGGTGCCGTGCCAGCAAAAAGGAGCAAGCATGCGGATATTGATCGCCGAAGACGACCAGGTATTGGCCGATGGCCTGTTGCGCGCACTGCGCGGTGCCGGCGCCGCGGTGGACCACGTGGCCAGCGGCTCCGAAGCCGATGCCGCTTTGATGACCAACACCGAATTTGATTTGCTCATTCTCGATTTGGGACTCCCCAAGATGCACGGCCTTGAAGTGCTCAAGAAGCTGCGCGGGCGCGGATCTTCCTTGCCGGTGCTGATTCTGACCGCGGCCGATGCTGTGGACGAACGGGTCAAGGGCCTGGACTATGGCGCCGACGACTACATGGCAAAGCCGTTCAGCCTGCAGGAGCTTGAAGCACGCGTGCGCGCACTGGTTCGTCGCGGCATGGGCGCCTCCAGCAGCACCATCAAGCACGGTCCGCTGATCTATGACCAGGCCGGCCGCGTTGCCACGATTGACGGCAAGATGGTGGAATTGTCGGCCCGTGAACTGGGCCTGCTCGAAGTGCTGCTGCAGCGCGCCGGTCGCTTGGTCAGCAAAGACCAGTTGGTGGAGCGGCTGTGCGAGTGGGGTGAAGAGGTGAGCAATAACGCCATCGAGGTCTATATCCACCGTCTGCGCAAGAAAATCGAGAAGGGGCCCATTCGCATTGCAACGGTGCGCGGCTTGGGCTACTGCCTGGAAAAGATACCCAATTGACATGACCCCCACGCTTGTCGCTTCACGTAGTGCGTTGCACCCTGAGGGGGCCTTCACGCCTTGGGGCGGCCCGGCGGCGTGAAGATTTTTCAGCGCGAGCAACGCAGCCTGTTCGGGGAGATTCTGGACTGGATGCTGACGCCTCTGCTGCTGCTGTGGCCAGTCAGTCTGGTACTCACGTGGCTGGTAGCACAGGGCATTGCCGGCAAACCGTTTGACCGGGCGCTGGAGTACAACGTGGGCGCATTGGCCCAACTGGTCACCATCAGCAACCACAAGGCGCAGTTCATACTGCCCCTGCCGGCCCGTGAATTGCTGCGCGCAGATGACTCGGACACCGTCTATTACCAGGTGCTTGGCACCGGTGGTGAGTACCTGAGCGGCGAAAAGGCCCTGCCACAGCCGCCAGAGGACGAACGCCTCTCGCCCGGCGAAGTGCGCATGCGCGACGACGAGTTTCGCGGAGTGGGCATCAAGGTGGCCTACACCTGGGTCAAACTGGACCTGCCCAACAGCAAGCCGGCGCTGGTCCAGGTCGCCGAGACCATGGACAAGCGATCGGTGCTGGCCACTGAAATTGTCAAGGGCGTCATGCTGCCGCAGTTTGTCATCCTGCCGCTGGCCGTCTTGCTGGTCTGGCTGGCCCTGGTGCAGGCCATCAAGCCGCTCAATCACCTGGAAGAACGCATCCGCGCACGCAGCCCGGACGACCTCAGCCCGCTCGATGCCCAGGCCGTGCCGATCGAGGTTGCACCGCTGGTGGCGTCCGTCAACGACCTGCTGATGCGCCTGGGAGACTCCATCGCAACACAAAAGCGCTTCCTCGCCGATGCCGCGCACCAACTCAAGACCCCGCTGGCCGGTTTGCGCATGCAGGCGGATCTGGCACAGCGCGAAGGCGCCAACGCCGAAGACCTGAAGCAGTCGCTGCGCCAGATCGGGCGCTCCAGCATCCGCGCCACCCACACCGTCAACCAGCTGCTGGCGCTGGCACGGGCCGAAAGCAGTGGCACGGTCATGACCCAGCAAACATGCAATCTGGTGAAGTTGACCATGGATGTCATTCGGGACTGTGTGCCACGTGCCATGGACAAACACATCGACGTTGGTTACGAAGGCGCCGAACCCGGCGAACCGGATGTGACACTCATGGGCAATCCAACGCTTCTCAAGGAAATGGTGCGCAACCTGATGGACAACGCCATCAACTACACCCCTTCCACGGCAGACAAGCCCGGCATGATCACCGCCCGAATTCTCAAAGACCCGTTCAGCAAAGTGCTGGTGTTGCAGGTGGAGGACTCGGGGCCAGGGATACCGGCGTCCGAGCGGGAACTGGTGTTTCAACCCTTTTACCGCGTGCTGGGGACCGAGGCCGATGGATCCGGGCTGGGTCTGCCCATCGTGCTGGAGATTGCACGCCAGCACCAGGCGAGCATCACGCTGGAAGACAGCCGCCCCGGTCAGTCACCGCCGGGCACCTGCTTTACCGTGCGGTTCGCCCACGCCGATTGACGCGCTGGCGGCAGCCCTAATTACAAGGGCGCAGGGCTTTGCCTGCCAGTGCCACCTTGAGGTCACCCAATCGCGGTTTCAGTTCGCTGGTTACTGCCGGCAATTTGAGCTGGGTTTGCTGGCCCTCTGGATGCTCCAGAACGACCTTGGCCGTTCGGATGCCGCGCAGATTGAGCTTCGCCAACTCCGCGTTCGCTGCCACCTGGGTGTCAAAGCCGCCCAATGACAGCCCGATTTCAAGCTCGGGATTGCTCAGGCTCTGCGCAACCAGCCGCATGGCAGAAAGCTCTTCACGCTTCTTGGCCAGGCCTTCGGCGTTGGCGAATTTGCCCATATACACAATCCATCGCGCCGCCACCCTGACGGAATCCAGTTGCCAGGTGCCAGGGGGCAGGGCGGACTCCAGCGCGTGTCGCAACACACCCACCTGCGCATCGTCAAACGGACCGGCCTGAAGGCACTCCTTGGGGACCAGATCGGCCTGCATCTGTCCCTCAATGCGCTTGAACTCTTGCGGCGTCAGCACGCGAACAGC
>JAIPDC010000034.1 GCA_021737865.1 Rhodoferax sp.
CAGGCAACACCAAATCAAAGCGTGCTCCGCGCCCCGGCACCGAGTGAACGGTTACCTGTCCACCAAGTACCTTGGTTGTGATTCGATGCGAAATAGAGAGCCCCAGCCCCGACCCGCCGCTCCCCAACTTGGTGGTGAAAAATGGGTCAAATATCTGACCCAGATGTTCGGTCGGTATCCCCACACCATCGTCCTCTATCGACACACTGACCGTACTGTCTGACTGCCGGAGGGCAGTGATGCGGATTGTGCCGGTCTCCAACCCGTCAAACCCGTGATTGACCGCATTCGTGATCAGATTGATGACCACTTGCCCCAACGGCCCCGGAAAGCTGTCGATGGATACGCCATCACAAAGACTGACTTCCAATTGCAGACGACTGCGCTTGATGCCTGGACGCAGCGTATCAAGCACTTCATTGAGGGTCTGCGCGAGGTCGAATGTGCGCCGCCGCTCCGAATCCTGATCTACCGCCACTTGTTTGAAACTGGCAATCAGCGACACGGCCCTTTCAAGAGACCGCAGGGTGAGTTGGGTGCCCTCCTTCATTCGGAGCATGAAGTTTTCAAACGCAGACTTCTTCAGGGTTCCCTCGCCCAGACGCTGCTGCATTTCCTCGATGTCATGGGTCACAGTACTGGTCGACACCAGCGCGTTACCCAGCGGCGTATTCAATTCGTGCGCCACACCGGCCACCAGACTGCCCAGTGACGCCAGCTTTTCCGAGTTGATCAGCTCGTCCTGCGTCCGCTTCAGGGTATCCATGGTCGCCAACAATTCGCGGTTGGATTGATCCAGAGCTTGGGTGCGTTCGGTCACCCGCAATTCGAGATCGGTGTTGAGCATTTTCAGTTCGGACTCCATCCGCTTGCGGTCTGTGACGTCGACCGACATGGTCAGCACACAGTCTTCATCACCATAGAAGAACCGCTCGGACGACAACAGGAACACGCGCTGCGTGCCATCGCGCATCAAATAATTCACCTCATGGCCACTGACCCGACCTTCGGCTGAAAACGTGTCAATCCAGCCCTGGCGTTGCCGTATGTCCTGCCAGAACCCCAGTTCAACGGACGTCTTTCCCATCACGTCCGTCTTGGAAAACTGAAAAAACCGCTCCCAGGCCGGATTGACATCGACATACACACCGCTGGCAAAGCTGGCCACCGTGATGGGCAGTGGGCTGGCATTCAGCAGTTGCATCACCTTTTGCTCGTTGGTCCGGGTGGCTGACTCCTGCCGGGCCAACTCGTCAACTTTTTGCTCCAGATGCATATTGAGCGCCTTGATCTCGGCCATGCTGCTTTGGTGCACCGCATAGACCTGGCGCAAAACCAAGTAGCCGACAACCCACACGCTGGCCATGGGAAGCCAGTAGCCACCGTCGATCGCGTTGGGAATGGGCGTCCACTCGCCTTTGCCGGCGACAAAAGCCAGTACGGTAATCCAGGAAATGGAGGCCATCAGCAAAAACAGGGCCTGGCGCATGCCGAGCAGCCAGCCGCCCATCAGCACCAGAATAATGCAACCGTGCAGGATGGGATTGACGATGCCGCCGCGGTACCCCGACTGCACCATGATGGCGATCCAGATTGACCAGACGTAGACCGAAAAACCCAGGCGGTCCGAATAGCGCTTGCGCAGGACATTGCAGGCGGGGCCGCCAAGACCGATCAGGGTTGGCGCGAACAGTCGGGACCATTCGCCGCCAATGAGCAGGATGATCGCCATGTACGCGGCGCAACTCCAGGTCGTGAGCTGAATGAGCTGGTCAAACAGGCGGTTCAGTGTTTGTGCCTGGAAGCCTTCACCGGCTGGGGTCGTGTGGGGCATCGGTTGGGACATGGTTGAAAGTCTCCGTCAAACCATCTTAACTGTCCACAGTGAAACTACCGGAACGCCAATGCCCAGCAAGCCATTTTGCTATATTTTGTGTAGCTATCTCCGCAGTAACGACAAGGGCTGGAGCCCTATTTCGCCCCCAATCCCATGCTGCGGGTGATGACTTCCTTCATGATTTCGTTCGTGCCGCCATAAATACGGGCCACGCGGGCATCGGCAAAGCCCCGGGTAATGGGGTACTCCCACATATAGCCGTAGCCACCGAATAGCTGCACACATTCGTCCATGACCTTGCATTGCAGGTCGGTGGTCCAGTACTTGGCCATGCTGGCAGTGGCGGTGTCGAGCTGGTCCTTGCAGATCAACTCACAGCACTTGTCCACAAACACCTGGGCCACCTGCACTTCGGTCTGCAACTCGGCCAGCGTGAAGCGGGTATTCTGGAACGCCGCCACCGGCTGACCAAACACCTTGCGCTCTTTCACATAGTCCACCGTCCAGTTGATAGCGGCTTGCGCACCGGCCACGGCGCTCACCGCAATCTGCAGGCGCTCCCACGGCAGCTGCTCCATCAGGCAGATGAAGCCCCGGTTCTCATGCGCCTTGCCGCCCAGCAGGTTCTCAGGCGGGATGTGCACGTTGTCGAAGAACAGCTCGGAGGTGTCCTGGGCTTTGAGGCCCAGCTTTTTCAGGCGCTTGCCGACGCTGAAGCCGGGCATGCCGCGCTCCACCAGCACCAGGCTGGTGCCCTTGCCGCCAGCTGCCGGGTTGGTCTTGGCCACCACGATGACCAGGTCGGCATGCCAGCCGTTGGTGATGAAGGTCTTGCTGCCGTTGAGTAAATAGCTGCCATCCGGCTGCTCGATGCAGGTGGACTTGATGCCCTGCAGGTCGGAGCCGGCAGCGGGCTCACTCATGGCGATGGCGCCAATCATCTCGCCGGTTGCAAGTCGGGGCAGATATTTGGCTTTTTGCTCCGGCGTGCCGTAGTGCAGGATGTAAGGTGCCACGATTTCGCTGTGCAGGCTGTAGCCGATGCCACTCACCCCCGCACGGGCGAGTTCCTCAAACTGGATCACCGAGAACAGTTTGTCGGCGTCTGATCCGCCGTACTCCTCGGGCATGCTCATGCACAGGAAGCCGTTTTCGCCCGCCTTGTTCCACACTTCGCGGGCGACATAGCCCTGCTCTTCCCAGTCGGCATGAAAGGGGGCGATCTCTTTGTCAATGAACTTGCGAAAGCTATCACGAAAGGATTCGTGGTCGGGGCTGAAGAGGGTTCTTTCGATCATGGCGTCTCCAGGGGTTATATTTTCACAAAGCACGCGCTTTGTAAAAAGTACTATACCCCTTCCAGCGCTCAGATGGGCCGCTTGTAATCCCGCTCGCGCTGACTACGCACCGCCAGCACAAACACCGTGTCCTGCGTCGGGTCAAAGCGGTACAGGGCCAAATAGCCACTCGTGCCGTGGGAGATGATCAGTTCGCGCTGACCCGCAGCCACCGGTCTGCCAATCAGGGGGCTGCTGGCAAGAACATCCAGCGCATGGATGATGGCCTCAACGTGCAGCGCGGCACTGTCTGGCACATAGTCAAAGAGAAAATCAAAAATGCGATCAAAGTCTTCCCGCAACCCGGCAGAAAGTATGACCTGGCTCATGCGCGGCGTGTTTTGACTGTCGCTTTGCTCTTGGCGCTATCCTTGGCGTCGCTCAGGCGCTGGCGCAAATAAGTCTTCATTTCGTGCCATTCCACGCCGGGCTCACCCGCCTGCAAAGCCAGATCACGCTGCTGGGCAATGCCCTGAACCCCCAAACGCCACTCGGCTTCGTCGGCTTTTTGTGCCAAGGCCTCGACCATGAAGCTGTGCGGCGTTTGGCTCATTGCATGGGCCAGACGGGAAATCCGGTCGCGCAGGGCATCGTCGATGCGTAAGGTGGTGGTAGACATGGGGCTTACTCCAAAAAGTGACACAAGTGTGCCACATCCACAAACGGTAGTGCAAGTGCTTGTACCGCTTTCGCATTGGTTTACGAAGAAGTACGCTCTTGAAACACCATGCGAATATTTTTACAAAGCAATTGCTTGGTGAAAAGCAATATACTTCAATTTGATTCCTGACTTTCAACCTGTTCCCCCCTCGCCTGGAGCCCTTCCCATGACAGAAGCATTTGTATTTGACGCCATTCGCACCCCGCGTGGCAAAGGCAAGAAAGACGGCAGCCTGTACGAGGTCAAGCCCGTCAACCTGCTGGCCGGCCTGCTGACCGATCTACAGGCGCGCCACCAGTTCGACACCGCCAAAGTTGACGATGTGGTGATGGGCGTGGTGTCCCCGGTGGGTGACCAGGGCTCGGTGCTGCCCAAGGTGGCGGCACTCAAGGCAGGCTGGGACTTTCAATGCGCTGGGGTTCAGATCAACCGCTTTTGCGCATCGGGTCTGGAAGCCGTGAACATGGCTGCGCAAAAAGTGCGCTCGGGTTGGGAAGACCTTGTGGTGGCCGGTGGCGTGGAAAGCATGAGCCGCGTACCGATTGGGTCCGACGGCGGCGCCTGGGCCATGGACCCCGAGACCAATTCCGCCACCGCCTTTGTCCCGCAGGGCATTGGTGCCGACCTGATTGCCACGCTGAAAGGCTTTACGCGTGCCGATGTGGATGCCTTTGCGCTGGAATCACAAAAGCGCGCCACCGCCGCACAGGCTGCGGGTTACTTTGACCGCTCGGTGGTTGCGGTTAGAGACTCGTTGGGCCAGGTCATATTGGGCCGGGACGAATTTATCAAACCCAACACCACACTGGAAGGCCTGGCTGGCCTGAAGCCTGCGTTCGAACAAATGGGCGCAATGGGGTTCGATCAGGTCGCGCTGACCCGTTACCCGCAGGTTGAGCGCATCCACCACGTGCACCACGCCGGCAACTCGTCGGGCATCGTCGATGGCGCGGCGGCTGTGCTGATCGGCAACGAGGCTGCGGCCAAGGCGCATGGTCTGACTCCCCGCGCGCGCATCGTTGCCACCGCGCTCTCAGGTGCCGACCCCACCATCATGCTGACGGGTCCCATGCCTGCGGCCCGCAAGGCACTGGCCAAGGCCGGTTTGACCATTGACCAGATCGATCTGTTTGAAGTAAACGAAGCTTTTGCCGCCGTGGTGATGCGTTTCATGAAAGAAATGAAGGTGCCACACGACAAGGTCAACGTGAATGGCGGCGCCATCGCCATGGGCCACCCGCTGGGTGCCACCGGGGCCATGATTTTGGGCACGCTGATTGATGAGTTGCACCGGCGCAAGCTGCGCTACGGGCTGGCCACGCTGTGCGTGGGCGGCGGCATGGGAATTGCCACCATCGTCGAGAAAATTTAAGTCAAATAGGCCTCTAGCCCTCGTATTCATTGCGTAAGCAGCTCCTTTATTAATAGCATTGCGGGACAGACCAAGAGTTACACGAAGTGAACTTTGCTCTGTCCTCAACTGATTGAGACACCATGAAAACTATTTCCTACTCCCTCACAGACGGCATTGCCACCATTACTTTTGACGAACCCAACTCGCCCGTCAACACCATGTGCCTGCAGTGGCAGGACGACATGGCCGAACTCGCAGCGCAGGTCAACCAGGACAAGGACGCGATCAAAGGCATTCTGCTGGCATCCAACAAGTCGACCTTTTTTGCCGGAGCTGACCTCAAGGCCACCATGCGCATCACGCCTGCCGATGCGGTCAAGGTCTACCAGGAAATTGAACGCCTGAAGAAGAACATGCGCCTTCTGGAGACCCTGGGCAAACCCGTGGTCAGCCTGCTCAACGGCACGGCGCTGGGTGGCGGCTGGGAAGTGGCGCTGATTGGGCACCACCGCATTGCCATCGACTCGCCCAAGACACAATTTGGCCTGCCCGAAGTGACGTTGGGCCTGCTGCCGGGTGCCAGTGGCGTGACCAAGATGACGCGCCACCTGGGCCTGATGGGCGCGCAGGCGTATCTGGTCGAAGGCAAGACCTTCACACCGTCCGAAGCCAAGAGCCTGGGTCTGGTGCACGATCTGGTGGCCCCGGGCGAGAACGCCCAAGCCGACATGCGCACCAGGGCACTGGCCTGGATCGCCGCCAACCCAACCGCACAGCACCCGTGGGAAGCCAAGGGCTACAAGGTGCCTGGCGGTCTGCCCTCCTCGCCCGCCGTTGCGCAGATGCTGGCCGTGGCACCGGCCATGATCAAAAAACAAACCCGCGGCCTGTACCCGGCGCCCGAAGCCATCATGGCCTGCATGGTCGAAGGCCTGCAGGTGGATATCGAAACGGCACTGCGTCTGGAGAGCCGGGCGCTGGCCAAGCTCATGACCGGCACCAATGCCAAGGCCATGATCAACACCTTCTTCTTCAACTTGAACGCCATCAAGAGCGGCCAGAGTCGCCCCGGAAGTGCGCCACGCTTCAGGCCCGCCAAGGTCGGCCTACTGGGCGCCGGCATGATGGGCGCGGGCATTGCCTACTCGCAGGCCAGCAAGGGCATCGCCACGGCGCTCAAAGACGTGAGCCAGGAGAAGGCAGATCTGGGCAAGAGCTACAGCGCCAAGATCACCCAGGGCCGCGTCGACAAGGGCCGCATGAAGGCCGAAGAACAGCAGAAGATTCTGGATCTGATCAAGCCCACGGGTGATGTGGCCGACTTGCAGGGTTGTGACCTGATCATTGAAGCGGTGTTTGAAAACCGCGATCTCAAGGCCCGTGTCACCAAAGAGTCCGAGCCGCTGCTGGCAAGCGGTGGTTTTTTTGCCTCCAACACATCAACCCTGCCCATCAGCGGCCTGGCCACGGCCAGCGCCGCGCCCGAGAAGTTCATCGGCATCCACTTCTTCAGCCCGGTGGACAAGATGAAACTGGTGGAAATCATCCGCGGTGCCCAAACGAATGACGAAACCGTGGCCCGCGCCTTTGACTATGTGCAGGCCATCGGCAAAATCCCGATCGTCGTAAACGACTCGCGTGGTTTCTTCACCAGCCGCGTGTTTGGCACCTTTGTGATGGAAGGCATTGCGATGCTGGGCGAAGGCATTCCGGCCGCGGCCATCGAAAACGCCGGCATTCAGTGCGGCATGCCGGTGGGACCGCTGGCCGTGATTGACGAGACATCCCTGTCGCTGAGCGTACATGTCATGGACCAGACCCAGGCCGACTACGCCGCCGAGGGCAAGACCTACACGCCATCCCCTGGCGAAGCGATTGCGCGGCGCATGGTGACCGAACTGGGCCGCGCCGGGCGCGCGGCCGGTGGTGGCTTTTACGAGTACCCCACCGAGAAGGGCGCAAAGAAGTTCCTGTGGCCCCAACTCAAGCCCCTGTTTGAGAAGCCCGGCGTGCAATGGACCATCACCGACCTGAAAGACCGCCTGCTGTTCCGCCAGGCTGTAGAAACTGCCCGCTGTCTGAGCGAGAACGTGTTGACCACAGTACACGATGCCAACATCGGGTCCATCTTCGGCATTGGCTTTCCAGCCTGGACCGGGGGGGCCATGCAGTTCATCTACGGCATGGGAATGGAGGCATTTGAAGCCCGTGCTGCCGAGCTGGCACAAACATTTGGCCACGGCTTCGCGTTGACCGATGCGGTCAAGGCAGCCATCCGCAAGCACCAGCCCATCTATTGAACTGATTGCGCCGGGATAGCGTAAACCCTAAAAGACAGTGGTGTATGGAGGAACTAGACTGAACTCCACTTTGGAGACAATGAAAATGAAAAAAATCGCCTCTCACCGCCGTCCCCGCGCCGTTCTTCAAGCGACTTCTTGCGCGGCTTTGCTCGTCGCCGTCACGGGCGCCTGGGCCAGTGAGGGGTACAAGACGCGCCAGGCCCCGATGGGAGCCTTTGGCGGAGAAATTTCCGCCGCGGCAGACAATCCTGGCTTCTTCGGGACCGCCATCACAACCTATGTCCATATTTACAGAATTGCCGATGACGCTGGCAACGATGTAACGGTCACAGGGCGAGCGGTGCCCCTGCCAACCAAATCAAAGGCAGGACTACCGATTCCCGACGGAACCTACACCCTGAATGTGGCATCAGGCACCATCAAGTTTGATCAGGCGCAGACGCAAGTCAACCTGATTGGTGGATACATGACGGACGACACCTATGCCGGCGGGCGTCTGGCCTTCGCGGCCAATGTGCCGCTGATATCGATCAACCGGTCATTCTTTGCCGCGCAACCCGCAGGAACCGTTTCACCTGTGCCCGGGGCAGCATTGCCAGCGCAGGTGCTCGGCGCTGTTACTGCAGTTGCCAATTCTGTGAATTACACCGTGCAGTCGGCGCTGATTGCGCGAAACACCAGCGAGAACCGCGACGTGGCGGGCTTTGGGGATACGGAACTGACGGCGGTATGGGTGCGCCATGAAAATCGACTCAAAGTGGCAGCAGGCGTATCGCTCTTCGTACCCACCGGCGCTTATGACAAGACGCGGGGGCCCAACCCGGGTTTCGGGAACTTCTACACCTTGCGCCCGGGCATCGCGTTGACGTATTCACTCAACCCCAATCACACCGATACCAACTGGGATTCTGGCGTAACCGTAGCCGGGCGCCTGTCGTATGGCATCAACTCGTCAAATCTGGAAACGGACTACCGCAGCGGCGACTTTGTGTACACCGAGGCCGCGCTGAGCAAAGTCTCCGGCAACTGGGCATTTGGCGCCAATCTGCTGGCCATTCAGCAGGTCACTGATGACTCCGGAACAGGCGCTACAGTGGGCGGCAATCGGTACAAGAACTATGGCATTGGTCCATTTTTGTCATACAAAATACCCGGCAAGGACGCCGGTTTCAACCTGCATTTCAGCCGCAACTTCGGCAGTCAAAATGCCTTGGTCTCCGAGTCGCTGCAACTGCGGTTTATCAAGGCTTGGTAGGCGACACCGCGTGAACCAGGTGCTTGGCGATGATGGCCTTCAAGTAGTTTGAAACCTTGACGCTGGCCGATGGACGGTTCAGCGCTTCATGGCTTCCAACCACGGCAAGATAGAACAAAGCGGCCAACTCTCGCGCCGCCTCATCATCGTGCACCAACTGTAAATAGTAGGAGTGCAACAACTGCAGCCGCGCCCGGTCCACTCGCTCAAGCGAAGCGGCTACGGCGCTGTCTTTGCTTGCCAAATTGCGAAGGGCTTGTTCAAAACGATCGTGCTCACGGTCTTCCACCGAGTGGGCGATTGCGCCGTCAAGTATGCGCAAAATTCGCACAGAAGGGTCGCCCAGATCAGCATTTATCTCGCCTTGGTTCGTCGCAAGTGTGCGTTGATACCAACGATCAATCAAGGCCCCGACAAGCTCGGCGTGGTCCGCAAAATGCCAATAAAAACTGCCCCGACTGACTC
Source organism: Rhodoferax sp. (assembly GCA_021737865.1). Classification (GTDB taxonomy): domain Bacteria; phylum Pseudomonadota; class Gammaproteobacteria; order Burkholderiales; family Burkholderiaceae_C; genus Allorhodoferax. Next base: position 9,213 of record JAIPDC010000034.1, read on the forward strand.
CCAGGGTATTGGCCAGCGACAAGACCCGCACAGAACTGAATCCCCCCTCAACAGCGGCTCGAAATGCGGCGTCGAGCCAGTCATCTCGCTTCAGCCGGGTCAGCGGTGCGGGCTTTGATGAACCAGGTTTGGTCTTCTGGGTTGCGCTCGACGGATGCGGTGTGGGTGTCATGCAAGCGCGCCGATTCGACTTTCCATCACGTGCTCAAAAAAGTAAGAGACCCTCTGCCGTGGCGCCAAAAAATCCATGGCGGGTCCAGGCAGGGCCGCGGGCTTGAGGCAGCGGCGTATGCCGATATGGGGTGCGGTCTCCAAATCAAGAATCAGTGCTTCGTGCCTGGAAACCCCTGCATCGTGCACCAGCAACCGGGGCTTCAAGGGGCGCGCAGAGTTGACTGACACCACCATGGCGTAACGCTCATCGACCAGTTGCACAACCGAGCCGGGTGGGTAGACGCCCATCATCCGAATAAATGCGCTCAGCGCTACCGTATCAAATCGGGTTTTCTGCTGCGCAAAAATCATCGATAACGACTCGTGCGGGGTCATCGCGGCGGCGGGCCGGCTTGGGTTGCACAGGTTGTCGTACCGGTTGACCAGTGCCAGGATGCGGGCGCAACGGGTCATCGAGTCACCCTTCACCCGCGACGGGAAACCGCTGCCATCGGTCAATTCATGGTGTTGGGCAATGGCCATCAACGAGGCGTTGGACAACTCCATGCTCTTTCCGACCTGCACACTGTGAGCAACATGCTCCTGGTAGAGCTTGTACTCGGCCGTGGAAAAGTTTTCCTCCAGCCAGCGCACCCGGTCAGGCAATTGGGCTTTACCCACATCGTGCAAAAAGGCCGCCATCCCCAGGTCTGCCAACTCCGCCTGGTTCAGCCCCATGGCTTTGCCCAGCAACAGCGAAACAATGGTGACATTGACGGGATGCATGGAAGCCTTGTCGCCAGCCACCTCCGACAACAGGCGAATGGCCGACTCGCCTTCCGAGAGCATCTCACCAACGATGCCATCGACCATATCCTGGCACTGGGTGGCGGCGACTTTAGGCTGAGAGGGTATCAACTCCATCGCCTTGCGAAACTGGCGAACCGTTTCACCGAAACGCCGCTCACACACCACCAAACTGCGCTTTTGTGCGGCCAATTGTTCAGCACGCTGTTGCCGCAGCAGGCCTTCCTGGTTGACTGCATCGTTGCGGGCAATGGTCTGAGCATCGACAGCCGGCAAACCTGCCAGTGAAGATTCCACAGGCTCGGGCTCGGTTTTGGTGGTGTTAACGCGCACCCGCTGCAAGCCCAAACCTCGAATCGTCTCTATCTGACTGGCGGAGGTCAGCTTGAAGCTCCCGGTCGGAAATGGATGGGCCAGCCACCCCATGTCCAACTCGACAAACATGCCGATGCGAAGGGAACTTACCTCTATCAACTCAACCCCATCGTCCTTACGCTTCATTGACCTTCCTTGTCCTTGTTGCCGTGTCCAATCGTCATTCACCAGGGTACCGCGTAACCCGCTATTTTGACGCAATTCAAGCATACAGAAAAAATTGACCAAACAGTCAAATTGTTGCCCAATTTCAGTGCCCTGGTACTGCCGCGCATGAATAACTCAATCGACCAAAAAAAACCTGCCGAAGCAGGTTTTCCAGAGCGGGCGTTTAACTGCCCACGCAAGACGGGGCTTAACCCATGTGCAAACCACCGTTGACCGAAAACTCCGCCCCGGTGGCGTAGCCGCCTTCGTCAGACGCCAGCCACGCGATGATGGATGCGATCTCGCCCGGCTCGCCCAGGCGCTTGACCGGAACCGTGCCGATGATCTTGTCCAGCACTTCCTGGCGAATAGCTTTGACCATGTCAGTACCGATGTAACCCGGGCTGACCGTGTTGACCGTCACGCCCTTGGTAGCGAGCTCTTGCGCCAGGGCCATCGAGAAACCATGCATACCGGCCTTGGCAGCCGAGTAGTTGGTCTGACCGGCCTGGCCCTTGACACCGTTGACGGACGAGATGTTGATGATGCGGCCCCAGCCCTTTTCAACCATGTCACCGACCACCTGCTTGGTGACGTTGAACATGCTGTTGAGGTTGGTTTCGATCACGGCGTCCCAATCTTCGCGGGTCATCTTCAGGAACATGCGGTCCTTGGTGATACCGGCGTTGTTGATCAGCACATCGATGCTGCCATGTTCGGCCTTGGCCTTGGTGAAGGCTTCCACGGTGGAATCCCAGTTGCCCACATTGCCAACCGAGGCGTAGAACGTGAAGCCCAGTGCGGCCTGTTCAGCGATCCACTTGGCGTGGTCGCGGGTTGGGCCGCAACCGGCGATAACTTTGAAACCTTCTTTGTGCATACGCTGGCAAATGGCGGTACCGATACCACCCATACCACCGGTCACATACGCTACTTTTTGACTCATTTTCACTCCTCTTTGGTTTTACGTGCTACAAAAACAGTAGCTGCAAGCACCCTATTTATGAGGGCTGGCAGCCTAATTCACTTAAATCTGGGCAAGGCACATTGGCTGCGCAAAGTGGTCTTGCCCGAAAGATTAATTATCGCTCAATCGTGAGGGCGACGCCCATGCCACCGCCGATACACAGGCTGGCAATGCCCTTCTTGGCGTTGCGGCGCTGCATTTCGTGCAACAGCGTCACAAGGATACGACAGCCGGACGCACCGATGGGGTGGCCGATTGCAATGGCGCCGCCATTGACGTTGACCTTGGAAGTATCCCAGCCCATCTCGTTGTTCACCGCACAGGCTTGGGCAGCAAAGGCTTCGTTGATCTCCAGAAGGTCGAGGTCCTGGGGTTTCCAGCCGGCGCGGGCAAGGGCCTTTTGTGAAGCAGGCACGGGTCCCATGCCCATCAGGGCCGGGTCCAAACCACTGGTGGCGAAGCTGGCAATGCGCCCCATGGGCGTCAGGCCCAGAGCTGCGGCCTTTTTGGCCGTCATCACCATCACCGCCGCCGCACCATCGTTGATGCCCGATGCGTTGCCGGCAGTCACACCGCCGGCCTTGTCAAATGCGGGACGCAGTCCGGCCAGCACCTCGGCATTGGATTTGCGGTTGATGAACTCGTCTGCCGCAAAAACAATGGGGTCACCCTTCTTCTGGGCAATGCTGAACGGCACGATTTCGTCGACGAAACGGCCCGCATCTTGCGCTGCAGCGGCCTTTTGCTGGCTCGCCAGCGCCAATGCGTCTTGCATGTCGCGGGTGATGCCATAGGCCTTGGCGACATTTTCAGCCGTAATACCCATGTGGTACTGGTTGTAGACATCCCACAGACCGTCAACGATCATGGAATCGATCATCTTCCAGTCGCCCATGCGCTGTCCGTCGCGGCTACCCAGCAATACGTGCGGGCTTGCGCTCATGTTTTCCTGCCCACCGGCAATCACGATCTCACTGTCGCCCCAGGCCACGGCCTGCGCCGCCAGCATCACGGCCTTCAGACCGGAGCCGCAAACGGCATTGATGGTCAAGGCCGGCGTTTCTTTGGCCAAACCGCTCTTGATAACCGATTGGCGTGCCGGGTTTTGGCCTGCACCCGCGGCGAGTACCTGGCCCAAGATCACTTCACCGACTTGGTCGGCACTCAGACCGGTGCGCGCCAGCAGGCTTTTGATAACCGTCGAACCCAACTCAGGAGCTGCCGTCTTGGCTAGCGTGCCACCAAATTTGCCGACCGCTGTGCGTGCCGCCGAAACGATAACGATGTCTTCCATTTTCTTCTCCAGTTCAACAGTAATAAAAACAAGGATTACCCGCCAGGCCGCCCCAAGGCATCTGCGGCGAACATATTCAGGCCTTTGTCAGAACGTAGCTGCCGGGTGCCGGCAACATCGCTTTGTATTTGCCCTTGCCGTAGGTCTTGGGCGCAGCAATCTGCTTGCCGGCATGGCTCTTGAGCCAGGTGGACCAGTCTGTCCACCAACTACCAGGATACTCGGTCGCACCTTCCAGCCAGGCTGCCTGCTCTTTGGGCAACTTGCCGTCGGTGCGAATCCAATGGCTGCGTTTCTTCTTCTCGGGTGGATTGATCACGCCCGCAATGTGGCCGGAAGCCCCCATCACAAAACGCTTCTTGCCCGGCAAGACCTGGGTTGATGCATAAGCACCGCCAATGGGAACGATGTGATCCTCACGCGAGCCATAGATATACACCGGCATATCCACCGTATTCAAATCAATCTTCTCGCCACACACTGTGGTCTTGCCTGGTTTGATCAGGTTATTTTCCAGATAGGTATTTCGCAAATACCAAGCGTAGTATGGGCCGGGCAAATTGGTGCTGTCGGAGTTCCAGTACAACAAGTCAAACGGTGGCGGCGTTTCACCTTTGAGGTAGTTGCCGACGACGTAGTTCCAAACGAGGTCATTGGGGCGCAAAAAGCTGAACGTGCTGGCGAGGTCCTGACCCTTCATGAGTCCGCCCTTGCCCATCTCTTTCTCGCGGTACTCAACAAACGCATCGTCAATAAAGACGTCCAGGATGCCGGTGTCGGTAAAGTCCAGCAGGCTGGTCAGGAACGTGGCGCTGGCAACGGGCTTCTCGCCACGCGCGGCCAGCACGGCCAGCGCGGTGCCCAGCATGGTTCCACCGACGCAAAAGCCCAGTGCATTGATGGTTGGGGAGCCCGAAATTTCCTGCGTCACGCCAATGGCCTTCATGACGGCCTGCTCAATGTAGTCGTCCCAAGTCGCCGTAGCCATGGACGCATCGGGGTTGCGCCAGCTGACAACAAAGGTGCGGTGCCCCTGCGCAACGGCATAACGCACCAGTGAATTCTCAGGCTGCAAATCCAGAATATAGAACTTGTTGATGCAGGGAGGCACCATCAGGAAGGGCTTCTCATAGACCTTCGCGGTCAGCGGCTTGTATTCGATCAACTGGAAAAACGCATTCTCGAACACGACCGCGCCTTCAGTGGTAGCCACGTTCTTGCCCACTTCAAACAGGCTCTCATCAGTCATCGACACATGGCCTTGGCGCAGGTCATGCACCAGGTTTTGGATGCCCTTTGCAATGCTTTCGCCCTTGGTATCGATTGCCTTCTTTTGTGCTTCCGCATTGAAGGCCATGAAATTGCTGGGCGCTGCGGCTGCCATCCACTGCTCCACGGCAAAGCGGATGCGGGCACGGGTTTTTGTATCAGTCTCCACCGCATCAGCCAGGCCCATCATGGTGCGGGCGTTGAGCATGTAGACGGCGGCCGAATAGGCTGCCACAGGATTGCTGCCCCATGCCTCGCCAGAGAAACGCTTGTCGGCCACCGGCGTCGAAAGGCCGTGGCCGAACATGCCCATGGCGTCCTGCAGATATTGTTGTTGCAGTGCTTGCAGCTTCTCGGGCTCAAACCGGATGTCGGGCTTCTTGGCCCCAGCGCCGGGCGCACCAGCGGCCATGGCGCCCAAATCCATACTCTGAAGCGACTGCACGGCCTTGGACCAGTTTTCGGTCATGGATTGCTGGAACTGTTGAGCGGCCTGGGTCAGAAAATCGGGAGCGTTTTGCGTCACACTGTCACCTTTGTTGCGTTTGATTGTTCTGGAGCCATAGTATCGTAACTGCGGCCTACGCCTCCCTGACAGGTCACAAGGGTCACCCCGCAAAATTTATGTACATTATTCCGATTGCCTGGCTGTATGTCGTCGTCATGATGAGCGTGGCGGAAGCCACCAATGCCAACGGCACCCTGCTGGGCGCCATCATTACCTTGGTCCTGTACGGCCTGTTTCCCGTCGCGCTGATTTTGTATTTCATGGGCGCCCCCGCACGCAAGCGGGCGATCCGGGCCCGCGAGGCGGCCGAACTGCGGGCCTCACTCCAGCCAGATGCTGGCCGCCTGGCGTCCGCTGACGCCGTCGCGCCGGTAGGAAAAGAACCGTGAAGGGTTACCCACCGTACACCAGGGCGGGCTGCCGTCATTGCCAAACACTTGGGTAACACCCAGTGCACCCAGTCGATGGCGGGCCAGCGCTGGCAGATCGGCAAGCCACTTGCCGTTGGCTTGTGGCTTGAAGCATTGCACGGTCTGCTGGCTACCGTCGGTAAACGCTTTCACCACATCGGCGCCCACCTCAAACGCCTCTGGGCCAATGCAAGGCCCCAGCCACGCTATTAATTCAATAGCATCACACGCATATTGCACGGGGGCTAGAGTAATAAATTGCTCATAAATCACCTCCAGGACACCTTTACCATCAACCCCTGCGAGCCCGCGCCACCCGGCATGCACGGCCGCCACGGTGGTGCCCCTGCGATCGCACAGCAGAATAGGCAGGCAATCAGCAACCATGATGGTGCATGCCAGACCACGCTCGCGGGTAAACGCGCCGTCCGCCGGACAGCCGTCCTGTGTGCCGATGGTCAGTTCCAACATATCAGTGCCATGCTCCTGCCGCAGGAACACCGCCCTGCCCCCCCCAGCGCCTAATGCGCCTTGCAGGACACCACGGTTGTGCGCCACTGCCGGCGCTGCATCGCCTACATGCGACCCCAGGTTCAAACTGCCATAAGCCCCCACTGATGCACCACCCGAGCGGGTTGTGCACAATGCACGCACATTCGCAGGTGCGGGCCAATCGGGCACCAGAAAGTCGTTTCGGTGATGGGGCGCAAGTGTCATGCGGGCAAGGATAAACCAAGCCCGTTAACATGGGGGCCTGCGTAAAAGCCCATCTTTAATCCGGAGCTATCCATGATCCTCGAACTCGCCGATATCCGCATCCACCCTGGCCAGAATGCGGCATTTGAAGATGCCATTCAGCGAGGCTTGAGCACGGTCATTAGCCATGCCAAGGGCTGCCAGGGCTACAAGGTTAACCGGGGCCTGGAGAGTCCGGAGCGCTACATCCTGCAAGTATTCTGGGACACACTCGATGACCACATGGTGGGTTTTCGACAGTCGGACGCGTTTCCCCAGTGGCGCGCCATCGTCGGACCGTTCTTTGCAGCGCCTCCGGTCGTGGAGCACTTTGACCTCATCACCAAATCGGCCTGAGCGAACCAACCACTTTTGCCCTTGAAGGGGACCCCGCCATGTCATTCGTCTTCACACCCCCTGCTCAAGTCAGCGTGCCGGTTGTCGGCCTGTCGGCGCGCTTTCCGGTGCACCGCATCTACTGCGTGGGCCGCAATTATGTCGACCATGCATTGGAGATGGGCGGCACCGGGCGCGAGGCGCCATTCTTCTTCATGAAGCCGGCCGATGCCGTGCTGGTCGCGGAACCTGATTCCACAGTGGCTATGCCCTACCCCACGCTGACCAACAACCTGCACCATGAAATTGAACTGGTGGTGGCCATCGGCATAGGGGGCTCCGGCATCAAAGCTGCCGATGCCGCCAAACACATTTACGGCTATGCCGTCGGCTTGGACATGACACGGCGTGACCTGCAAAACGAGATGAAGAAACACGGCCGCCCCTGGAGCATTGGCAAGGGGTTTGACCACTCGGCCCCCATCGGCGCCATTACCCCGGCGGCCAGGGTGCCAGGCATCGCCAACGCCAGCATCCATCTGCAGGTCAACGGACAGGATCGCCAGCGCAGCACCATTGCCAAGCTAATCTGGAACATTGCAGAAACCATTGAACAACTTTCGGCTGCCTGGACCTTGCAGCCTGGCGACCTGATTTTCACCGGCACACCGGAGGGCGTCAGTGCCGTCGTACGCGGCGACACCCTGGTAGGGTCAATTGACGGTCTGCAAGGTATTCAGGTCCGAATCGAATGAGTCACCCGCCCGCCCACCCGTCATCGGCCTACACGGCGCGCGCCGACGGCCACTACCTGTCCAGTGTCCTGACACGCGGCCCCTGGCACCCGGACCACCAACATGCCGGGCCGCCGGTTTCGCTGGTGTGCCGTGCCTTTGAGGTGGCGGCCCACGAGCATGGATTGACCCATTTGGCCAGACTCACGGCGAACCTGCTGCGCCCGGTTCCGATCAGTGATCTGGAAGTCAAGGTTGCCACCATGTATGTGGGGCGCAATGCCGGACATTTTTCGGCACAGCTAACGGCTGGCGGCAAGGAAGTCGGTGTGTTCACCGCGCTGGCTCAGCGTGAAAGCGAATTGGTGTTGCCCGAGGGCCTGCCCGGCCATCCACTGCCCACCCAGGCATTGCTGCCAGCAGACTCTGCACCGGCCCATTTTCCATTTGCCGGGCGGCATGTGGGCTACTCTGATCTGGTGGAAACCCGTCAGGCGCGCGGCCACATATTCGACGGCCCCTGTGCCATCTGGTTTCGCCTGCGTCACCCATTGGTGGAGGGTGAAGTTCCCAGCCCTTACCAGCGCGTGGCAGTGGCCGCCGATTCAGGCAATGGCATCAGCGCCGTGCTGGACTACCAGCGCTACAGCTTCGTCAACTCCGATCTGACCATCAATCTGCTGCGGCGTCCGCTGGGCGAATGGATGTGCCTGGATGCGCGCACCTGGCTGGGTTCCAACGGTTGTGGACTGGCCGAATCGGCGCTCTACGACCAGCATGGCCTGATCGGCCGTGCCACCCAAAGCCTGGCCGTGCGCACACTAAAGCCCTGAAACCAGGATCGTGGAATACTACGAAGGCATTCCCTCCTGTCCACCCCTTCCGCCACAAATACCTTCACCATGCTGCGCAGCCCCATCAAACATTGCAAACAGTGCGGTACAGCGGTGATTTACCGCCTGCCTGACGACGGCGACAGCAAGGAGCGCGCGGTCTGCACCGCTTGCTCCACGGTGCACTACGAAAACCCACTCAACGTGGTGGGAACCGTGCCGCACTGGGGCGACAAGGTGCTCCTGTGCAAGCGCAACATCGAGCCGCGCTGGGGAAAATGGACGCTGCCCGCAGGCTTTATGGAATTGGGCGAAACCACGGCCGAAGGCGCAGCCCGCGAAACCGATGAGGAAGCCGGTGCGCAATTTGAAATGCAGGAACTGTTCAGCCTGCTCAACGTGGCCCGCGTCGGCCAAGTCCACCTGTTCTATCGGGCGCGTCTGCTCAGCGACCAGTTCAACCCCGGCACCGAAACCATTGAGGCACGTCTGTTCGCCGAAGACGAAATTCCGTGGGACGAAGTGGCATTCCGCACGGTCAAGGAAACGCTGGAGCGCTACTTTGCCGACCGCCGCGCGGGGCAATACGGATTTCACTTCGTTGACATTGTTTAACGCTGACCATCCGCGCCATGGCCATAAAGAAGCGGGCGAGCGAGAGTGTGCTGACCGATGCCGTGCTGGAACTCGTCCTGCACGTTCCACAGAGTTCTGAGGCCACGTTAGCCCAACCCTCCGAACGGGCACATGCCATATCTCGCGCTGCTGCGCGCAACGCCAGCCTGATCTCGGGGTCACTGTCGCTGCCACCCGGGGTCTTGGGCTGGTTGACGGTCATACCCGAGTTGGTCAGCATCTGGAAATTGCAGACGCAAATGGTGTCCGATATTGCTGCGGTGTACGGCAAACGCAAAACCCTTGGCCGCGAGCAAATGATTTATTGCTTGTTCAAGCACGTCTCGGCCCAATTATTTCGGGACATCGTGGTGCGCGTAGGCGAGCGAATCGTCATCCAGCAAACCTCGTTGAGATTTTTGCAGAACCTGGCGACAACCATTGGCGTGCAGGTTTCAAAAACCGTTATCAGCAAAGGCGCCTCCCGCTTTGTGCCGCTTCTGGGAGCTGTGACGGTTGGCGCCTATGCCTACTTTGACACCCTCCAGGTGGCCAAAACGGCGGTCGACCTGTTTGAGCGAGACATCGTGATTGACGCGGACACCACCGCACCCTAAAACCATAACACCCCAAGCAAAAGCCCGAATGGCCAAACTATTTTTTCGTTACTCCAGCATGAATGCCGGCAAGTCGACCGCGCTCCTGCAGATTGCCTACAACTACGAAGAGCAAGGGCAACGTGTGCTCCTTTACACGGCTGCCATAGACGACCGCAGTGGCGCTGGGTGCATTGCTTCGCGCCTGGGCCTGCAGCGCCAAGCCAGTGTGTTTGATGACCAAACCGACTTTCTGACACTGCTTGCGACAGAACAGGGCTTGGCCTGTGTGCTGATCGACGAGTCGCAATTCCTGACACAAGACCAGGCTCGTCAATTGCACCGGCTGGCCAATGTGCATGGCCTGCCGGTCATTTGCTTTGGCTTGCGGTCGGACTTCCAGGGCAACGCCTTTCCAGGCTCCGCGCAGTTGCTCACGCTAGCCGAAGACATTGAAGAAATCAAAACGATCTGCGCCTGCGGCCGCAAGGCGACGATGAACATCCGCATGGATGAAAATGGCCACCGGGTGCACGATGGCGTGCAGGTGGCCATTGGCGGCAACAACCGTTACCAGCAGGTGTGTGCGCGGTGTTTTTACCGCGATGCGACGAACCCCTGAATAGTTGAGGACAGAGCTACGCTGCGCTTCGGTCTGTCCCGCAATGTCTCAGGCGAGGATGTCGCGAATTTGCTGTAGCGCAGCCGGATCATCCATCGTCGTCAGATCGCCCACATCACGCCCTTCACACACCGCCTGAATCGCGCGACGCAGCAACTTGCCGCTGCGCGTTTTAGGCAGTACCGATACAAAGCGCACACGTGCCGGACGGCCCACAGCGCCAATGGTGTTATCCACCACTTTCATGACTTCGGCCTCGAGTTTGGCATGCGCGGCCGCGTCAACCAGGCCGCTGGCATCTTTCACCACGGCAAACGCCACTGCAACCTGGCCTTTGAGCGCATCGGCAATGCCCACCACCGCCACTTCCGAAATATTCGGGTGACTAGAAATGCTTTCCTCGATCTCGCGGGTACCAAGGCGGTGACCGGCCACGTTGATCACGTCATCGGTACGGCCCAGAATGAAAAAGTAGCCGTCCTTGTCGCGTACGCCCCAGTCAAAGGTGCTGTAGACCAGCTTGCCGGGAATGCTCTGCCAGTAGGTTTTGACAAAGCGTGCGTCGTCCTGCCAAATGGTCTGCATGCAACCGGGAGGCAAAGGGCCTTCGATGGCGACCACACCCTTCTGATCCGCACCGGTGAGCTCGTCACCCGTGTTTTCGTCCAGCAATTTAACGTTGTAGCCATACATGGCAACACCAGGGCTGCCAAAGCGGCTGGGCTTTTTCTCGACCCCGTTGGCAATGCTCAGAATTGGCCAACCGGTCTCGGTCTGCCAGTAGTTGTCGATGATGGGCTTGTCCAGGCCTTCGCTGATCCACTGCGCGGTCGGTTCATCCAACGGCTCGCCGGCCAGGAAAAGTGCACGCAGGCTTGAGAGGTCATACTTGGAGAGCAAGGCAGGGTCCTGCTTTTTGAGAACGCGCACCGCCGTAGGTGCGCTGAACATCACAGTAACCTTGTACTTCTCGACCAGACTCCACCAGATGCCGCCATCGGGGCGCGTGGGCAGGCCCTCATACATGATGGTGGCCATGCCGGCAATCAGCGGGCCATAGATGATGTAGCTGTGGCCCACCACCCAGCCAATGTCACTGGTGGAGAAATACGTTTCGCCAGGGTTACCGCAATAGATGTGTTTCATGCTGGCGGCCAGGGCAACAGCGTAACCACCGGTGTCGCGCTGCACGCCCTTGGGCTTGCCAGTGGTGCCGCTGGTGTACAGGGTGTAGCTGGGGTGGGTCGACTCGAGCCACTCGCATGGAACCACCGCATTGAGGTGCTTTTCGCGCAAGGCCCCCCACATATGGTCGCGTCCCGCTACGACATTCATCGTTGCCAACTTGCGATCGGCCAGCAGCACTGCGCTGGGTTTATGGCTGGACTGGGTGATGGCATCGTCCAGCAAGGGCTTGTATTCGACGACCTTGCCACCACGGGACCCGCCATCCGAACTGACAATGACCTTGGGGCTCGCGTCTTCAATGCGCGATGCCAGTGCGCCAGCTGCAAAGCCACCAAAAACCACAGTGTGAATAGCTCCAATGCGTGCGCAAGCCAACATGGCAAAGGCTGCCTCGGCAATCATGGGCATGTAAATCAGAACCCGGTCACCCTTTTGCACGCCCAGCTCTTGCAGGGAAGCCGCCATGCGCTGCACTTCAGCGTGCAATTGTGTGAAGGTGTAGACCTGCTCGGTATTGGTCTCGGTCGATACAGCAATCAATGCGGCTTGGTCAGCGCGGTCCTTGAGGTGACGGTCAACGGCGTTGTGACACAAATTGGTGGTGCCACCCACAAACCACCGTGCAAAAGGCGGATTGCTGTAGTCGCAAACCTGCTGTGGCGCGGTTTGCCAGTCAATGCGCTGGGCTTCTTCGGCCCAAAAACCGTCCCGATCATCAATGGAGCGGCGATAAAAATCTGCGTAAGCGGTCATAGTGTCTTCCTCGGTGCCGTTAAAACTGAATTCATAATTATGAATATTCAGCTTGCTAGCACCTGACTGACACAAATCAATTCACGACCGCCCCAACTTATTTGATCAGGGCTTGCGCTGCCTTGAAATCGGGGTGCTCTGCGCTTCGAATCCACTCAAACACCACCATCTCGGTCGTAACCAACTCAGCCCCAGCACCCGCCAAACGGTCAAAAGCAGCATCGCGGTTGCGGTCAGTGCGAGATCCGCAGGCGTCCGTCACCACGCATACATCAAATTCGTCTTCCAGCAGGTCCAGAGCGGTTTGCAGCAAACAAACGTGCGCCTCACATCCGGCAAGCACAATCGTGCCACGCTCGGAACCCGCCGCGGGTTTCTGCAAATGCTTTGGTAGGCTACGGGCGTTTCCTTGTGCAGGTTTGGGCGATGGGCGTAGCCATTCACCCAACCCTTCCTCCACCGCGCTGAACTGCATCTTGGACAGCACTCTGGCACCAGCTGCTTGTAGCGCGACCTGCAGCTCAGGAACACTGGCACCCAACCGCGAAGGATTTTGCTCGGTGGCAAACGCTGGCACCTTCAGCAATGCCGCCAACTGCGCCAGCCTAATCGCATTCGCCAAAACGCCAGCACCGTCCGATATGGCCGGCATCAGGCGGACTTGAAAATCCACCAGCACCAGCTGGGACTCTTCTGCATCTAACAACATGGTGACTTTCAGTATTGAAATTGCTATTTGTAGCCACGCACTGCAACTGCTATGTCACTTTTCCGCTGCGGCGGCGGCAGTGGCTTCGTCCAGCGCCTTGCAAGAGGGGGCGCACACCGCCTGGGACTTGCCCAAAACTTTTCGGGTTGTCATCAACGAACGCGCCCTGTGCTTACCGCACAAAAAACATGACATGGTGGCACCGCCAAAAGATGCCGCGGCCATGAACGGGGAACCCGATACTTTGGACTTGTAACGCAAACCGTCTGGTAGAACGGTAGTCTTCGATTCTGCTTTTGCCATCTGAATGCCCTTTAAAGCCTGGCTTGACGCCGTGAACACCACGGGTTAAGCTCCTTGTATGCGAATTATCCTCGTTCTAGCCGCGCTTTTGCTGATTAATGCTTCATATGCCAATCCATTGCCTGCAACAGACGATATCGGGCACCTCGCTGCTGACCGTGGTTTGCTGGCCCGGATTGGCGATGTTGGTGAGAAAGTTGAGGCAAAGGCCTCTGAACTGGTGATCAATGCAATGGGCTTTCTGGGTGTGCCCTACAAGCGCGGCGGCACCAGCAGCGACACCGGTTTCGACTGTAGCGGATTTGTCCGATCCATTTTCGAACAAACGGCAGGACTGATTCTCCCCCGCAGTGCTACCCAGCAGGCAGCAG
>JAIPDC010000035.1 GCA_021737865.1 Rhodoferax sp.
CTTGGAAGGATGCGCCAATCGACAAGATTCAAAAGTTCGATGTGGTGATCGCCAAGAACTACCTGACTGCGAGCGAAATGGCGCGGCTCTCACGGCTGGTCAACGCCTATCTGGATGTGGCCGAGGACATGGCGCAGCGAAAGATTCCGGTGACCATGCAGGATTGGGAAACCCGACTGAATCGTTTCATTGAGGCCACTGACCGCGAGGTGTTGCAGGACGCGGGCAAGGTGTCGGCAGAAATCGCGAAGGCGCACGCTGAAAGCGAATTCGAGACATACCGCATCGTGCAGGATCGGTTGTTTGAAAGTGACTTCGACCGCCTGGTCAAACAGATTGAAGTGAGCAGCAGCCCAGCCAGTGACGAGAAATAAAGCCGATGGCCACCAAGAAGAACTCACCCTGCTGGAGCGACGTCAAAGGGAAACTCACCGAATTCGACCGCGCCGGGCTGCTGGGATTGTTGCAAGACCTGTACGCCGCCAACAAGGATAACCAGACATTTTTGCACACTCACCTTAGTCTGGGCGACAACGTCCTCAAGCCGTAGAAATCCGGCATCGACCGCTGGCTGTGGCACGATGTGTTCAAGAATCAGGATACCTCTGTTGCCAAAGCTAAAAAACCCATCACCGATTACAAAAATGCCATCGACCATGCGGAAGGATTGGCCGAGCTTATGGTCTTCTATTGCGAGCGTGCAGCGGGTTTCAGCATGGAAGTTGGTTTGCAGGATGAAGGCTACTTCGATGCGTTGATATCGCTCTGCCACGGGGTTGCCTGGAGACCGCGCAGGAGCTGCTCAAAGAGAACGGCATCCGATGTGACCTGGTTGACGAACGGTTTACCGGTGAGATGATTGATGTGGCATTTGGGGCAATTTGCGGTCTGAGCAGGAATCGGCAGCGACAGCCATGCAGATACACGACACAGGCGTGTTTTGCGCGCCGACTGCTTTCGGCAAGACAGTCATTGCCGCTGCCATGATTGCCCGTCGAGGTGTTAACACCTTGGTGCTGGCAAATCGAACTGAACTGCTCAAGCACTGGCAGGAACGCTTGCAAGCGTTTCTTGGCGTTGGTAAAGGGGTGGTCGGTACCATCAGCGGTCACCGATCATGAGCGCACTACGGCCATTTGCCACGTGATCAAGGTGGCGTTCGATCAAGGTCGCAAAGTGCTGGTGTTGACCAAGCGCATGGAGCATTTGAATGCCATTTTGGCTGGGTTGGCGAACAAGGTTCCAATCCCCTTCGTGCTGCATGGAAGGGTATCAAAAAAGCTGCGTGCTACTGTCATCACGGAAATGGAGTCACCACCACCTGATGCGCCACGCATTTTGTTGGCTACCGAAAAGCTGGTCGGTGAAGGCTTTGACCACCCACCACTCGATACCCTGGTGCTTGCCATGCCGGTGTCATGGAAGGGCACGCTGCAACAGTACGCTGGCCGACTACAACGTGTAGCACACCACCAAGACGGACGTGCGCATTGTTGATTTCGTGGATACAGGTCACACGGCGCTGCTGAAAATGTGGGAGAAGCGACGACGTGGATACCGGGCGATGGAATATCGAATAGCTGACCGATTCGCGCTGGCTGGACGGGAGAGCACGAAGCGTTACTCAATGGCTGAATTAAGTTAGTCATATCGACTCAACACCACACCACATACAAAAAGGCCCGAATTGCTCGGGCTTTTTTTTGTCCAGCGCGGGTAACTGACGACACCGTCAGCCTGTGTGCAGCCAGTCCTCTTCGGGCAGCGACCTGAGAAACGCGGCAATCCTGTCCAATGCTCCGTGCTGCGTCGCCCACTCAATGTGCTCGGCCAGGCGCAGGGTTTTCAGCGGCCCCGGTGTGCTGTCCCAGGCTTCGAGAACCAGGGGTAGCGCAGGCTCCCAGCCCAGGGCTGTGCGCTTGCGGTTGGGCAGCATCTCAAACAGGGAATTCCAGCTTTGCTGCATGGGGCAGACGCGCCCGTTTTCGCGGCAAAATGCAATGAGGCTGTGCGATGTTTCTGACATGCTCAGGTCACCATACCCAAAGTGCGTGGCAGCCACAGCGTCAGACCGGGCCAGTATGTCACCACCACCAAAAAGCCCAGCATGGTCAGCAGCCACGGCCACACCGCCACGGTGAGTTCGGTGATGCCCATCTTGGTGATGCCCGATGCCACATACAGATTCAGGCCTACCGGCGGATGGCACATGCCCACTTCCATATTGACGACCATGATGATGCCGAAGTGCACCGGGTCAATACCCAGCTTCATGGCAATCGGGAACAGGATGGGTGCCAGAATCAGCACGATGCTGGAAGGCTCCATGAAGTTACCCGCAATCAACAGCAGCACGTTGGAGATGATCAGGAAGCCGATCACCCCGATACCGGTGCCAATCATCGAATCCGCCATCTGCTGGGGAATGTTCTCGTGCGTCAGCAAGAATGAGAACAGCACCGCATTGGTAATGATGTACAGCAGCATGGCGCTCATGTTGGCGCTTGAAAGCAGCACGCGTGGCACGTCTTTGAGGCCCATGTCTTTATAGACAAACACGGCAACCCAGAAAGCGTAAACGGCGCTCATGGCTGCAGCTTCGGTTGGCGTGAAGATGCCGGAGTAGATACCGCCCATTACCACCACGATCAGCAGCAGGCCCCAGATCGCTTTGCGAAAAGACACCCAGCGCTCGCCCCAGGTGGCCTTTTTCATGCGCGGGTAGTTGAATTTCTTGGCACGGTACCAGGAGGTAAGCCCTAGCAGGAACGCCAACACAATGCCGGGAATGACGCCTGCCATGAACAAGGCACCAACCGAGGTATTGGTCGAGACCGAGTACATCACCATCACGATGGAAGGCGGGATCAGGATACCCAGCGCGCCCGAGGTGGTGATCACACCGGCGCCAAAGCCTTTGGGAAAGCCAGCCTTCACCATGGCTGGCATCAGGATGGAGCCGATGGCCACCACGGTAGCCGGGCTGGAGCCCGACACCGCAGCAAACAGGGCGCAAGCCAGCACCCCACCCAGACCCAGACCACCGTGGAAGTGGCCCACCATGGAGGTGGCAAAGGCAATCATGCGCCGGGCGACCCCGCCGTGGGTCAAGAAGTTACCCGCCAGAATGAAGAACGGAATCGCCATGATCTCGAACTTCTCGATGCCGGTGAACAGTTTGAGCGCCACCGACTCGATGGGCACTTCGGTCATGAAGAACAGGAATGACAGCACCGTCAAACCCAGCGAGATCGAGATTGGCATGCCGGTGAGCATCAGCACTACCAGTAGGGTCAGAATGATCAGGGAGCTCATTTGGTGCCTCCTTCATTGTTGTTGTGATGTTGGGCGTCATCGCCCTCTAGAGGCTTCGGATGGAGGTTGTCGTGCATGCGGTAAATGGCATCATCATTGCCGGGTGCCAGTGGCTCGGCTTCATCCAGACCATCAACATGCCCATGGTCGTGGTGCGGCAATTCGCCGGTACGAATAAAGCTGACCATCACCTGCAGGAAACGGAAACACATCAGGTACGAGCCCATAGGAATCACGGAATAGGCAATCCAGGTGGGCCACTCCAGATCAGGCAAGGTTGGTCCTTCCGGAAGATCAGCAGGCGCAATGCCCATCGCGTTGAAAACGTAGTAATGCATGCCGTTCTCCCAGACGAAAATTGCGCCCAGGGTGCCGACAATGCCGGTAAACAACGCGCCAGAAAACAGGCCAAAAACAACAAACTTGCTCCGATTGCTGTCGGACATGCGATTGATCAGCACATCCACGCCCACGTGGATGCCGGTGCGCACGCCATACGCCGCGCCAAACTTCGCCATCCACACAAACATGATGATGCACAGCTCCTGCGCCCAGCCCATGTGGAGGGACAATAGCCAGTCCTGCACGCCTGGAATGGCAAAGCCAGAGGCATAGCGGTGAACGACCGACGCAAAAATGATGAGCGTTGCTGCACCCATGAGGAAGGTGATCATCCACTCTTCCAGGTGATCCAGAAATTTCATAGCGAGTCTCCTTGAAGTGACAAAAAAGCCCGGACCGCAGTCCGGGCTTTTAGGGGCTGGTTAGAGCTTGGCCGGATCAAAGCCGGTCTCTTTGTAGATGCTCTGAATCAGCTCTTTGCCAATGCGCGATTCCATCTCGGAATGCACTTTCACAGTCGCCTTCTTGAACTCAAGGCGTTCGGCAGCGGTCGGGGTGTAAATGGTGGTTTTGCCCGATTTCTTCACAGCCTCCAGGCCCGCGTCGTTCTCTTTCTTGGCCACATCGTTGGCGAACTTGGTGGCTTCCACCATGGCCTCTTCAAGTTGCTTGCGAATGTCCGCCGGCAGGCCATCCCAGAACTTCTTGTTGGTAATGACCGCATAGCCCAGATAACCGTGCTCTGTAAGTGTCAGGTGTTTTTGTACCTCGTGCATCTTCTGGGTGTAGAGGTTGGAGATGGGGTTTTCCGTTCCATCCACCACACCGGTTTGCAGGGCCTGGTAGACCTCGGAGAAGGCCAGCACCTGGGGCAGACTGCCCAGAGCGCGCATCTGCGACTCGAGCACCTTGGACGACTGGATGCGCATCTTCAGTCCCTTCATGTCAGCCGGACTCTTCATGGGCTTGTTCGAGGAGAAGGATTTGAAACCGTTGTCCCAGTAGGCCAGTCCGCGAATGCCTTTGGGTTCGAGTTTGTCGAGCAACATCTTTCCTGCAGGTCCCTGCGTGACCCTGTGCAGTTCGTTGTAGTCATCAAACATGTAGGGCAGGTCAAACACTTCGAACTCTTTCACACCCAGCGGCCCAAACTTGGCCAGAGAAGGAGCCAACATTTGCACGGCACCGATCTGCAATGCTTCCATTTCTTCTTTGTCTTTGTACAGTGTGCTGTTGGCGTAGACCTCGATCTTGACCTTGCCCTTGGTCAACTCTTCGGCCTTCTTCTTGAAGAAATCAGCGGCGTGACCTTTGGGTGTGTCGTTGGCCACCACATGGCTGAACTTGATGATGATGGGTGCCTGGGCAAAAGCAGCCATGGAGAACGACCCGACAACCAGACCCATAACGAGAGCGCGTATTTTCATGATGTGTCATCCAAAAGTTATTGTGTGAGTCCGAAGATTAATGGACCGGCGAAAAGTCGCAAGTGTGGACCTCCACTAGGTACAAACCCGCAATACCCGGAATCGCCTACCATCTGGCCCAGTTGTTCGCCCAGTTGTTCCACTCAGTCACTCACCACGCCGTGTTCTTCGCCGCCAAAGTCCTCGCCCTGCTGACCCAGCCGTTAACCTGGGTTATGGCCTTGCTGGCCGCAAGCCTGCTGTTCTACCGAAAGCCGGTCTTGGCGCGCAAGCTGGTGGGGCTCGCGCTGGTGGTGCTGTTGGTCATAGGTTGGCAGCCACTGCCGCATGCCCTGCTTCGACAATTGGAGGGCGAGTACGTCGAAATGGCACCCGGAGCCAACTTGTCGGGCTACGTGGGGGTTGTGGTGCTGGGTGGTGCCACTGAAGAGGGCTATGTTGCACAAGCACACTCGCAGCCTTTGCTCAATGCCGCCGCCGAGCGCATGACCGCCCCCATTGCCATGCTTCGGCACAACCCGCATTTGCGCATCGTGTTTACCGGCGGAGAAGGCTCTTTGCTGGGCAGCGGCCCCAGCGAAGCAGAGCGCGTGCGGCCCTTCTTTGACAGCATGGGGCTGCCTCCGCACCAGGTGACATACGAAGCAGCTTCGCGCACAACCCATGAAAATGCCGTTTTGAGCGCGCAGTTGCCGGGCATTGACACCCAGCAGCGCTGGCTGCTGGTGACCTCTGCATCGCACATGCCACGTTCGATGCGCACCTTCGTCAAAGCGGGCTGGAATGTCACCGCCTATCCGGTTGACTTCCGCACCGGTAGCGCAACGCCATGGACCGAGTATTCGCTTAAAGATGGAGTTCGCAACTGGCAGCTGTTTCTACACGAGGCCCTTGGGTTGCTGGCCTACCGGTTGGCCGGGAGACTCTAGTCTTATCCGTCGGGCTATTACCTTGTCAATGCGTTTGCCATCGAGACCCGTCACTTCAAACTTCCAGTCGGCGCACTCAATGGTCTCCCCCACACCCGGCAACTGTCCGGATACCGCCATCAGCAGGCCAGCCAACGTGTTGTATCGGCCCCGGTCTTCCTGCGGCAGTTCATCAATATCCAGCCGGGCTTTGAGCTCGCCCACCGGCATCAAACCGTCCAGCGCCCAGGAACCATCTGGCAATTGAATCGCCCAGGCCTGGGTTTGAGCATCGGGTTTTAGCTCACCGGTAATAGCCTCAAGAAGGTCATGCGGGGTCATTAATCCCTGCACAACGCCATATTCATCAACCACAAAAACCATGCGTGCCGACTTGGTGCGGAACTGCTCGATGAGTTCCATGCCGCTCAGGGTTTCCGGCACAAAAGCAGCGGGCTCGGCGATGGACTCGATACTGCCATCGTGGTCAACACCCAACTCCAGCAGGCGCGCCACACTGACCAGTCCCACCACCTGTTCAAGTGAGGCACGACAGACCGGATACCAGGAATGCGCGCCGTTACCACCACCCGAACTGGCCTGCGCAAGACATTGCGACACGGTGGCCGAGGCCTCCATCCATTCGATATCGGCCCGCGGCAGCATCATGGAAGGCAGCGTGCGGTCATCCAGGTCGAATACGTTGCGTACCATCTGGTGCTCGTGCTGTTCGATGATGCCGGCATCCACCCCCTCTTCCAGGCTGGCCGAGATTTCCGCCTCGGTCACCCCCCGGGTATCGGTGGCATCGATGCGCAACAGTCTGAGCATGCCGTGGGTACAAACCGACAGCAAACGGACAAAGGGCTTGGCAATGGTTGCCATCCACGTCATCGGGCGTGACACCAGCCGCGCCACCGTCTCCGGGTAGAGCTGCCCGATGCGCTTGGGCACCAGTTCACCGAACAGAATGGTGACAAAGGTGATGACGGTCACCACCACGGCGGTGGCGGAAACTTCGGCTACGCGGTGAGAAACGGTCAGATGGGATTGCAGCCATTGGGAGAGCCCATCACTGAAGGCGGCCTCTCCCACGATGCCGTTGAGCATGCCGATCGACGTGATTCCGACCTGCACCGAGGACAAAAATTGGGTGGGGTTCTCCAGCAGAATCAATGCTGCCAGCGCCCCTTTGTCACCCGCGTCTGCCATGTTTTGCAGACGCACCTTGCGACTGGCGGTCAGCGCCAGCTCTGACATGGCAAACGCGCCATTGAGGAGCGTAAGCACCACGATCAAAAGAAATTCCATGAAACCCAAGCGAGAATGAACACCATGGCACTTTACCTGATTGGCGATGTGCAGGGCTGCGACGCAGCACTGCAGCGTCTGCTCGACACCCTGGATTTCTCGCCCAGCCGCGACACACTCTACTTACTGGGCGATCTGGTCAACCGCGGCCCTGACTCGGCGGGCGTGCTGCGCCGCTTGATGGGCTATGGCGATTCGGCGCACTGCCTGCTGGGCAACCACGACCTGAACCTGCTGGCCGTGGCCCACGGTGCGCGCAAACCGCACCGCAAAGACACGCTGGGTTGCGTGCTGGATGCAGCCGACCGGCATGCCATGCTGCACTGGCTGCGCCATCAAAAAATGGCCATACTGCTGCACCGGGGCGACAGGCCATTGCTGATGGTGCATGCAGGTGTATTGCCGCAGTGGACGGCAGAACAGGCCATGAATCTGGCCCGGGAAGTGGAATCGGTGCTGCAAGGCGCGCGCGCCGCCGAGTTTTACCAGTCCATGTACGGCAATGCGCCCCAGTGCTGGAGTGATGCTCTAAGCGGCATGGACCGGCTGCGGGTGATTGTGAATGCGCTGACCCGGCTTCGCTTTTGCACAGCGGATGGCGCGATGGAGTTCGAGACGAAAGAAGGTGCTGGTGGCGCGCCGGCCGGCTACATGCCCTGGTTTGAAGTACCAGGACGCAAAACATCGGGCGCCAGCGTGGCATTTGGCCACTGGTCGACTTTGGGTTGGCTCGACCGGCCCGATGTCCTGTCACTGGACACCGGCTGTGTGTGGGGTGGTGCATTAAGCGCGCTGCAGTTCAACCTGCAGGACGACTCACAACATTTGGTTCAGATTAAATGCCCGGCAGCCCAGCAGCCGGGAAAATGATCAGCTGGACTTGAACAGTGCCGCCACTTTGACCTTGTGCTTGATGTTGGCCGAAATACTGCGCGCCGCCGGGCGAGCAGAAGCCTCCCAGGAGGGTGTTGAAACCTCGCCAGCAACCGACGCTTCATACGGCTTGTCAAAGAAGGGGTCGCGTGGCGCCTGCGCCGGGCGGGCGTAGTCGCTGCGCGGAGCCCGCGGTGCGCGGGTGGTGTAGGTATCGTCGCGCGTGGCACGGCTGGTGTTGTCCCGCCCTGTGCGCCCACCGCTGCGGCCATTGTCACCACCAGTGCTCTCACCGTCATGCGAGTACATCCGTCGACCGTCGTTGATGCGGCCTTGCTTGCGGATATCCGGAGCATCCTCGTCGTACTCAACCGCTTCAAGTTCGATCTTGGTCTTGATCAGCTTCTCGATGTCGCCAACCAGGCGCGCATCGTTATTACCGCCAACAAAACTCACGGCCAGACCGGCCGCACCCGCTCGGCCGGTGCGGCCAATGCGGTGGATGTAGTCTTCCGCGTTGAACGGGATATCAAAATTGAACACGGCAGGCACATCCTTGATGTCCAGCCCGCGAGCCGCCACGTCGGTGCAAACCAGCAAATCGACTTCGCCCTTTTTGAATGCGTCCAGCGCCTTCAAACGCTCATCCTGGCTCTTGTCGCCGTGCAGCGCTGTGGTCTTCAGACCTTCGCGCTCCAGCGTGCGGGCCAACCGGGCGCAACCGAGTTTGCTGTTCACAAACACAAAGGCCTGCTTCATGCCGCGCGACTTCAGAATCTGGTGCAGCGCGTGGCGCTTTTCATCTTCAGGCACGCTGTAGAAATGCTGCTCCACGGTGGAGGCCGTCGCGTTGGCACGTGCCACCTCGATGGTGACCGGGTTTTGCAGGTAGCTGCTGGCCAGGCGTTTGATCTCGGGCGAGAACGTGGCGCTGAACAGCAGTGTGGTGCGCTGCTTGGGCAGATAGGACAGGATGCGCTGCAGATCCGGCAAAAAGCCGATGTCCAGCATGCGGTCGGCCTCGTCCAGCACCACGTATTCAACCTGGTTCAGGACGGCATTTTTGGCTTCAATGTGGTCCAGCAGGCGTCCGGGGGTGGCCACCAAAATTTCAACGCCCCTTTTCAACTCCAGGGTCTGTGGCTTCATGTCCATGCCGCCAAACACCACCGCGCTGCGCAGGTTGGTGTACTTGGCATAGAGCTTGACCTGTTGCGCCACCTGATCCGCCAATTCGCGTGTGGGCAGCAAGACCAGGGCGCGCACCGGGTGGCGCGCAGGGGAGGTGGAGCTGTTTTCGTGCTTGAGCAAGCGGTGCAGCAGGGGCAGCGAGAAAGCAGCCGTCTTGCCAGTGCCGGTCTGGGCGGCGCCCATCACGTCTTTTCCGGTGATCACCACGGGAATGGCCTGGGCCTGGATGGGGGTCATGGTCTCGTAGCCCATCTCGCTCACGGCGCGGGCCAAGGGATCGGCCAGTTGCAACTGCGCAAACGCCATGATGGGCGTCTCTGAGGTCAGTTCGTTCGATGTATCAGCGGCAGTGGTCAGTTCAGTATTCAAATCGGTCATTCATAGCAAAAGTGAGGTGCTATCGATCCGATAGCTGATGGCGCCCCCAACGCTAGGGCAAACCCGTATTATCCTCTATCTGCCACACATGGCGTGGAAGGCGGGCGTAACCCGCCCTGCCCGCTTATGCTTTGGGCAGCGTCACCCCGACCTGACCCTGGTACTTGCCACCACGGTCCTTGTAGCTGGTCTCGCACACGTCATCCTTGTCGCTCTCGAAGAACAACACCTGAGCACAGCCCTCACCGGCATAGATCTTGGCCGGCAGCGGTGTGGTGTTGCTGAACTCCAGCGTCACATAGCCTTCCCATTCGGGCTCGAACGGCGTCACATTGACGATGATGCCGCAGCGCGCATAGGTGCTCTTGCCCAGGCAAATGGTCAACACATTGCGCGGAATACGGAAGTACTCCATGGTACGTGCCAGGGCAAAGCTGTTGGGCGGGATGATGCAGACGTTGTCGTTGAAATCAACAAAACTCTTTTCATCAAAGTTCTTGGGGTCGACCACGGTGCTGTGGATGTTGGTGAACACTTTGAATTCCGGGGCACAACGGATGTCGTATCCGTAGCTGCTGGTGCCGTAGCTGACGATCTTCTGGCCGTCGGCGTTCTGGCGAACCTGGCCGGGCTCAAAGGGTTCAATCATGCCGGTCGTTTCGGCCATGTGGCGAATCCACTTGTCGCTTTTGATGCTCATGGGGCTGACTCCTAGGTTGCCCTGATTGTAAGATCGAAATTGCTACTAAAAACATAGCTGCTTACGCAATATCCACGAGGGCTAGGGCATCAAAATGCTTGCGAAATCACCGTGCGCTCAATCAACCGGTCGTCCCCCAGAACAATCATCGCAAACAGCAGCTCATTCAGATTGGCGGCAATGGCGGTTTTACGCGCCAGCAGCGGCGTAGCCTGGGGATTGAGCACCACAAAGTCCGCCTCGCAGCCCGGCAGCAGGTTGCCCACGGATGGAGTACCAGTTGCGCCATCCAGCCCCAAGGCTCTGGCCGCACCCGCCGTGTGCTGCCACCACAGCTGCTGCGGGCTGAGCGACAGACCCTGCTTGGTTTGCCCCTCACGCCCGACGTAGTAGGCACCCAACATGGTGTGAAACGGACTGAACGACGTGCCGCCACCGACATCGCTGGCCAGCCCGTACTGAAAGCCCACCCGGTCAGCGCCGGCATAGTCAAAAAAGCCGCTGCCCAGAAACAGGTTGCTGGTGGGGCTGATGGCGGCGCCCGCACCGGTATCGCGCATCAGGGTCCGGTCGTCGTCGTCAAAGTGGATGCAGTGGGCGTAAACGGCACGCTTGCGCATCAGACCAAAGTCGGCATAGGTGGCCAGGTAGCTGCGCGACCGCGGAAACAGTTCGCGCGCCCAGGCAATCTCGTCCTTGTTTTCGGCCACATGCGACTGGATCCACACGTCTGGGTATTTGGCCGCCAGCTCCCCTGCCCCGCGCAACTGGGCATCGCTACAAGTCGGCGCAAACCGGGGCGTAATCGCGTAACCCAGACGGCCCTGGCCGTGCCAGCGCTGGATCAGCGCCTCGGAGTCCAGCAGGCTTTGCTCTGTGGCGTTGACGCGGCCATCGGCCGATGCGCTGTTCAGCAAGTCTTGCGGCGCATGGCGGTCCATCAGACACAGGCCGGTGATCAGGCGCATCTTGCGGGCCTGCGCCTGGGCAAACAGTGCGTTAACGGATTCAGGGTGCGAGGTGGCAAACGCCAGCGCTGTGGTCACGCCATTGCGCAGTAGCTCCTCTATAAAAAACGTAGCAGACTGTGCACTGTATCCGGGGGCCGCAAAGCGTTTTTCCTCTGGAAAGGTGTGATTTTCCAGCCATGGCAGCAAGCCATCGGCCGGGGAGCCGATCACATTGGTCTGCGGGTAGTGCACGTGGAGGTCAATAAATCCGGGGGCGATGATGCGCCCGGGAAGATGCTCCACCGCCAGACCGGGATACTGGAGCGACAAATCACGCCAGGCGCCCACCGCCTGGACCACCTGGATGCCGTCCGCATTGGGGCCAACCACCAGCAAGCCATCCTCCTCAAACAGGGCACGGCAAGGCTCATCGGTTTGCCGAGCAAACCAGAGCAGGGAGGCGCGATAGGCTTTCATGGGGGCCGACTTTAAACCGGGTGAAATGGTTTCTGCATACAGGCTTTGACATAAACCCTATGCAGCGGGTGATCAATGGCTGATCTTGCCCTGCACACCGGCGACCAGCCAGTTCATGCTCAGAATTTGCGCATCGCTCAGGGTCTGGCCCTTCTCAATCACGGTGTGGCCCTCGTTGTCCAGCACGTTCTGCCGGGCAAAAAAGGGGTGTACCTTGCCGTCGGCAATATCTTTTTGGCGTGCCAGCACTTCCTGCTGCACGGCCTTGGGCACCTGGCTGCCAAAGTCGCCCACGCGGATCATGCCCTGCCTTACGCCGCCCCAAAGGCCGCCACTCTTCCATGTGCCGTCCAGCGCGGCCCGGGCACGGCGGGTGTAGTACTCGCCCCACTGGTGGGTGACCGCCACGATTTGTGCGTCGGGGGCAATTTTGCGCATATCAGAGTGGTAAGCCACGGCCAGTTTGCCGCGCTCCTGCGCTGCGGTCATCACGGCGGTGGACGCGGTGTGAAACGCAATCACGTCCACTTGCTGATTGAACAGGGTCATGGCCGCATCGCGCTCGCGCGTGGGGTCAAACCAGGCGTTGAGCCACACCACCTTCACCTCGGCCCTGGGATTCACTGATCGCATGCCCAGCGTAAACGCGTTGATGCCCTGCAGCACTTCGGGAATCGGAAAGCCCGCCACATAGCCCGCGACGTTGCTGGTGGTCATGCGCCCGGCAGCAATACCCGCCAGATAACGGCCCTCGTAGTAGCGGGCGTTGGCCACAGCCACATTGTGGGCGGTCTTGTAGCCGGTGATCGATTCAAACTTCACGTCTGGAAATTCCGCCGCCACCTTGAGCGTGGGCTCCATGTAGCCAAAGCTGGGCGTGAAGATGAGTTTGTTGCCCTGGCGCGCCAGATCGCGGATCACGCGCTCGGCGTCCGGACCCTCGGCCACGTTTTCCACATAGGTGGTCTGCACGGTGTCCCCCAATGCGGTCTGAACCGCCAGGCGACCCTGCTCGTGCTGGCGCACCCAGCCCGCGTCGGATAGTGGAGCCACGTAGACAAAGCCGACCTTGAGCGGCTCGGTCTTGGCCACATCCTTGGGCTGGGAAGATTGGGAAGATGCGCCGGTGGGCGCAAACGAGAAAGCACAGGCCGCCACGATTGTGGCTGCGAGGTTTTTAAGCATGGTGGTCCTCTACATGGCTCCGAAACACAAAAGGCAAAGCCCGCCGGAGCAGCGGGCCTTGGGTCTATTTTAGCGGAGGATCGTGCTTAGCCCGGCACAGCGGGCGCCGTCTGCGCGGCGTGCAGCTTCTTCCACGCCTGGAAGCCGCCCGCCACCGACAGCGCCTTCGGATAGCCCAGCGAACGCAGCATTTCGGCCGCCGTCACACTGCGCCGCCCGCTGTTGCAAATGCACAGCAGCAGGTGGTCGCGCCCGTGGTGCAACTGATTGATCATGGTGAAAAAGCCCTTGGCGTCAACGTCCTTGGGTTGACCGGCATCCAGAATGTCCTGCTCATCCTCGGTCAGCGTGTGGCCCAACATCACTTTCACTTCAAACATCGGGATATGTACCGAATCAGGAAGCCCGCCCTTCATTTCAATCTCGAAGGACTGGCGGATGTCGATCAGCGTTGCCAGCCCCAGGCGGCACAACTCCATTGCAGAAGAAAGCGAGATTTCGAGCTGCGAGAGCTCCTGCGGGGATGCGGTTTCTTCAGCGTTCATTGGTTAACTCGGTTGGACAGCGGCACCAGAAATTTGAGCCTGCCGCATATTGTCACATTGTCCGGGGCATGGATGAAACGTCCGAAAAACCCATTGCTGGCGAAACCGGACCAACTACTCGAACGTCTCAAAAGCGGCATCCAGCCGCTCCACATACCGGCTGCGCAGCGATGCGTCGATAAAGCTGGCATCAAAGCTGTTTCGCGCCAACTGGTAGGCGTGGGCGGACGTCATGCCCAGTGCGGCAAATGTCTGGTTGAAGTTCTCGTTGATGTAGCCACCAAAATATGCGGGGTCGTCCGAATTGACCGTCGCCATGATGCCGGCCTCCAGCATACGCTTCAGTGTGTGCTGCTTGAGAGTTGGAAACACACGCAGCTTCAGGTTACTCAGGGGGCAGACCGTCAGCGGCGTGCGACCCTTGACCAGACGCTGCATCAGGGCTGCATCGTGAATGGCTTGCACACCATGGTCTATGCGCTCGACCTTCAGCACGTCAAGCGCACTCCAGATGTAGGCCGGTGGCGCTTCCTCACCCGCATGTGCCACCAGCCTGAAGCCGAGTTGGCGCGCGCGCGCAAACACCTTGGCAAACTTCTCGGGCGGGTGCCCCACTTCGCTGGAGGCCAAACCAATGCCGACGATTTTGTCGCGCAGGGGCAGTGCCTGCTCCAGGCATTCAAAGGCTTCCTCCTCGCTCAGATGGCGCAGGAAGCACAGAATGAGCGAGGCCGTCATGCCGTGGCGCGCGGGAGCCTCTTCACAGGCTCGGTAGAGTCCGTTGATGACGGTCTCTACGCTGGTGCCATGGCCGGTATGGGTTTGGGTGTCGAAAAAGATTTCGGCATGCAGCACGTTGTCCGCCTGGGCGCGCTCCAGGTAGGCATCGGTCATGTCGAAGAAGTCCTGCTCGGTCTTCAGCACCGTGGTGCCCGCGTGATAGATGTCCAGAAAGCTTTGCAGGTTGTCAAACACATAGGCCTGACGCAGGGCATCGATGCTGGGGTAGGCCAGGCTCACGCGGTTGCGCTGACCCATATCAAAAATCATGTCAGGCTCCAGAGAGCCTTCAATGTGCATGTGCAGTTCGGCCTTGGGCATGGCGCGCAACAGCGCCGGTAAACGGTCTGCGGCTATGGGTTTGATCAGCATGTTTTCTCCTGGGCCTCGAGTCTATTGCCAAAAAAAAAGGGCCGCATGGTAGCGGCCCAATTTAGCGAGTTGGCAATGTTTTACCGCCGGGCTGCCGCACGCAGTGGGCAGCCGTGGGGGCTACTTCTATTTGCCGCCAGGAATCTTGCCTTCCACGCCCTTGACATAGAAGCCAAGGCCGCCCAGGAACTTGTCATCCGCCACGGCATCCTTGGCCAGTTGCTCCTTGCCGGTGTTGTCCACAATGGGGCCTTTCCAGATCACAAACGAACCATCGGCCAAGCCCTTCTTCACCTCTTCCACCTTGGCCTTGGTTTCGGCGGGCACGTCTTCTGCGATCGACACGATGTCAATGGCGCCCTCTTTCACGCCCCACCAGCTTTGTGTGGAAGCGTTCTTGCCTTCCAGTGCGTCCCGGGTAGCCTTGATGTAGTACGGACCCCAGTTGATCACGGCCGATGCCAGGTGGGCCTTGGGGCCGTAGGCGGTCATGTCGGAGTCCCAGCCGAAGGCGCGCTTGCCCTTGTCCTGTGCGGTCTTGAGCACGGCAGGCGAATCGGTGTTCTGGAACAGCACGTCGGCGCCGCCATTGATCAGGCTGGTGGCGGCTTCGGTTTCCTTGGGTGGGTTGAACCACTCGTTAACCCACACCACCTTGGTCTTGACCTTGGGGTTGGAGCTCTGCGCACCCAGCGTGAAGCTGTTGATGTTGCGAATGACTTCAGGAATTGGCACCGATGCCACCACGCCCAAAGTGTTGGACTTGGTCATCTTGCCGGCAATCACACCCGCCATGTACGCGCCCTCGTAGGTGCGGCTGTCATAGGTGCTCATGTTCTCGGCCGTCTTGTAGCCGGTGGCGTGCTGGAAGTTCACACCCTTGGTGTCAGCGGCCACTTTGAGCATTGGCTCCATGTAGCCGAAGGTGGTGCCAAAAATCAGCTTATTGCCTTGGCCGGCCATGTCACGGATGACGCGTTCGGCATCGGCAGACTCGGGCACGTTTTCAACAAACGAGGTTTTGATCTTGTCGCCGAATTCTTTTTCGATGGCTTTGCGGCCGTTGTCGTGCGCGAAAGTCCAACCACCGTCGCCCACCGGGCCGACATATGCAAAAGCAATTTTCAGGGGCTCGGCCTTGGGTGCGGGCGCGGACGCCACGGGTGCGGGGGCCGGGGCAGGTGCCGCAACCGGATCTTCCTTCTTGCCGCAGCCAACCAACGCGGCGCTGGCCACGGCCGTCAAGGCTGCAATTTTCAGTAATGCGCGTTTTTGCAAATCTGTCATGTCAGTTCTTTCTAAAAACTTGGGGTTGCGGAAAAAATCAGCGGGTAGGCTGAGGAAACTAGGAACCTGGATAAAACGGTTTCCCGATTGCAGCTGGCATATTAATACGAATCCAGCGCGGATTGCGCGATATCAGCGCCAGCACCAATATGGTAGCGAGGTACGGCAGCATACTTAAAAACTGGCTGGGCATCTCCACGCCGATGCCCTGCAAGTGAAACTGCAACATCGTCACACCGCCAAACAGGTAAGCACCAAGCAATACGCGTGCCGGGCGCCACGTGGCAAAGGTGGTGAGCGCCAAAGCGATCCAGCCCTTGCCCGACACCATGCCCTCGACCCACAGCGGCGTGTAGACGATGGAGATATAGGCACCGGCCAACCCGCACAATGCACCGCCCAGCGCCACAGCGCCCAGGCGAATCCAGCGCACCGGGTAACCCAGCGCATGGGCGGATTCAGGACTTTCGCCCACGCTGCGCAAAATCAGACCGGAACGCGTTCGGTACAAAAACCAGATCAGCGCCAGCGCAAACAGCACCGTCAAATACACCAGCGGGTGCTGGCGAAACAGGGCCGGGCCAACAAACGGAATGTCGGACAAAAACGGCACCGCGAAATTGGGCCGTTCCGGAATCTTTTCCTGCACATAGCTGATACCGGCAAAGGCCGAAAACCCGCCGCCAAACAGGCTGAGCGCCAGGCCGGTTGCGTACTGGTTGGTGTTGAGCCAGATGACCAACGCTCCAAAGACAGCCGCCATAAAGGCCCCTGCGGCCATGCCGGCCACAAAGCCCATGGTGTCGCTGCCGGTGTGCACCACGGTGGCAAAGCCGGCAATGGCTGCACACAGCATCATGCCCTCGGCGCCAAGATTGACGATGCCCGCCTTCTCGTTGATCAACAGGCCCAGCGATGCCATGGCCAGCACGGTGCCCGCATTCAGCGTGGCAGCAATGAGCAGTGCGTAAGAGTCCATTAGTGTGTTGCTCCCGTCACGGCAGGTTGCGCTGCGACCCAGCGCAGGCGGTAATTGACCAGCGTGTCACAACCCAGCAGTGTGAATAGCAGCAGGCCCTGGAACACCCCGGTCAGCGATTTGGGCAGGCCCAGGCGCGACTGCGCCAACTCACCGCCGATGTAAAACATGCTCATCAAAATCGCAGAGAACACCATGCCCACCGGGTGCAACCGGCCCACATAGGCCACGATGATGGCTGCAAAACCATAACCTGCCGGCACATAAGGCGTGAGCTGGCCGATCGGGCCCGCCACCTCCAGCGCGCCGGCCAGGCCCGCCATGCCGCCCGAAACCAGCAGCGCAATCCACAGCGCCCGGCGTGACGAAAACCCGGCATAACGCGAGGCGGCAGGCGCCAACCCGCCGACCTGCTGCGCAAAACCGGCCCGCGTGCGAAACAGAAACACCCAGACTCCGGCCACGCCTACCAGCGCAAACAGCACGCCAATGCTCACGCGTGAACCATCGAACAGGCGCGGGATGCGGGTCACGGCTTCAAAGCTTTTGGTCTGCGGAAAGTTGTAGCCGTTGGGGTCTTTCCAGGGACCAAACACCAAGTACCCCAGCACCTGCACGGCGACATAAACCAGCATCAGGCTGACCAGAATTTCGTTCGCATTGAACTTGTCACGCAGCAACGCGGTGAGCCCCGCCCAAGCCATGCCTCCCAGTACACCGGCCACCAGCAGCGCCGCCACGATCCAGCCGCCAGTGGTTTTGTCGGCCAGCAGCGCCACGCCGCTGGCGGCCACCGCGCCCAAAATGTATTGGCCCTCGGCACCAATGTTCCAGACGTTGGAGCGAAAGCACACGGCCAGTCCCAACGCAATCAGCAGCAGCGGTGTGGCCTTGACCACCAACTCGCCTACCGCATAGCCGTTTCGGATGGGCTCCCAGAAGAAAACCTGCAGGCCCCGCACCGGATCTTTGCCCAGCAGCGCAAACAAAATCACACCGATGACCACCGTGCACAGTAGCGCCAGCAGCGGCGAGCCGTAGCTCCAGAATTGCGAGGGCTGGGGACGGGCTTCAAGTTTGAGTCTAGCCATGAACAGCGCCCCCCTGATCCCACAAACCACTCATCCACTCGCCAATCTTTTCAACCGTGGCCTCGGCAATGGGCACGGAAGGCGACAACTTGCCGCGTGCAATCACATGCATGCGGTCACACACTTCAAACAGTTCATCGAGTTCCTCGCTAACCACCAGCACGGCGCAACCGGCGTCGCGCAAGGCCAGAATTTCGCCACGAATCTGGGCCGCTGCGCCCACATCCACACCCCAGGTCGGTTGCGACACAATCAGGAGCCTGGGGTTGGCATCGATCTCGCGGCCGACAATAAATTTTTGCAGATTGCCACCCGAGAGCGAGCGCGCTACCGCCGTCGGGCCGTTGGCCTTGACTTTGTACTCCGTGATCAACCGCGCCGCATGCGCCTCCAACTGACGCACACGAATCCAGCCCCCGGCAAAGCGCGGCATGGAGATCGATTCGGTGCGAGTGAGCAGCAGGTTGTGCGCCAGGCTCAGCGTGGGCACGGCTCCGCGCCCCAGGCGTTCCTCGGGCACAAAGTGCAGCCCCATCTTGCGCCGCCGCCCCGGGTGCATGCGTGATACATCGACCTCGCCCATGTGGATGCTGCCGCGAGGCGAACGATCATCCTCACCCGACAACGCATAGAGCAGCTCCTTCTGGCCGTTGCCCGACACGCCGGCAATGCCCACCACCTCGCCCGAACGCACGTGCAGGTGGATGTCTTCCAGGTCGACGCCAAACTGGTCCTCCCGCGGCAGGTTCAAGGCCTTGACATGCATCACCGCAGACCCCGCGTGTTTGGCCGCGCGCTCCAGCAACGGGGGCTCGGCCCCAATCATCATGCGCGACAGCGAGGCATTGGACTCTTCCTGCGGGTTGCACACCCCGGTGACCTTGCCGCCGCGCAGCACCGTGCAGGCGGTGCACAACTCCCGAATCTCGTGCAGTTTGTGGCTGATATACAAAATACTGCAGCCCTCGGAGGAGAGCTTCTTCAGCACCACAAACAATTTTTCAACCGCCTGGGGCGTCAGCACCGAGGTGGGCTCATCCAGAATCAGCAACTCCGGTCGCGTGAGCAGGGCGCGGATGATTTCCACGCGCTGCATCTCACCCACGCTCAGGGTGTGCACCGGGCGCGCCGGGTCAATGTCCAGCCCGTACTCATTGGCCTTGGCCACGATGCTGGCCGTCACCTGCTCCAGCGAGTTGCGGGTCAGGCCGAGCCACACGTTTTCGGCCACGGTCATGGTGTCAAACAGGTTGAAGTGCTGGAACACCAT
This sequence comes from Rhodoferax sp., assembly GCA_021737865.1. GTDB lineage: Bacteria > Pseudomonadota > Gammaproteobacteria > Burkholderiales > Burkholderiaceae_C > Allorhodoferax. Next base: position 19,382 of record JAIPDC010000035.1, read on the forward strand.
GCTGATGCCGTTGGCCCGCGCCTCTTTGGGGTTGCGGATCAGCATGACCTGACCGTTGATCTTCATCTGACCGGCATCGGGCTTGACCGAGCCATAGATGATTTTCATCAGCGTCGATTTTCCGGCACCGTTTTCGCCCAACACCGCGTGCGTTTCGCCGGGCATGACGGTCAAAGACACATTGCTGTTGGCCACCACGCCGGGGTAGGCCTTGGTGATACCGGTTAACTCAAGTCGCGGAATGGTCATGCTTGGGCGGGCTCACTCAGTTTTAATCGCTGCAGCGACTGACTTTACACGGTCACGCAGCCAGCGTGCCGAAGAAGAGGCGTGGGTACGTTCATGCCAAAGTTGGTAATACATCAAGCGCGGAAAGACAACCGGACAGGGAAGAATGACCACCGGCAGCGTCGCCACAAAGCGCTCACAGTACTGCCGCCCCGTAGTCAACACTAGCAAAGTTGATGCCACCATGGCTGGGATCTGGCCAAAATAGGGACAACGCGCCGCAATGTGTCGCTGCAGACCCAGGCTTGCCAGATGGCCGTCGATCACGCCCTTGGCACCGGGATGGGTCGCACCGGGCGCAATGTGTTCGGCTTCCAGCCAGGAAATCTGGTCCCAGCCGCGTCGCACGGCCGGGTGATTTTTTGACACCAGACACACGACTTCATCACCAAACAGGCGGCCCAGGTGAAGCTCCTGCGGGGGCGCGGGCCAATTGCCGATCACCACGTCCACCTCCCCCTGGGCCAACTGGGAGCGGTAATCCGATGTGCCGGAAAGCGGGTGGATTTCGATTTCGCTCAAGGGCGCCTGCGATTTAATCTGCGCCACCAGTTGGGGCAGGAACAGCGGGTCCAGGTAATCGCTGGCCGCGACCCGAAACGTGTTGCGTGCGGTGGAGGGCTCAAACCCCCGCGCGTCAGAAAAAAGCATTTCGGCAGCACGCAAAATGTGGGCACTGGGCTCCAGCATGCGCAAGGCGGCATCGGTTGGCACCATGCCGGAGCCAGAGCGCACCAAAAGCGGGTCACCTGAAAGTTCCCGCAGACGCTTCAGCGATGCGCTCACCGCCGGCTGGTGCATGCCCAGTCGGATGGCGGCTTTGGAAACGCTGCGCTCAGTTAACACGGTATGCAGGACCCTTATCAAGTGAAGGTCTATCTTGTCGAACAGTGAGTGATCTCTCATACGTGCTTTTGAATTTGTGTCATATCCTAATGCGTATGTGCCCGTGGAGGGTCCCGATTTACCCTTCCAATCTAGGAAATGCCCATGAAAACCAAACCCTTGCGATTTGTCCGGCGCGGCGAAGTTGTCAGCCTGCCAAACGTCGACCCCAACCGCACCCTGCTGGAAGTGCTGCGCGAAGACCTGCACTGCACCGGCACCAAAGAAGGCTGCGGCGAAGGTGACTGCGGTGCCTGCACCGTGGTCATCGGGCAGGCAAACGGCGATTCGCTGAAATACAGCGCCATCAATAGCTGTATCCGACTGGCCCATTCGGTCGACGGCATGGCCGTCTGGACCGCTGAAGATATTGCCCCCACGCTTGCCACTGCGTGTGCTGCGCTGCCCCCCGAGGGGGCCCAATCCGCCTTGGGGCGGCCCGGCGGCGGCTTGATTGCCCCCGCGCGTGGCACTGGCGTGCCCTTGCTGCATCCTGTGCAACAGGCCATGGTGGATTGCCACGGCTCGCAGTGCGGCTTTTGCACACCGGGTTTTGTGATGAGCCTGTTTGGCCTGTACCAGAATAAAACCGCCAAGGGAGAAGACATCAGCCGGGAGCAGGCCCAGGCCGCGTTGTCGGGCAACTTGTGCCGCTGCACTGGCTACCGCCCCATTCTGGACGCGGCGCTGGCCATGCAGACGCTGCCACCGGTACCAGTCAACGAAGCGCAGGTGCTATTAAATTTAGAGCTTCTCACGCATATTCCACGGGGGCTAGAGGCCGATTCAGTCTATTTTTCTCCCCGAACTCTGCCGGACTTGCTGGCCGCGCGCCAGCGCTACCCCGACGCGCAACTGGTGGCCGGGTGCACCGATGTGGGCCTGTGGGTAACCAAGATGCACCAGCAATTCGAGCGCGTGCTGGACCTGACCCGGGTGACCGAGCTGTGCCGTATTGAGGACTACCCGCACCACATCGCCATTGGCGCTGCCGTCACACTGACCGATGCCTTTGCCGCCCTGGTCGCGGACCGGCCCCAATTGGCAGAATTTGCCCACCGCTTTGCCGGCCTGCCCGTGCGCAACAGCGGTACGCTGGGCGGCAACGTGGCCAATGGCTCGCCGATTGGAGACTCCATGCCCCTGCTGATTGCACTGGGGGCCAGCGTGGTGCTGATGCGCTGGAACGGCAAGCAAGTCGCACACCGCGAGATGGCCCTGGAAGACCTGTACACCGGCTACCGAAAGAACGTAATGGCGCCCGACGAAGTGCTGGCGTGGATCAAAGTGCCCAAGGCCACGGCACCGAGCGCCGCGCCGGGCCGCGCAGCACACGCAGTGGCAAGCGTGGGGGCAACGGAGTTCAGCCGGGTCTACAAAGTTTCCAAGCGCTTTGAAGACGATATTTCTGCGGTGTGCCTCGCCATCAGCATACACATCGACAACGGCATCGTGCGCAAGGCGTCCATCGGTGTCGGCGGCGTCGCAGCCACGCCTGTGCGGGCGCGCAAGACCCAAGCGGCGCTCAAGGACCAATCCTGGAACCAAGCCACCATTGACCACGCCATGCGGACGCTGCGCGCCGAGTTCGCGCCCATCTCCGACATGCGGGCCTCAAGCGCTTACCGCAGCACCGTGCTGGGTAATCTGCTGCAGCGCTTCTGGCTGGAGACCCAGGGCACGGCGCTGACCAACCTGCGGCAACTGACCCCGCACAGCGGCACCTTCAGCGAAGGAGTCGCAGCATGAGCGCCAGCGGAACATCCCAACCACACGAAAGTGCGGTGGCCCAGGTGGCCGGCGCGGTGAACTACATCGATGACATCCCGGAGGTGCGGGGCACCCTGCACGCCGCACCCATACTCTCCACCGTGGCCCACGGCCGACTGCGCGGCGTGGACGTCAACGACGCACTGACCATGCCGGGCGTGGTCGATGTGGTGCTGGCACAGGACATTCCCGGTGACCCCATGCTGGCCGCCTTTGCCGGCGATGAGCCGGTATTTGCCATGGACACCGTGCGGCACATCGGCCAGGTCATCGGACTAGTCATTGCCAAGACGGTGATGCAGGCCCGGCGAGCGGCGCGCAAGGTGCGCCTTGACATCGAAGCCCTGCCCGCCGTTCTGACCGTGGAGCAGGCCCTGCAAGCGAAGAGCTATGTGCTGCCACCCGTGTTTGTGCGCCGTGGCGACGCCGATGCAGCCATGGCCAAATCCCGGCAC
>JAIPDC010000036.1 GCA_021737865.1 Rhodoferax sp.
GATGTACCGCGAACTCAAGGCGCTGGGGGCAACAGAGGCGGTCGCTCGACAGGTGGCGGGCAACTGCCACTGCTGGTGGCGAAACAGCGACCGACTGCTCAAAACAGTGATGACCATTGCGTACTTTGATCGGTTGAGGGTTCCGCGTTTGACATGACCTCAAGCTCTCGAACCGCCGGGTGCGGACCCGCATGCCCGGTGGTGTGGCAGGGGTGCCTCCTACAATGGAGGCCCCCTATGCCGATGGTGGCTTTGAACATTTCTCTGGTTGCTGTTCGGTTGCCGTTTCTCCAGACTTCCCTCGAAGATCAATCCTGCAGAAATCGGTGTTGAACTGACTTTGACAGGCGACTCATTTGATTTGTCTCCGCTGCATACTGGGCACCCACCGAATAATGTGCCTTGCCGAGTACTGATGTGCCATGTTTTCTCCCTTAGGGTGGTGCAATACACTCTATTGGACTATGCTGGATGGAATGTACATGGACTGAGCACGACTCTGCACTTGTGTCGAAAGGAGCTGAACAATGACTACACCGAACAAAATTGAATCCGAGATTGCTGCATTGCCGCCGCACCTGCAGGCTGAGGTTCTCGACTTCGTGCAGTTCGTGAAGCAGCGCCACGGCATCTCGAACATCGCAATCGCGGATGGCAATCTACAAAGCGGGGGCGATTCACCATTTTTTCAGGCTCTGTCTGCCGCGGGGGTTGTAGGCTGCATCGAAACAAACGAGCAACTGTCCACCAGCTACAAGCGGCACATTGATTTCTCAGCCAAGATTGGCGTTCAAGCATGATTTTGGTGGACACGGGCGCATGGCTGGCGCTGGCGGACAAAGGCGATGCCTACCACGCCCGGTGCGTGACGTTCTTTCGCAGCAACCGCGAACCACTGATGACAACCTACCCCGTGCTGGTGGAGTGCGTGCATTTGATGTTCCGGCGCATTGGGGTTAGCAAGACGCTGGCATGGATGGAAACGCTGGCAGCGCAGGGCGTAGGGGTGTTTGCCATGGGCGCTGACCATTTGCCGCGCCTCACGGAGTTGATGCGCCAGTATGCGGATTTACCCATGGACCTGGCGGATGCTTCGCTGGTCTTGCTGGCCGAGGAGTTTGGCGAAGGCCGGATTGTCAGCACGGACGAACGCGATTTTCATGCGTACCGGTGGAAGAGCCAGCACCCGTTCAGTAATTTGCTGCTGGCCCAAAGTTGAGTGGGGTAATTGTTTACGCCATCAGCCTGGCCAGCCTTTGGCCCAGCGTGTCAAACGCCTATTTGGATGCAATTTGTTGACTGTTTGTCCCGCCGCCTCAAGGTCACCGCTCCAGCGCCCTGCGAATGCGTGCAATCGTCTCATTCATCGGCGCCCGAGTCGACACCTCCAATCCCAATCGCCGGGCGATATCGTTAACCCGTGCCGGGTTCAACGGCAATCCTCCCGCGTCAACCGCCTTGATCAGCGCCCTGGCTTGATCCTCGGGCTCGGACGATAGACGGGCTGGCGCTAGCAAGGCCATCAATTTGTTCCACAATGAAGTCATTTATGGCTGCGCTTGGTGTAATGTTGGTTTTGATCAGTCGGTACATCGTAGCCAAGTTGAACAAATCTTCAAGCCTTCATGTTAGCGCTGCTGTTGCAGCGCACCCGCAGGCCCAATGGTGTGGCAGGGCCGCCTTCTACAATGACCGCCCCACTATGCCGATTACAGAATCTCGCCGACCCACTCCTGCACCGGCTCTTTTTCGCAGACTCTCATGAACAAGGCCTTTACCAAAGAGTCTGACGCAGACGGCGATGATGACGATCTGCAACTGCCACCTATTGCCGGTGGGGGCAAAAACTACATCACTCCGCAAGGCTATGCGCGGCTGCGCAACGAATGGCTGGATTTGATGGACAACGAGCGGCCCAAGATGGTTGAGGCCGTTTTTTGGGCAGCCAGCAATGGTGACCGGTCGGAAAACGGCGATTATTTGTATGGCAAGAAGCGACTGCGAGAAATTGACCGCCGCATCCGTTTTTTGACCAAACGCATGGAAATTGCCGAGATTGCAAACCCATCGGTTCACTTTGGGAACGACCAGATATTTTTTGGCGCGACCGTGACCTACGCTGACGAGGCGGGAGCGCAGCGAACGGTTACGATCACCGGGATTGATGAGGCCAACAGCGCCCAGGGTGATGTCAGCTGGATATCACCCATCGCACGCACGCTGCTCAAGGCGCGCGCCGGCGACGTCCTGAAATTGGTGATGCCAGGCCGTGTGGAAGAGATTGAGGTGCTGGCTGTCAGCTACCCCGCGCCGCGGACAGATTAGCTACCGTTGGCCACTTTGCGGCGTTCCGCACGTAGCACTGGAGAGGCTCTGTTGAGGTTGAGCAGTGCCACGGCGAGGTGAGCCGTATCGCGCACACCGACAACAAACCGGAACTCGACGTCATCGTGTGTGCCATCGTGCCCCATGTCGATGTGCACGATGTCGGCCTCGGCGGCGGCGAGCGCAGCAGCAACTTTGGCCAGCACCCCTTTGCCATTTTTCGCTGTCACTATGATGCCGGCTTCAAATGCCCGAACCGGTTCATCGGCCCATTCGACGGTAATGAATCGCTCACTGTCCTTGTGTTGGAGTTTTTTCGCCACCGGGCATTCGTGGGTGTGGACCACCAGACCCTCGCCGCGTCCGAGGTAACCTAAGATGGCATCGCCCGGTATTGGGCGACAACATTTTGCGAACTGTACCGAGGCACTCTCGCTGCCGTCTACCGTGATCGAACCCTGAGATGCCGTCTCGTGGGCGGTGAACCTTTCGCGGGTCAGCAAAAGAGCATCGGGACGCTGCCCGCTATCTGCCAGTAAAAGCACCAGTCTCTTGGCCACGATATGCGCTATCCGCTTGCCCAGGCCAATATCGGTTAGCAGCTCTTGTTGTGTCTTACTTCCAGTAAATCTCAGTAATTTATCCCAAATAAGCTCGTATTTGGCGTCATCGCCGGGAAACCCCTCGATGCCCTCGGCGCGCAGCGCCTGGGTCAGCAGCTTTTCACCGAGTTCCTCGGACTCGGTATGCGCCATGGTTTTCAAATGGTGGCGAATCTTTGATCGGGCACGGCCGGTTCTTACAAAGCCAAGCCAGGCCGGATTAGGCGTTGCCGTGGGCTCGGTGACGACTTCCACAACATCGCCATTCTTCAGTTCCGTCCGCAATGGGACTTGTTCGTCATTAATGCGAGCTGATACCGTTCGATCGCCGACGTTGCTGTGAATTGAGTATGCGAAGTCAACAATCGTTGCACCACGGGGCATGGCCATGATTTGTCCCTTGGGGGTAAAGATATACACCGCATCGGGAAAGAGGTCGACCTTGACGTGGTCCCAGAACTCGCCTGCGTCACGTGTCTCGTCCTGAATATCCAGCAACGACTGTAGCCACTTGGTGCCCAGGCGGTCTGATGCCGGTTCATCCGACTTGTTGCTCTTGTACAGCCAATGGGCGGCAACACCCGACTCGGCCACCACATGCATGGCTTCCGTGCGCATCTGAAATTCAACATTTACGTTGGATGGCCCCACCAGGGTGGTGTGCAAAGACTGGTAGCCGTTGAGCTTTGCAATGGCGATGTGGTCCTTGAATTTTCCCGGGAGTGGCTTGTAAAGTTGATGCAATACGCCTAAAGCTGAATAACATTCAATAACTTGCGGCAAAATGACGCGAAATCCGTAAATATCAGTCACCTGGGCAAAACTGAGGTGTTTGTTTTCCATCTTTTTGTAGATGGAGTAGAGTGTCTTTTCCCGGCCGGAAATTCGAACACTGATGCCGGCCGCGGCGAATGCTATTTCCAGTTCCTTTTGCACCTTCTGAATCAGGTCGCGGCGTCGACTGCGCGCTTTAGCAACGGCTTTTTCCAAGATGCTGTACCGCCACGGGCGCAGGTACCGAAACGACAAATCCTGCAATTCACGATATGTCCGGTTCAATCCCAGGCGGTGCGCAATGGGTGCATAGATGTCCAGAGTTTCGGATGCAATGCGGCCCCACTTTGAGCGCGGCACATCACCCAGTGTGCGCATATTGTGCGAGCGGTCTGCCAGTTTGATGAGGATGACGCGAACGTCACGCGCCATGGCCAGCAGCATTTTGCGGAATGACTCTGCCTGATTCTCTTCGCGGGTATTGAACTGTAGTTTGTCCAGTTTGGTGAGCCCATCCACCAGTTCCGCAACTGGTGAGCCAAAGCGCTCAATCAGTTCGGCTTTGGTGACGCCGCAATCTTCCAGCGCATCGTGCAGCAGGGCTGCCATCAGTGCTTGAGCATCTATCTTCCACTCCGCGCATTGGGCTGCGACGGCAATCGGGTGGGTGATGTACGGTTCGCCGTTGTTGCGCAGTTGGCCCAGGTGTGCCTCGTCTGCAAAGCGGTAAGCCTGGCGAACCTTCTCCAGATCCTCCGGTGAAAGATAGTCGAGTTTCGAGGTCAGGCCGGCAAAGCTGGCCGCTGCCGCATTGATCGCAGCCGGATGCGGGGCAGACGGCAGCGGTGCTGCGCTTTTTTGCGGAGTGTTGTTGGTGGTGGGGGTACCCATGACTCAAATGTAGCGTGCCCAAAAATGCTTTGGGCTCGCAGCCCTATAAATGGCCAAAAAAAAGCACCGCAAGCGGTGCCCTTTGGAGCGGGGAGGTTCAGAGCGGAACCTTTTTGAGCATCTCTATGCCAATTTTCCCGGCAGCTATTTCGCGCAGGGCGGTGACACCGGCCTTGTTCTTGCTCTCAATCTTGGGTGTGTGGCCCTGGTTCAACATGCGCGCGCGGTAAGTGGCAGCCAGCACCAATTGAAAGCGGTTGGGGATCTGCAACAGGCAGTCTTCTACAGTAATACGGGCCATGATGGGATTCTCCGAAGGACTAGGGGATTAGCAACGCTTTGAATGTTTCGGCTCTGGCGCGACGTTGCGCTGCAAATTTGAGCCGCTGGGAGTGAACAATGGCTTTTAGGTCAAATAGCGCACGGTCAAACAACTCGTTGATTATAACGAAGTCAAATTTATCCACCTGCGACACCTCAATGGCGGCGTTTTTCATGCGCACATCGATGACCGCAGCGGAGTCCTCTCCGCGGCGCTCCAGACGCGAGCGCAGTTCTTCCCAACTTGGAGGCAAAATGAAAATCGAAATCGCGTTGGCAAAAATTCTCTTGATCTGGATGGCGCCCTGGTAGTCAATTTCCAGAATCACATCGGCACCTTGGGCCATGCGTTCTTCAATCGCCTTTTTGGACGTTCCATAGCGGTGGTTGTGCACGTGGGCCCATTCCACAAAACCATTGGCCGCGACCATGGCGTCGAATTCCTGTTCTGAGACGAAAAAATACTCGCGCCCGTGTTTTTCCTGGCCGCGTGGGGCGCGCGTGGTGTGCGAGACAGACGGTTGTACGCGCGCGTCGAGTTCCAGCAGGGCTTTGACAAGACTGGACTTTCCCGCCCCGCTGGGGGCTGCAACGACAAACAGGTTTCCGGGGTAATCCATATTGAAATAGGCTCTTGGCCAGCGGCTTGAGATCGCCCTATTCTATGTTCTGAACCTGCTCACGCAATTGCTCAACGAGCACCTTCATGTCCACCGAGATATGGGTCAGTTCCAGTGCAGCCGATTTGGATCCCATGGTGTTGGCCTCGCGGTGGAGTTCCTGGATCAAGAAGTCCAGGCGTTTGCCGATTTCGCCCCCTTTTTTGATCAGACGCTCAATTTCGTCCAGGTGCGAACCCAGGCGGGTAATTTCCTCGGCAACGTCAATGCGTATGGCAAAGGCGGTGGCTTCGGTCAGGGCACGGTCCTGAGCGGCTTCGGGCAACGTGGTTCCATCGGCCAGTGCCATGGCGTCTTTCCAGCGGGTCAGAAAGCGCTGGCGGTTTTGCTCGACCAGTTGGGGAATCAGGGGTATCGCCTGCTGCGCCAGCACCCGCAGCTGGGCGATGTGGTCGAGCAGCATGCTGGATAGCTTTGCACCCTCGCGGGCGCGGGCATCCAGAAGGGATTTAAGAGCCTTGTCGGCCAGTGGAAGGATTGCGGTGCTCCAATCGTGGGAACTGGGTTGCTCTGCAGATGCGAGACGGATGATGTCAGCCACGCTCAATGGTGTGGCGGTTGGCAGCCAGGCCTTGACACTGTCCTGCACGGTGTTGAGCCGTTGCAGCATACGGGGCGTGGGGTCTGTGACCCCGGTCGCTGCAGCCACTTCAACAGACGCGCGAACCTCCACCTTGCCGCGCTTGAGCTTTGCCTGCAGCAGATCGCGCAACGCCGGTTCGAACTGGCGCAAATCTTCAGGCAGCCGAAACGAGAGGTCTAAAAACCGGCTGTTGACCGAGCGAATTTCCAGGCCGAGTTGGCCGGCGGGGAGCTTTGCGTCGGATTCGGTACCCGCAGTGCTGGTGCTGTGTTGTGCACTGGCGTAACCCGTCATGCTATAAACTGGCATTCCTTATTCCTGATTCGTAAAACGACCCTGAGAATAACCCGGTTCAGACGGATCAGACGCGCGTTCAACTCTTAATTTATGTCGAAGGTCAAGCCATCCCCACTACCCCCTGACACCACTATTGGCGGCTATCGCGTGGTTCGCAAAGTGGCAGCTGGCGGGTTCGGGTTGGTGTACCTGGCGCTGGATGCCGATGGGCAGCGGGTGGCAGTGAAGGAGTATCTGCCGTCTTCGCTTGCGACCCGTGCGCCGGGTGAGTTGTTGCCCCAGGTTCAGGCCGAAAAGCTTTCGCTTTACCGGTTGGGTCTGAAGAGCTTTTTTGAAGAGGGGCGATCGCTGGCACAAATTTCACACCCCTCGGTGGTGAGCGTGCTGAATTTCTTCCGCGAAAACGAAACCGTTTATATGGTGATGAACTACCTTGAGGGCGCGGCCCTGCAAGACTTCATCGTGACCGCGCGTGACCTCAAGCAAAGCAAGGTGTTTCGGGAGTCCACCATCCGCTCGTTGTTTGATGAAATTTTGCGCGGGTTGCGCATCGTGCACCAGCACAAGATGCTGCATTTAGACATCAAGCCAGCCAATATTTTTATAACCGATGACAACAAGTCGGTGTTGATCGACTTTGGTGCCGCCCGCGAAGTGCTGAGCAAAGAAGGCAACTTCATTCGACCCATGTACACACCAGGTTTTGCGGCACCCGAGATGTACCGTCGAGATGCCTCCATGGGGCCCTGGACCGACATTTATGCCATTGGCGCCTGCATCTACGCCTGTATGCAGGGATATCCACCCAATGAAGCGCCGCAGCGCCTCGAAAAGGACCGCATCACGGTGGCCCTGGCCCGCTTGCGTGGTGTGTACTCGGACAATCTGATTGAGGTGGTCGAGTGGTGCATGTCGCTTGACCCGTTGTCCAGGCCGCAATCGGTTTTTGCGCTGCAGAAGGAGCTTAGTCGCGAGGGCGAACGCCGCTACACCAAGCTGAGCGTCGGAGAGAAAGTTCGAATGCAATTCGACACCATGGTGTCAGACACCAAGCGAAGCGTGCTGGCGGCCTCCAACGTTGGGGTCAAGCCAAAATGAAGTTTTCCGTTTTTCAGACCAGTCGCAAGGGCGGACGTGAAAAGAACGAAGACCGCATGGGCTATTGCTACACCAAGGCGTCGGGCCTTTTCTTGTTGGCCGATGGGATGGGGGGACACCCGGAGGGTGAAGTAGCTGCGCAAATGGTGCTGCAGGCGATCTCGGCTCTGTACCAGAAAGAAGCCAAGCCTGAAATAGAGGACCCCAAGGCCTTTTTTAATATGGCCATCATGGCCGCACACCGCCAAATTTTGCGCTACGCCGCTGAGAAGCACTTGATGGACACCCCCCGCACCACGCTGGTGGCGGCGATTGTCCAGGGTGGGGTGGCTTACTGGGTGCACTGTGGCGATTCGCGGCTGTATTTTGTGCGCGATGGCGAGCTACTGGTGCGCACACGGGACCATTCCTATATCGAGCAACACCTCAGCGCCCACCCGCAGCAACCGGTTCCCGAGCGCTTTAATCGGAACATTTTGTACACCTGCCTGGGGTCACCCACCAAGCCGACGTTTGACGTGGCAGGGCCCGTGTCGCTGCAGCAGGGTGACAAGATCTTGCTTTGTTCCGATGGTTTATGGGGCAGCCTGACAGACGCGGAAATCGTTTTTCAGCTCGGCCAGAAGCAGGTTGGCTCGGCGGTGCCCGAACTGGTGGACCAGGCACTTTTCAAGGCCGGGCCCAGCAGCGACAACGTGACAGTGATTGCCATGGAGTGGGAGACACCGGATTCATTCGAGTCCACGCGTGGGACCATTTCGACCAACGACATCGATGAGGGCGTTTTTGCCTCTACGGTGCAGGCGGGTTGGCTCGATTCTGGTGTGGACGATCTGGACGATGCAGCCATTGAGCGCAGCATCGCCGAAATCAACGAGGCCATACGGCGCTCAGCGGCCCGCAAGAGCTGATACCGGGCGCGTCTAGGCGCCCTTTTATTTACATCAGGAAAATTACATGTCCGAGTTTGTTCGTTCCAACGCCCGCGTGGCCGACCAGTTGCGCGATGTGCGTATCACCCGTGGCTACACGCTGCATGCCGAAGGTTCGGTATTGATTGAGTTCGGCGCGACCAAGGTGTTGTGTACCGCATCGGTGGAGGAGCGTGTACCGCCGCACAAGCGTGGCAGCGGTGAAGGGTGGGTGACGGCGGAGTACGGCATGCTGCCTCGGGCCACCCACACGCGCAGCGACCGCGAGGCCGCGCGCGGCAAGCAAAGCGGGCGCACGCAAGAAATCCAGCGCTTGATTGGACGCTCCATGCGTGCCGTGTTCGATTTGAAAAAGCTGGGCGAACGCACCATTCAGCTTGATTGCGACGTGTTGCAGGCGGACGGCGGGACGCGCACGGCGGCCATTACCGGTGCCTTCGTGGCGGCACAGGATGCGGTCAACGGTTTGCTGGCCGCCGGCAAGATTACCGAGTCACCGATCACTGCCTGCGTCGCGGCGATCTCGGTGGGCATCGTGCAGGGCACGCCACTGCTGGATCTGGAGTACATCGAAGACTCGGCTTGCGATACCGACATGAACGTGGTGATGACCGGCGCCGGTCATTTTGTCGAAGTGCAGGGCACCGCCGAAGGCGCTGCGTTTTCTCGAACCGAGATGGATCAACTGCTCACCCTGGCCGAAAAAGGCATCACTGAGTTGATGACCTTGCAGCAAGAGTCGCTATCAAAATGATAGCTGTAAGCGCATATTTAACGGGGGCTGTAGCCCTATTTGTATGAAAATTGTCCTTGCCTCCAATAACCAGGGCAAGCTGGCCGAACTGCAGGCCATGCTCACCCCCCTGGGCTGCACCCTGATCGCCCAAGGCGAACTGGGCGTGCCCGAAGCACCCGAGCCGCATCGCACCTTTGTGGAGAACGCCCTGGCCAAGGCCCGCAATGCCGCGCTGCACACCGGTTTGCCGTCGCTTGCGGATGATGCGGGTCTGTGCGTGGACGCTTTTGGCGGCCTGCCGGGCGTCGATACGGCCTACTACGCGACCCAGTTTGGCTATGCCAAGGGTGATGCAAACAACGTGCGTGCCTTGCTGGAACAAATGCGCACTGTCGACAACCGCCGCGCTGCACTGGTCAGCACACTCGTGGCAGTGCGCAGTGCTGATGACCCCGAACCCCTGATTGCGGTGGGCCGCGTGGTCGGCCAGATTGCGCGTGAACCGGTGGGCAACAATGGCTTTGGCTTCGACCCGGTGATGTGGATTCCTGAATTTGGCCAAACCTTTGCGCAGCTGCCCATTGAAATCAAGAATGCCAACAGCCATCGCGGCAAATCGGCGCGTGCCATGTCGGCACTTATTCGTGAGCACTGGTTGGCCCAAGCCGCCGCTTAAGCGTTGCCATGATTCCCATTGTGGCCACGTCTGCAGCAAGTGAAAGTGGCGAACCCGCCGCGCAGAACGATATCGCGCATTACATGCGCCCTGGCACGCTGCAACTGTCTGCGCTGCCGCCCTTGTCACTTTATGTGCACCTGCCGTGGTGTCTGAAGAAATGTCCGTATTGCGACTTCAACTCACACGAGATGCGTGCGCAGGACTTGCCCGAGCAGCGCTATGTGGACGCAGTGGTGGCCGACCTGGAGGCCGCGTTACCTCTGATTTGGGGCCGCAGCGTGCACAGCATTTTCATTGGCGGTGGCACGCCCAGCCTGTTTGCCCCGGCGACCATTGACCGGTTGCTGGGTGACATCCGCGCTCGGCTGAAATTGGAGGCCAGTTGCGAGATCACGCTGGAAGCCAATCCGGGTACGTTTGAGAAGGACCGGTTTCGCGCCTACCGCCAGGCCGGTGTGACCCGTCTATCCGTGGGCGTGCAAAGCTTCAATGACACCCACCTGCGTGCGCTTGGGCGTGTGCATGACCGGGCGCAGGCACTGGCGGCGGTGGAAGAGGCGGCGCAGTCGTTTGACACCTTTAACCTGGACATCATGTATGCGCTTCCCGGGCAGACGTTGGAACAGGTCGGGCAGGACATTGCAACTGCGTTGCAGTTTGCACCGCCGCATATATCGATCTACCACCTGACCATCGAGCCCAACACCTATTTCGCCAAGTTTCCGCCAACCATTCCCGAAGATGACACGGCCTATGCCATGCTGGATCACATCACCGAGTTGACCGGTGTGGCGGGTCTGGACCGCTACGAAGTGTCGGCTTATGCCATGCAGGGCCACCGCTGCAAACACAACCTGAATTACTGGCAGTTTGGCGATTACCTGGGCATTGGCGCCGGTGCGCACAGCAAGCTCAGCTTCGCCCACCGCGTGGTGCGCCAGGTGCGCTTTCGCCAGCCGCTGCTGTACATGGACCACGCACTGCGCGGCAATGCGGTGGCGCAAAGTGACGAGGTGGCGCGCAGCGAACTGCCGTTTGAGTTCATGCTGAACGCACTGCGTCTGCGCAACGGCTTTGGTTTGCGCGATTTTTCCGAGCGCACGGGGCTGGCGCTGACCGCCATTGAAGCGGCGCTGCAGGAGGCCGAGCGCAAGGGCCTCATCGAGCGTGACTTTGCCCGTGTCCGCCCCACGCAACGCGGCTTTGATTTTCTGAGTGACTTACAGGAAATTTTCCTGTCCAATGCGAGCTAGCCAGCCTCTCGCTGGCGCACACAGGGGGACAGTGCCATGTTCTCGGTATACGGCAAAGCGGGTCGGGTTTTTAGGGGTTCCATGGAAGAGTTGCGGCAAGTCGGCCCGGTCTCCAGAGCTGCCCGCAGCCATGTTGTGGCTCCGGTTGGCCTGGACCCACGCGACCAGAATCCTTTGCACTACCCGGACCCTGCGGCCAAACCGGGTACGGACACCGTCCATCGCACGGCCCTGGCTGCGTATGAACAGACCGTCAAGCCCGGCCTGCCGCGCCACCCGCTAACCCGGGTGGATGCTGTGATGAGCAGCCCGGTCACCACCGTCCCGGACACGGCCACTGTAGAAAAAGCCTGGCAGGTGCTGTCCAAGAACCACCTGGGGCAAGTGCCGGTGGTTACTGCAACCGGGGTGCTGGTGGGGCTGATCTCGCGTGCCGATCTGATGGCGCCTGAGCGTATGCCCAGTCCTGACAGTCACGCCCTGGTATGGCGCGCTTTGTTGATGCAGCCCGTGGTGGATGTGATGTGGACGCCGGTACCGAGTGTCTCGCCCGATACCGATATTCGGCGTGTGGCCCGTGTGCTGCTGGATACCGGCTTGCCCGGGTTGCCGGTGGTGAGTGAAGAGGGCAAGGTGACCGGGTTTGTGTCGCGATCCGACATCTTGCGCGCGGTGGTGGCAGACCCACCGCTGGATTTGTGGATCTGAGCGACCAAGGCCGCAAGCTCTGCACCGCGTAGCGAATTTTTAGTGGTAAAACGCTTCCACTTTGCCCTTGAGTTTGATCATCAGCGGTTGCCCTTTGCGGTCCACGGTCTTGCCTGACGGCACCTTAATCCAGCCTTCGCTGATGCAATATTCGGCGACGTCGGTGCGCTCCTTGCCGTTGAAGCGGATGCCGATGTCATGCTCGAACACAGCAGCGACAAAGTGGGGGCTACGCGCGTCGGTGGAAAGATGGTCGGGAAGTGGGGGGAGTGTGGTGGCTTCAGTCATAGGTGCAATTTTCCACCTAATTCGCCGGGTTTTCTTCAGAGTTCACAAGTCTCGTCACAAACAGCCAATGCATAGACCGAGTGCATGCGCGCAATGTCTGCATGGGTCGCAGCGCCCTGGTCGTTACCGGCATCCAGCAGTATTGCAGCATATTGGTGGTGCCGGGCTTGTCACGTGGGGTCGGTTGATGGGTTGGTACCAGCAGAAAACAAAAAATCCTTGTAAATCAGGGACTTACAAGGATTTTTGGCGGAACCTGTGAGATTCGAACTCACGGAGGACTCACATCCTCGCCGGTTTTCAAGACCGGTGCCTTAAACCACTCGGCCAAGGTTCCAGAGGGGCGTATTCTAACTGGCTTGCAGCAGGCCTTTGGTTTCGATGAAGGAAATTACCGCTTTCAGACCGTCTTGCGTCTTCAAATTGGTCATGACAAACGGCTTTAGGCCCTTGGCCGTGGTGCGCATGCGGATGGTGTCGGCTTCCATTACCGCGAGGTCGGCGCCTACGTACGGGGCCAGGTCGGTCTTGTTGATGATAAACAGGTCACTCTTGGTGATGCCGGGGCCGCCTTTGCGCGGGATTTTTTCACCCGCAGCCACGTCAATGACATAGATGGTCAGGTCGCTCAGCTCGGGGCTGAACGTGGCGGCCAGGTTGTCGCCCCCGCTCTCCACAAACACGATATCGGCATCCGGAAAGTCCACCAGCATGCGGTCTATGGCTTCGAGGTTGATGGACGCATCCTCACGAATCGCGGTGTGCGGGCAGCCGCCGGTCTCCACGCCCATGATGCGCTCTGCCGGCAGTGCGCCGCTCACCGTGAGCAGGCGCTGGTCCTCCTTGGTGTAGATGTCGTTGGTGATGGCAACCAGGTCGTATTGTTCGCGCATGGCCTTGCACAGCATTTCGAGTAATGTCGTTTTTCCGGAGCCTACGGGGCCGCCAATGCCCACCCGAAGCGGGGGCAGGTTCTTGGTGCGGTTGGCGATATGGTGCAGTGTGGACATGGTAATTTGCTATGAATAAAGGAGCTGTCTAGGCAATGAATACGGGGGCTAGGATCGGAAAAGCCTTGAATATTGAACTTCGTGCTGGCTGCTCAGAATGGCCTGCATGGGGGCAAAGGCTTGTCGCCCATCGTCATCGAGCGCTAGTGCGTGGTCGACAGCTTGCGGAATCTCCGCGGTCAGCGCGGACAGAATCCGTTGGCCCGCGCTCTGGCCCAAGGGCACGGATTTGATGGCAGCTTGGACCATGTTTTCAGCCCACCCGAACGCATAGGCCAGCAGGCATTCACGCAGCGGCGCCTGGGTGGCGCTGGCCGCCAGGGCGTAGGCGATGGGGTAGGTCGGTTGCTGGCGTGCCAGCAGGGCGATTTGGTCTGGGGTTGCTGTCGTGTGGTTGCGCAGCCAGTCCAGCAGGCTTTTACCCATCTGTTCAGTTTGGGCGCGCAGTTCGCTGCTCTCGCGGGTTTGCAGCACCCATGCGTTCAGCTTGGCAATGTCCTCCTGGTCATGGGCGCGCCAGGCACCAATCGCCTGCGCGACCGCGGGCAAATCGGACCGGGCCAGGCTCAGGTGGAGGTGGTCTACCAGCCAGGCAGTTGCTTCTGTTTCTGTAGCGGCCCGCGCAGTATCTACGGCGGCTTCGAGGCATTCCGAGTACGAAAAACCGCCAATCGGCAGGGCCGGTGAGGCTAGCCACATCAGCTGCATCAAGCTGGAGTCAAGCATGGGTGCCTGGCTCAGTGGTCGTGCTTGCAGCCCGGGCCGTGCACATGGGGCACTGCGGCAGCCGCAATGGGAATGGCCGAGAGTCTTCTGGCGGCCGTTGGTTTGGTTTCAGCGTGATGGTGATCGTGGTCATGGCTGTGCCCGCCAGCGGCGTAGGCGCCGTTTTCCGGCTCAAAAGGTTCATCCACCGCATGCACGATCAGGTGCATAGCGCGCAGCATGTCGGCCAGCACATGGTCGGGCTCGATCTTCAGGTGGTTGGGCTTGAGCTCGATGGGCACATGCCGATTGCCCAGGTGGTAGGCGGCGCGTATCAGGTCGTACGGCGTGCCGTGGTTGGCGCAGTGGGTGATCTTCAGCACCGCCTGGGGTGCGGCAACTACCTTGATAAGCGAGCCGTCCTCCGCCACCAGCACGTCGCCACCGCGCACCACGGTGCCGCGCGGCAGAAACACGCCAAGGTGGCGGCCAGCCGAGTCGGTTGCGTCAAAGCGGCTTTTCTGGCGCACATCCCAGTCAAGTTCGAGGTGACAAGCGCGTTTGAGCAGGACGGGGGCCAGGCCCTGGCCTTGCGCGATCAGCTTTGATACCTGAATCATCTGTGTTTCCTTACCAGTTTCCATAGTGGGCAACTATGCCACGCCACATGGCGTCACGTTCGGCACCCATGTGGGTGCCGCTGGCATCACCCGATGCGTCCTTGGCGACCGCCATATGGACGACCACCAGCTTGAGTTCGGGGTCCACCATGATGGCTTGCCCGTAGATTCCAAACAATGCAAAACGGCGGTGCGTACCGGGCAGCAGCCAGGTTTGCAAGCCGTAGCCGGTGTAGGTTGAACCCTTGTTTTGCATGATCCCGGGGCGAAACATCTCGGGTTGCAGGCTGGCGTCGGTCATGTGCAGCAGGTAGTCGCGCGACACGATGGAGCGGCCATCACGCTGGCCGTCGTTGGCCATCAGCCAGCCCAGGCGCGCATAGTCCTGTACGGTGGCGTTGAAGTTGCCCGACGCCATTTCGACCGCCTCGTTCGCGTAAGTCAGCCAGGTGGCGCGTGACTCGGCCCCCATGGGCTTCCAGATGGTGTCGCTGACGTAGCGGCACAGCGTCTGACCCGTCGCTGCGCGCAGCACCAGACCCAGCATCTGCGTCTCCGCGCTGGCGTAGTTGAATCGGGTGCCCTGTGGCGCCACCCGTTCGGTAATCACTTTGGCTGCAGCTACAACGCCCTGCTTGCGCGCTGCCAGGTTGAAACGGGCGAGATCGTCCCGGCCGGAATAGTCTTCGACAAATTGCGCGCCCGACGCCATGCGCAGCAGGTTGATGATGCGGGTCTGTCCATACACGGTGCCCGCCAGTCGGGGCTCGTAGCTTTCGGCCGTGTCCTCCAGGGAGCGTATCAGGCCGGACTCCAATGCCTTGCCAATGGCCAGCGCCACAACGGTCTTGGCCATGGAGTTGGACAGCAAACGGGCGTCTGGCTTGCGGTCGTACCCGCTGCGCTGCGCCACGATCTGCCCGTCTTTCAATACCAGCACCGCCGTCGCCCTTTGGCGCTGCATGTAGTCGTCCAACGTCAACGTCTGGCCATCAAAGCGATAGCGGAAACGCGGCTCTGCGTAGGCAATTGGCAGCGGCAGCGGGTTGTCGGATGGCTCTACAACGCAATGGGGCGAGATGGTGTCCATGGCGCTGAAGGAGCCGACCCGGTAGGGCTCCGTAAAGGCCTGCCCCAGTCTGGGGGCTACCGGATACCCGCCGGACTTGCCCAACAGGTCTTCGTCGGGGGATGCATGGGCCAGTGCCGCCCATAGGCAACCGATCAGCAGACCCGCTGTGCGCCAGCGCACGGCGATGTTCCGGGCTGCATCATCGCAGTTTGCAGACATCAAAACAAAAAGTAGCGTTGCGCCATCGGCAAGCTGAGTGCCGGCTCGCAGGTCAACAGCTGGCCATCGGCTCGCACACTGTAGGTCTGCGCGTCAATCTCCATGGTGGGCAAATAGCTGTTGTGCACCATGTGCTGCTTGCGGATTGAGCGGATATTGCGCACCGCGCTCACGTTCTTGCGCAAACCAAAGCGCTCCTGAATGCCCGCGTTTTGCCCCGCCTGTGAGACGAAAGTGATGGAACCCTTGGCCAATGCACCACCATAGGCACCAAACATAGGCCGATAGTGCACCGGTTGGGGTGTGGGGATGCTGGCGTTGGGGTCGCCCATGGCGGCCATGGCGATGAAGCCGCCTTTCAAAATGAGTGCCGGTTTGACGCCAAAGAAGGCTGGCTTCCACACCACCAGGTCGGCCCATTTGCCGACCTCGATAGATCCGACCTCATGGCTAATACCGTGGGCGATGGCCGGGTTGATGGTGTACTTGGCGATGTAGCGCTTGGCGCGGAAGTTGTCGTTGCGCAATGTGTCTTCGGGCAGTGAACCCCGCTGCGCCTTCATCTTGTGCGCGGTCTGCCAGGTGCGGATGATGACTTCGCCGACGCGGCCCATGGCCTGGCTGTCGCTGCTCATCATGGAGATCGCACCGAGGTCGTGCAGGATGTCTTCTGCCGCAATGGTTTCCTTGCGGATGCGGCTCTCGGCAAAGGCCAGGTCTTCGGCAATGCCGGCGTCCAGGTGGTGGCAGACCATCAGCATATCCACATGCTCGTCCAGCGTGTTCTGCGTGTACGGCATGGTCGGGTTGGTGGAGCTGGGCAGGAAGTTGGCCTGGCCTACCACGCGCAAAATGTCGGGCGCGTGACCGCCGCCCGCGCCTTCGGTGTGAAAGGCACAGAGGCTGCGGCCCTTGGTGGCTGCGATGGTGTTCTCGACAAAGCCGGATTCATTGAGCGTGTCGGAGTGGATTGCCACTTGCACATCAGCCTCTTCGGCCACGTCCAGGCAGTTGCTGATGGCCGCTGGCGTGGTGCCCCAGTCTTCGTGCAGTTTTAAGCCAATCACGCCGGCATTCACCTGTTCATGCAATGCGGCAGGCAGCGATGCATTGCCCTTGCCGAGAAAACCCAGGTTCATGGGGAAGGCGTCGGCCGCCTGCAGCATGCGCTCAATGTTCCACGGTCCGGGCGTGCAGGTGGTGGCAAAGGTGCCGGTGGCCGGGCCGGTTCCGCCGCCCATCATGGTGGTGACACCACTGGCCAGCGCTTCTTCGATCTGCTGCGGGCAGATAAAGTGGATGTGACAGTCGATCCCGCCCGCCGTGACGATGTTGCCTTCGCAACTGATGACCTCGGTGCCGGGCCCGATGATGATGTCCACCCCTGGCTGCGTGTCCGGGTTGCCGGCCTTGCCGATGGCGGCGATGCGGCCGCCTTTGAGACCAATGTCAGCTTTGACGATGCCCCAGTGGTCCATGATCAGGGCGTTGGTCATCACGCAGTCAACTGCACCTTCAACGCGTGTGCGCTGGCTCTGCGCCATGCCGTCGCGAATGGTTTTGCCGCCGCCGAACTTGACCTCTTCGCCATAGCTTCCGGCGCCCAGAGTGAAGTCTGCTTCCACTTCAATCAACAGACCGGTGTCAGCCAGGCGCACGCGATCACCCACGGTGGGGCCAAAGATTTCCGCGTAGGCGCGGCGTCCAATCGTTGCCATTACAGTTTTTCCTTGATGCTGGCGTCAATGTGTCCGTTCGTGAGGCCACGAAAGCCGTACACGATGCGGTCGCCAGAAAAATCGACCAGTTCGACGGTGCGCTGCTGCCCCGGCTCAAAGCGCACGGCCGACCCGGATGCAATGTTCAGGCGCATACCGTGCGCGGCCACGCGGTCAAAGCCCAGAGCGCCATTGGTTTCGGCAAAATGGTAATGCGAGCCCACCTGAATCGGGCGGTCGGCTGTGTTTTGCACGACTACAGTGAGCGTGCGTCGACCGGTGTTGAGGGTATGTTCGCCGTCGTCAGTGATGATTTCGCCAGGGATCATGGCTGCCTCACTTGTCACGGCGTGACAGCCAGATGGCGAACGCAGTCAGGCAGCCCACGGCTACGAAGCCCATCACATCGGTGGAATGCCAGTGCGAGCCTGCCAGGCCGTGTCCATCATGGGCAAATACGGTGCTAGCCCCCGTAGACATTGCGTAAGCAGCTAGCAAAATAATAGCGTTGTGAAATCGGGCATGCATGGTGGCTCCTGGAAAATGGTTGTTCAGACAATGGGTTGATGGACAGTCACTAGTTTGGTGCCATCCGGGAAAGTGGCCTCCACCTGGATGTCGGGAATCATCTCGGCAATGCCGTCCATCACGTCGGCGCGCGTCAGCACGGCGCGTCCTTCGCTCATCAGTTGCGCCACGGTCTTGCCGTCGCGCGCGCCCTCCATCACGGCGGCACTGATCAGGGCCATGGCCTCGGGGTAGTTGAGTTTCAAGCCACGGGCCTTGCGCCGCTCGGCCAGCAGGGCGGCGGTGAATAGCAGCAACTTGTCTTTTTCTCGGGGGGTAAGTTCCATATTGGTGCGTAGTTGTAGTGAAGTGCCAATGTTGTGAGAGGGAATGCAACATTTGTGCCGAGCAGGATGCTGCTGCTGCATTTTGGTGCAAATCGCCTGGCACGCTGCTTGCAGTAACCCGTACAGCTGTTTGACTTTCGAACTGCCAACCCACTAACTCTTTATTGGAGAATCATGATGCAACGTCGAGGACATCTTAAGGCTATCGCTACAGCGGCTGCCATCGCTACTGGCGCTCTAACATTTGCGACGGGTGCGTTTGCCGCCGACACCATCAAGGTCGGTATCTTGCACAGCCTCTCAGGAACCATGGCCATCTCCGAAACCGTCCTGAAGGACACCGTGTTGATGGCAATCGACGAGATCAACGCCAAGGGCGGCGTCCTGGGCAAGAAGCTCGAGCCGGTTGTTGTCGACCCGGCAAGCAACTGGCCCCTGTTTGCTGAAAAGACCAAGCAGTTACTGGGTCAGGACAAAGTTTCGGTCATCTTCGGTTGCTGGACTTCGGTCTCGCGCAAATCGGTCTTGCCAGTGGTTGAAGAAATGAACGGCCTGCTGTTCTACCCCGTGCAGTACGAGGGCGAAGAGCTGTCTAAGAACGTGTTCTATACCGGTGCCGCGCCCAATCAGCAAGCCATTCCCGCAGTCGACTATTTGATGAGCAAAGAAGGCGGCGGCGCCAAGCGCTGGGTCCTGTTGGGCACCGACTATGTCTACCCCCGCACCACCAACAAAATTTTGCGCGCCTACTTGAAGAGCAAGGGAGTTGCCGACAAGGACATCGACGAAAAATACACACCGTTTGGTCACTCCGACTACCAGACCATCGTGGCTGACGTGAAGAAGTTCTCCGCCGGTGGCAAGACGGCCGTGGTGTCCACCATCAATGGTGACTCCAACGTGCCCTTCTATAAAGAGCTGGGCAATGCGGGCCTGAAGGCAAAAGACGTTCCCGTCGTTGCCTTCTCGGTGGGTGAAGAAGAGCTGCGTGGTGTCGATACCAAGCCGCTGGTGGGTCACTTGGCTGCATGGAATTACTTCATGAGCATCAAGAACCCCGACAACACTGCCTTCATCAAGAAGTGGTCGGATTACGCCAAGGCCAAGAAGCTGCCCGGCTCCGACAAGCCCCTGACCAACGACCCGATGGAAGCCACCTACATTGGTATCAACATGTGGAAGCAGGCCGTTGAAAAAGCCAAATCTACCGATACCGACAAGGTGATCGCTGCCATGGCAGGGCAGACTTTCAAGGCACCCAGCGGAATCGTAAGCAAGATGGATGAGAAGAACCACCACTTGCATAAATCGGTGTTCATCGGCGAAGTGAAGGCAGACGGTCAGTTCAACGTGGTGTGGAAGACACCCGGCCCCGTCAAGGCCAAGCCATGGTCTCCGTTCATCGAAGGCAACGACAAGAAGCCTGACGAGCCGGCAATGAAGTAAGAAGCCACTGCGCGGTCCGATCACACATCGGACCGCTCGCTACGCTTCTTCCTTTCATCGCGCTATTGTGGCTTTTTTTGGGGTTTATGTTGATCCGAATATTTCTCGCGCTTGCAAGCTGTTTCGTGTTCGGCAACGCATACGCACTCACACCGGACCAGGCCAAGGCCATCGCCATTGGCGAAGGTGATGCACGCATCGAAGCGCTGCGCGCTGCGGTAGCCGGGGCCGATGAAAAGACCGTCGCATTCTTCCAGGCCCTGTCTGATGATGCGGTCAAAGTCGTCGCGGGCAAGCCGGTGATCGTGAAAGACGGCAAAGCGGTTGACCCGGTAAGCGGCACCGAGGCACCACTACCGGACACAGCCGAAGATGTGATGAACAACAACCGCATGCGCGGTGAAATTGACACGGCGATGGCGTCGCTAAAACTGCTGTCAACTGATGCGGCTGTGCGCCGCGACGCGGTCAAGACACTGCAGGGGGAAGTCGACGAAAGCAAGCTGCCCCTGATCGACAAGGCGTTCGCACAAGAGACCGTGCCCGACATCAAGGATCGATTGGGTTTGTTGCGCGCAGCAGCACTGTTGAGTAGCTCGCAAAGTGCCAAACGCCTGGAGGCCGCCAAGTTGTTGGCGGAGAGTTCACAGGCCGCAACCAAGACACTGCTGATCGAACGGCTGCAGACGGAGCCGGATGCGCAAGTGAAGGCAGCACTTCAATTCAGCCTGAGCCAGGTCGAATCACGCCTTGCCTGGGGTGACCGGTTGGGTGCTGTATTCAGCGGCATCAGCCTGGGTTCCATCCTGCTGCTGGTGGCATTGGGGCTGGCCATCACCTATGGGTTGATGGGCGTCATCAACATGGCCCATGGCGAGTTGATGATGATTGGTGCCTACGCCACCTATGTTGTGCAAGGCCTGTTTCAAAAATATTTGCCAGCAGCCTTTGACTGGTACCTGCTGGCCTCCGTGCCGGTGGCCTTCATGGCGTCCGCTCTGGTGGGTGCGGCGCTGGAGCGCAGCGTGATCCGCTTTTTGTATGGGCGCCCGTTGGAGACACTGCTCGCCACCTGGGGCATCAGTCTGATGCTGATGCAAGGCGTGCGCACGCTGTTTGGTGCGCAAAACGTGGGGGTGGAAAACCCGAGCTGGATGAGTGGCGGCGTACAGGTGCTGGGCAACCTGTCTTTGCCCTACAACCGGCTGGTGATTGTGGGCTTCGCGCTGGCCGTTTTGGGCGGCGTGGCTTTTCTGATTGGCAAGACGCGGCTGGGTTTGTTTGTGCGTGGTGTCACGCAGAACCGGCCAATTGCCAGTTGCATGGGTGTCAATACCGCCCGCATCGACACCTATGCGTTTGCATTGGGCTCCGGCATTGCCGGGCTGGCCGGCTGCGCGCTGAGTCAGGTGGGCAACGTGGGGCCGGACTTGGGTCAGGGCTACATCGTGGACTCGTTCATGGTGGTGGTGTTGGGGGGCGTGGGCCAGCTTGCTGGCACGGTGTATGCGGCGTTGGGGCTGGGCATTTTGAATAAATTCCTTGAAGGCTGGACCGGTGCCGTGTTGGCCAAGATAGCCGTGCTGGTCTTCATCATTGTTTTTATTCAAAAGCGCCCGCAAGGAATTTTCGCCATGAAGGGCCGGAGCGCAGAAGCATGAACAACGTGACACTTCCCTCGAGAGCCCCGCTCATGACGCGCACTGGCTGGCTCGCCTGGCTCGCCGCCCTGGTCGTGCTGTGTGCTCTTGTGCCAGTGCTGAACCTTGCGGTGCCAGCCGGCAGCGTGTTCCACTTGAGCGACTTTGCCGTGGCTCTGGTGGCCAAGATCATGTGTTACGCCATTTGCGCCCTGGCGATGGATCTGATCTGGGGTTACACCGGCATTTTGTCATTGGGTCACGGACTCTTTTTTGCGCTGGGAGGTTATGCCATGGGCATGTACCTGATGCGCCAGATCGGCACCGACGGCAACTACAAAAGTAACTTGCCAGACTTCATGGTGTTTCTGGACTGGAAGGAGTTGCCCTGGCATTGGACGTTCAGCGACAGCTTTGTGGCCACCTTGTTCCTGGTGGTGGCTGTGCCCGGTTTGGTGGCTTTTGTGTTTGGCTATTTTGCTTTTCGCTCGCGCATCAAGGGGGTGTACTTTTCCATCATCACCCAGGCCATGACTTTCGCGGCCATGCTGCTGTTTTTTCGAAACGAGACGGGCTTTGGCGGCAACAACGGCTTTACCGATTTCAAGCGCCTGTTGAACATTCCGATTGCCACACCCGGCATGCGCATGGTGCTGTTTGTGCTGACCTCGTTCACGCTGCTGCTGTTCTTCCTGCTCGGGCGCTGGTTGGTAAATGCCAAGTTTGGCCGTGTGTTGCAGGCCGTGCGGGATGCTGAGACGCGGGTCATGTTCTCGGGCTACAACCCCATCGGATACAAGCTGACCATCTGGACGTTGTCGGCCATGATGTGCGGTGTTGCGGGGGCCCTGTATGTGCCCCAGGTTGGCATCATCAACCCCAGTGAAATGAGCCCCGCCAACTCCATCGAAATCGCTATCTGGGCGGCCGTTGGCGGGCGCGCAACACTGATTGGACCCATCGTTGGCGCATTCATTGTCAATGGAGCCAAGAGCTGGCTCACCGTGACTTATCCCGAGTTCTGGCTGTACTTCTTGGGGGCACTGTTTATTGGGGTCACGCTCTACTTGCCCGATGGGGTGGTGGGTCTGGTCAAGAAGCTCAAGGGAGGCTCGAAATGACGCCAGATCTCCTGGAGCAAGGGGCCAAGCGCATTG
>JAIPDC010000037.1 GCA_021737865.1 Rhodoferax sp.
TCAGCGGGTTTGTAAAACTCCAGGTTTTTCACCTGCTCATCGCTCATGGGCAGGTTGAAGCGGTTCCGAAATGCGATCAGGTCGGCATCGTCAAACTTTTTCTGGCTGTGCGTGGTCATTCTGCCCTGCCCTGCCGTGCCCATGCCGTAGCCCTTTTTGGTGTGTGCCAGTATCACCGTGGGCTGCCCCTTGTGGCTGGCAGCGCCAGCGTAGGCGGCATGAATTTTGACCAGGTCGTGGCCGCCGCGTTTGAGGCGGTCGATCTGGTCATCCGTCAGGCCCTGCGCCAGGCGGGCTAGCTCGTCGTTTTGGCCGAAAAAGCTGTCGCGGTTAAAGCGCCCGTCCTTGGCGGCAAAGGTTTGCATCTGGCCATCCACCGTGTTGGCAAAGACCTTGGTGAGCGCCCCGGTCAGGTCGCGCGCGAACAGGCCGTCCCAGTCGCTGCCCCACACCAGCTTGATCACATTCCAGCCCGCGCCGCAGAACAGCTTTTCCAGCTCGTCGATGATGCGGCCATTGCCGCGCACCGGGCCGTCCAGGCGCTGCAGATTGCAATTGACCACCCACACCAGGTTGTCGAGCTTTTCGCGCGCAGCCAGCGTCAGGGCGCTCATGCTTTCGGGCTCATCCATCTCGCCGTCGCCAAACACGCCCCACACTTTTCGCCCGTCGCAGTTGAGCAACTGGCGATGCGTGAGGTAACGCATGAAGCGGGCGTGGTAGATCGAGCTGATGGGGCCAATGCCCATGGAGCCGGTGGGAAACTGCCAAAAGTCGGGCATCAGGTAGGGGTGCGGGTAACTGCACAGGCCGCGCGCGCCCTGCCCGGTGAGAGCTTGGGGTGATGTCAACTCCTGGCGGTAGTAGCCCAGGTCTTCGGCAGTCAGTCGGCCTTCCAGAAACGCACGGGCATACACACCGGGTGCACTGTGCGGCTGGAAGAACACCAGATCCCCCAGGTGCAGTTCGCTGCGGGCCTGAAAGAAGTGGTTGTAGCCGGTCTCAAACAAATCCGCCGCGCTGGCGTAGCTGGCGATGTGGCCGCCCAGTTCCCCATAGGCTTCATTGGCGCGCACCACCATGGCCAGCGCGTTCCAGCGCATCAGCGATGCCAGCCGTTCTTCAATGGCCAGGTCGCCGGGAAACACCGGCTGCTGATCGACTCCGATGGTGTTGATGTAGGGTGTGGCCAGCTCGGGCTGCCAGCCTACCCGTTGGGTGCGGGCCTGGCGGGCCAACTCATCCAGCACAAAGCGGGCGCGCTCGGGACCCTGGGCCGCCAGCAGGGCCGTGAATGCATCACGCCACTCGGCGGTTTCCTGTGGGTCGGTGTCGATGTGCGCTGGGTCCAAGGGGTGAACGGCTACGTGATGCATGAGTGAACGCCCTCAAATTGAAAAGAACTGACTAAACCGCACAGTCCAGCGCTTGTTGTATGTCGGTCAGCACATCATCAATGTCTTCCAGCCCCACCGACAAGCGCACCAGGCCTTCGCTGATGCCATGGGTTTTGCGCTCCTCGGGAGTGTAGGTGGAGTGCGTCATGCTGGCCGGGTGCTGGGCCAGCGTTTCGGCGTCGCCCAGGCTCACCGCACGCGTGACCAGTTTCAAGGCATCCATGAAACGGATGCCGGCCTGCAAACCGCCCTTGAGCTCAAAGGCCACCATGCCGCCAAACTGGCGCATCTGGCGTTTGGCCAGGTCGTGTTGGGCAAAACTGGGCAGGCCGGGGAAGTGAACCACCTCGGTGGCTGCATGGCTCTGAAGAAGTTCAGCCACCTTTTGTGCGCTCTGGCAGTGCCGGTCCATGCGCAGGGTCAGGGTCTTGAGACCCCGCATCACCAGGTGTGCATCGTGCGCCGACATCACGGCACCGGTCATGTCCTTCAGGCCAAACAGGCGCACCCGCAGAGCCAACTCGGCATCGGCAAAAATGGCAGCACCGGCGGTCAAATCCCCATGTCCGCCCAGGTATTTGGTCATCGAGTGCACGCTTGCATCGGCCCCAAGAAGCAAGGGCTGCTGCAGGTATGGCGTGCAGTAGGTGTTGTCCACCACCACTTTGGCACCACCGGCGTGGGCGATTGCTGCTACCGCAGCAATATCGACCATGCGCATATTGGGGTTGGCCGGCGTCTCAAAGTAGACCAGCTTGGTCTTAGGGCCCATGGCCTGTGCCACGTTGGCGGGGTCTGTCATGTCCACATGGCGCACGGTCACACCAAAGCGCGTCAGTCCGTGATTCAAAAACGAGAAGGTGCAGCCATACAGCGTGAGGTCGGCCAGCACCTCGTCGCCCTGCTCCAGCATCGACCACAGAGTGGCGGTGATGGCCCCCATGCCGGAGCCAAACACCACGGCACCGGCACCTTCTTCGAGGCAGGCCAATCGCCCCTCGAGCAAAGCCAGTGTGGGATTCGCCACGCGGGTATAGAAGTAGCCAGGCTCAGTGCCGGCAAAACAGCGCCCGCCATAGGCAGCATCCGGGAACGCATACGTGGCAGACGTGTGGATGGGCGGCACCAGCGCACCCTGGTTGTCGGCCGGGTTGTAGCCAAAGTGAATGGCACGGGTGCTAAAGCCGGATTTGCGCTCGGGTGATGTGGACATATTGTTTCTCCTGTAACTTAGATCATCTGGACCAAACCGCTGAAGCCACCCCGATCAACCTCGCTGCGCACTGAAATTCCCGATTAGGCGCATGGGCAAGGCGCTGATTTGCAGGCGCGTCCTCTCGCTCAGCCATGCTACTTGCACGGTGCCCGGCGAAGCGACGTTCGGGTCACCCCTGGCTAGATTTGCCATCTTGGCTCCCGTTGCAGCGGTTAAATGGCCTGGTAGACGGAATTTTGGACCCACTGTCTGAGAAGAAATTCGCTGAATCAGCGTAAATTTTTATCTAATATAGAATATTTTTCCTTTCTTAAAACAATAAGAGGTTTTTTATGCCTATTGACAACGTCAGGTTCGACGCGGTGGATAGAAAGCTGCTGCGTGCCCTGCAAAGCAACGGACGCACTACGGTGGGCGAACTGGCCGAATTGGTGTCACTGTCCCAGTCACCTTGCTGGCGGCGCGTCAAGCAGCTGGAAGAATCAGGTCTGATCGAGGGCTACAGTGCCCGTCTGAGCCGCCAGAAACTGGGCTATGGTGTCACCGGGTTCGTGCAGCTGCAGATGGACAACCACACCCCACAGGCAGCAGAGTCGTTTGAACGCGCCGTAGTAGCGCTGCCGCAAGTGCTGTCCTGCCACAACCTGTCAGGGCGGTATGACTACCAGTTGGAAGTGGTGGGGATTGATCTGGAGTCATTTGCTGAATTTGTACGCACCCAAATCCGGGCGCTGCCGGGGGTGCGAGAGATTTCCACCAGTTTTTCGCTGAAAGAGGTCAAGGCTACGAGTGGTTTGCCGGTGAACGGATAAACGCACGCGTAACGGGTTGACCCACTGCCTACAATGCAGGCCACCCAAAAGGCCCCGCGCCAGCCCCAGAAAGAGATTGCATGAGCACCGAAACGCACGCCCCTGTGAAGCCCGCCACCGAATCGCCTGCGGTGCCCGACGCAGCGCCCACCGCCGAAGTCAAGCCCTTCATGCGCACCATCAAGAGCTTTGTCAAGCGTGCCGGGCGCACCACCACAGGTCAAGCCAAGGCGTTTGAAGAGCTGGGGCCAACATTTCTGCTTCCCTATCAGCAAAGCGCTATTGATTTCGAAGCACTCTACGCATATTCCACGGGGGCTTCAGGCCAAAATGGCTTGAGATCTTCGCCCATCGTACTGGAAATCGGCTTTGGCATGGGCGAGGCGACAGCACATATTGCTGCCGTACTGCCCGACACGCATTTCCTGTGCTGCGAGGTGCATGAACCCGGCGTGGGTGCGCTCTTGAAGCGCATTGGCGAGAACCAGCTGACCAACATCCGGATCTGTGCGCACGATGCCGTGGAGGTCATAGACCACATGCTCCCGACTCAAAGTCTGGACGGCGTGCACATCTTCTTCCCCGACCCCTGGCACAAGACCAAGCACAACAAGCGCCGTCTGATCCAGTCGCCCCTGGTGGCCAAGCTGGCACGCCGGCTCAAGGTCGGCGGCTACCTGCACTGCGCCACCGACTGGCAGCCCTATGCGGAGCAGATTCTGGAAGTACTCAGCGCCGAGCCTTTGCTGAAAAACCGCGCTTTGATGACCAACCCTGAGTTGCATGGCTACGCGCCCAAGCCCCACTACCGCCCGCTCACCAAGTTCGAGAACCGCGGCATCAAACTCGGGCATGGTGTGTGGGATGTAGTTTTTGAGCGCATATAGAGATGTGCCCCGTGTTTCTCACTGCCAATGGTCTGTGTGACAGTGGATTTTGCGTAGGTCAAGGAGGAGCCCGCGCAGCGGGCGGGGGACACGAAGCAAAACCCGCTGTTACCCAGGCCTCTGGCACGCACGCAGACCATGGCCCTGCACCGGCCTAACGCGCCTCCCAGCCGAAACGGCGTGGGCGCCAGCTGCGTGGTGCTGCCCGCCGGGCCGTGGGCGCGGGTGATCGACTTTTTGCCGCAGCGCTTTCCAGGCGTGAGCGCGGACACCTGGCTGCAGCGTCTGCACGCGGGCGATGTGATCGACGACCAGGGACAGATACTCAAGGCCGACGCGCCCTACCGCGCAGGACAACGCCTGTACTACTTCCGCGCCCTGGTGGCCGAACCGCGCATTCCCTTTGAGGCCACCGTCCTGTGGCAGGACGCGCACCTGCTGGTGGTGGACAAGGCACACTTTTTGCCTGTGGTGCCCTCGGGCAAGTACCTGCAAGAGACCGTGCTGATCCGCCTGAAGAACACGCTCGGGCTGGATGCGCTCTCCCCCATCCACCGCATCGACCGGGACACCGCCGGGCTGGTGTTGTTCTCCAAACAGGTGGTCAGCCGAGGCGCCTACCAGGAACTGTTTCGCACCCGCCAGGTCGACAAGACCTATGAGTGCATCGCCCCGTGGAACGCCGATCTGGTGTGGCCCATCGTCCGGCAAAGCCGCATCGTGCCGTCGGACCACTTCATGCAGCAAACCGAGGTGCCCGGCGTGCCCAATGCGTTGACCCACATCACGCCCATCGAGGTGCTGGGCCCGCTGGCACGCTATGCTTTGAGGCCGGTCACAGGACAGCGCCACCAGTTGCGCGTGCACATGGCCGCACTGGGATTGCCGCTGGTGGGCGACGGCATGTACCCCACCCTGACGCCCGAGGGCCACGCTGACTACTGCAACCCGTTGCAGTTGCTGGCCAAAAGCATTGCCTTTACCGACCCGATCAGCGGTGAACGACGCCAGTTCGAGAGCGCACAAAAACTGAAAGGGCTGGCCACTGTTCTCAAAGAAACAGCGGTCCAGCCCCCGTAAAACAAGCGTAGTGTGCTACAACAAACGTAGCACCCGACGGCAGACCATCAGCTCCACTGCACCTTGCTGCTGCCCACGTACCAGGCGTCAACCTTGGAGCTGACATCGCCCTCAATGCGGGCACGGCGGATCTTCATGGTGGGCGTCAGGAAACCGTTTTCAATCGTCCATGGCTGTTGCGCAACGACGATCATCTGCAGCTTTTCGTGGCTCACGAGGCTTGCATTGACATCCTTGAGCAACTGCGCGAGTTGCGTCTCCACGTCCTTGCGAAACGCAGCGTCCTTTTGTTTGGGCCGCACGTCTTCTGCAAGCACCACCATGGCATAGGCGGCAGGCTGGCCCAAGCCCGAAACCATGCTCATTTCTACCAGTGGGTGTGCGTTCAGGCTATTTTCAATGGGTGCCGGGGCAACGTACTCTCCCTTGGACGTCTTGAACAATTCCTTCACGCGCCCGGTTATCTTCAACAGACCATCGGCACGCCGCTCACCACGGTCACCGGTGCGGAAGAATCCGTCTGCGGTGAACACCTCGGCGTCCAGATCCGGGCGCTTGTAGTAGCCGACCAACTGGCCGGGTGACTTGATAAGGATTTCACCCTCTTCGCTGATCCGCACCTCGACGCCAGGCAGCGGCACACCCACGCAGCCGGGCGCGTTGATTTCGGGGGTGGAGTTGTGCGAGTAGGCAAAGTCCTCGGACATCGCGTAGCCCTCAATCATGTTGAGGCCCAGGCGCTGATACCAGGAAATCAGTTCAGCGGGAATAGGAGCCGAGCCGCTGCCGGCCAGCAGGGCCTGGTCAAGCCCCAGGTTCTTCAACACCTTGCGTTTCACGATGCCGCTCAAAATCGGGATGCTGAGCAGACGATTGAGCTTCTTGGGCGGCATTTTGGCAAAAACGCCCTGCTGGAATTTGAGCCACAAGCGCGGCACCGAAATGAAGGTGGTCGGCCGTGCACGGTTCAGGTCGGCCACAAAAGTGTCCAGACTTTCGGCGAAGTAGACATGGGTCTTGCCGTCGACAAACGACGCGCACTCCACCCAAGCCCGCTCAAACACGTGCGCCAGCGGCAGGTAGGACAGGATGCGGTTGTCATCGATATCACCAATGCGGGACTTGATGTCCTTGGAGATGTTCTCGCTGACCTTGGTAATACGCTCAAAGCTGTGCATCACGCCCTTGGGCGTGCCAGTGGAGCCCGATGTGTACAACAGGATGGCAATGTCTTTGCCATCACGCGCAATACGCCCGGTCATGGGCTGAGTGCGCGCCACGATGGCGTCCCACTGCTCGTAGCTGTTTTTGGGTGCGAGCGGAAACGAAATGCAAGGCAAAGAAGCAGGAATCCCCGGCTGTTGCTGGGTCCAGGTGTCGAGCTTGCCCACAAACAGCAAGCTCGCTCCACTGTGCTCCAACACGTAACCAATGGTCTCTGCAGTCTCTGTGGGGAAAATCGCCACCGTGGTGCAACCGGCCATCCAGATGGCCAGTTCGGCCATGAAAAAGTGGGCACAGTTCTTGGATAAAAGGGCCACCCGCGCGCCGGGCTCCAGGCCCTGAGCCTTGATGTGCGCTGCCATGCGGCGCGCTTGATCCAGGGTCTGGCGCCAAGTGTAGTCAACCACCTGTCCACCGCCCGTGGGTTGGGTCAGATAGACCCTGTCCGCCAGCTTGGACTCGTGGTCATAAACGTAGTCCAGAATCAGTTTGGGTTTAGCCACCGCAGCTCTCCTTGTAATTAATCTGAAAGAATACCCTATTGCGACGCTCCCGACACGGGGAAAAGCCCTTAGAGACGGTGACCTCCACGGCGAGAAAAGCCGGCGGAAGACGGTATATTCGACCCTCGGCCATCCCTTGCAGGGCACCGGCCCTCCCACTTCCCCTTTCTGGACGGTTTTTTTGAGCACTGAAAATTTAGCCGATCTGGCGCTGGCCGCTTTCGAGAAAGTGGTCGGCTCCACACCAGGCTTTCGTCCCCGCCCCGGCCAGCATGAGATGGCTGCCTGTGTGGCGGCGACCTTGGCCCGCGCCGACTTGGGCGAACACCCGACCCCAAGCAAAGCCATCGCCGTCATTCAGGCCGGCACCGGCGTAGGCAAATCGGCCGCGTATGCGTCCACCGCTGTTGCGCTGGCGCTGGAGCGCAAGACCCGGGTACTGATCTCCACCGCTACGGTGGCGCTGCAGGAGCAGCTGATGAGCAAAGACCTGCCGGCGCTGGTGCAGACCATGGACAAGCCTTTTGTATTCGCTCTGGCCAAAGGCCGTGGACGCTATGTGTGCAAGCTCAAGCTGGAGCGGCTGGTAGGCAGCGGCGGTGCGGCCGAAGATTTGTTTGACGCCGATGATGATGCACCCAAGCCGGCCAAATTTGGGTCAGTTCTGTCCCAGGAAGAGGCTGAAGAACGGCGCATCAAGCTATACGAATCGATGGCATCCACGCTGGCAACCGGTGCCTGGGACGGTGACCGTGACAGCTTGGGCGAAGCGCCCGACCCGCGCGACTGGTCCACCGTGGCCGCCGAGCGCCACACCTGCACCATACGGCACTGCCCACGCTTTCGGGACTGCAGCTACTACGAGGCCCGCACCCGCCTGGCCGAGGCCAACGTCATCGTTGCCAACCATGATCTGGTGCTGGCCTCTCTGGGCATGAAAACCCTGCCCGAGCTAGACAACTGCCTGGTGATTTTTGACGAAGGGCACCACCTGCCGTCCGTGGCACTGGACCAGTTTTCAAGCGCCATGGACATGAGCAACCTGCGCTGGCTGGACAAGCTGCCAAAAATTTTGCAGGAGGTCAGCACTGCCCTGCAATTGCACATCGGCGAAGACGTAGCCACCGTGACCAGCCAGCTCAAGGGTGCGCTCACGCAACTGGCCCGCATGGCAATGGAACTGGTCTGGGCGCACACCGGCCAGAACGCCCAGGGTGAAGGTCAGGACGGCACGCTGCGCTTTGCGCATGGGGTGCTACCGGAGGCGCTGCTTGGTCCCGTGACCCAAATTCAGGCCCAGGCCACCGGCCTGTCCAAAGCGCTGGAAGCGCTGAGCGTGGACGTCAAGGCCATCGCAAAGGAGGACCCGGCACAGGCTACGCTGTGCGCCCAGCAGTACGCCAAACTCGGGGGGTTGGTGCCGCGCCTGGGCGCCATCGTCTCGACCGCCAGCTTGCTGCTGGAACACGGCGAGCAGCCCCTGGCCAAGTGGCTGCAAGCGACCAGCGAACACGGCTACCTGACCATGACGGCGCACGCCTGCCCGATCGTGCCCGGAGACCTGCTGCGCCAGTTTTTGTGGAGCCAGGTGCGCGGGGCGGTGGTCACCTCCGCATCGCTCACCAGCTGCGGCAGCTTTGACTACTTTCTGCATGAGGCCGGGCTCATCAACAACCCCAGCGTGCAGGCACTGGAAGTGGCCAGCCCGTTTGACTACGCCAGCCAGGGCACCCTGACCGTGGTTCACACGGCTGCAGACCCCAAGCAGGCCAGCGCCTACACCAGCGAGATGGTGGCCGAACTGATGCACGACCTGTCACGGGTCGAGCACGGCGCACTGGTTTTGTTTACCTCCCGCGCGCAAATGCGGGTGGCCTGCGACGCCCTGCCCGGCGCGCTGCTGGAGGTGGTGCTGGTGCAGGGCACACAGTCGCGCACCCGCCTGCTGGGCGCTCA
Source organism: Rhodoferax sp. (assembly GCA_021737865.1). Classification (GTDB taxonomy): domain Bacteria; phylum Pseudomonadota; class Gammaproteobacteria; order Burkholderiales; family Burkholderiaceae_C; genus Allorhodoferax. The sequence goes on from JAIPDC010000037.1 coordinate 9,076, forward strand.
CACGGCGCGGGTCGAGGCGGGTTTCCCTTCAGTTATTTTTGGCATGCAGTCGTTTGGAGAAGGGCTGGACCTGCCCGGCAAACTCTGCGACACGGTGTTCATCACCAAGCTGCCTTTTGCACCGCCTTCAGAGCCCGTAGACGAGGCCCGCGCCGAATGGCTGCGCAGCGTGGGGCGTGACCCGTTCAATGAGCTGGTGATACCGGCCACCGGCATCAAACTTCTGCAATGGACCGGGCGCGCCATCCGCACCGAAGACGACCACGCCAGCGTCATTTGCTATGACAAGCGGCTGCAACTGCAGAGCTACGGTCGGCGCATGCTGGCAGGGCTGCCGCCGTATCGGGTGGAACAACGCAAGACCGGCGACCGGTCCAGTATCGACCACCAGGCTCGCCCTGGATGCGACAGTTAAAGAACGCGAGAGAAACTCCCCAATGAGCTATTGGCCCACTCAGTCGATGTGTCTGTGGTCTCGTCCGCCATCAGTGCCGAAGTGCTTCGCACACGCTGAGACAGTTCACGCGCAATGTTGCGGGTAATCATCAGGGCGGCATTTGGCTGTCGCTCAATCAGTGCCGCAATGGCTGCTTTGTCGAGCAGCAGGGCTCGCACCGGCGTGTCCGCACGGGCCGTGGCGGACCGGGTTTTGCCATCGATGTAACCCATCTCGCCCACGAACTGACCGGGGCCGAATGTTGCGAGCCTGGAAGACGACGCCCCATAATCAGCGGTGAGTATGCTGACAGCCCCGCTTTCCAGCAGCCAGACCCCGTCGGCAGGCATATCCCGGTGGAAAAGTGCTTCGCCCTTGGCGACTTCGCGATGCTCCCCCAAGAGCAGCACGGTCGTGACATCGTCTTCCCCCAAGTCTTGCAGGAGGCAGTTCTCTTCCAGTGGCACCGATTGGAGAGCGATCGCCATCACTGTCGAGTTTTGCAGAACCAACTCCTCACACATCTCAAGACCATGGTCCAGGTCGATACGGTGTTCTGCACCGCTCATGCTGCCCAGAGCCTGTCTGAGCTCAGGCGAGTTGGTGCGCCGCAGACCCGTTAGAACTACGGTCAATGGTCGGTCAATCAGGGTGCGTACGACCCAAGTCAAGGCGTTCAAGCCGCTGGGGTCCACGTCGTGAACCTGGCTCACATCAATCACCACCGCAATCGATTCTTCGTGCAATTCGTCAACCATCTGCGTCAGCCGCGTGCTGTTGCCAAAAAACAAGTGCCCGGTCAGGCGCAAGACTCCTACGCGATGCGCCAAACGTGCAAGGTTGTTACTCTCGCCTGCGCTGCGTACGCGGCGTGAGCGGTAGTGGTTCATGTAGGCCCATTGGGCCGTGAGGTTGCTGGAAACGCTGCGCAGCACGGCCAAGGCGGACAGCCCAATGCCCATGAAACAAGCCCAGATCAACCCGCCCAGAAAGCCAACCAAAGAAATAATCAGGGTGATCCAAAACCCCAAGTCGCCCGCGCCCTCACGGTGCAAGCGCCGGGTGCGCACCATCTCTGCCATGCGCTTTGCGAAGGCCGGGTCCGTCATGAGTGGCGCCTGCAATAGGAAAAGGCCTGCCACTACACCGGCTGGCAACACCAACAGCCAGGAGCCAAATGCCAGCATCAGCGCTCCCGTCAGCACCAGGCTGGCCAATGCGGCTTGGACACCACGTCCACCTGCACTCCAACTGGCCACGCATCGGACCGGGCTGCTGGTGCACGGAACTCCGCCCAGCACCGCGCTCATGACGTTGGAACCGCCCAAAACGACCAGCTGTCGGTTGGCATCAATCCGCAAACCAAAGCGCGTCTCCATCACATTGTTGGCGGTGAAGGACTCCAGAATCATCACGAGGGCAAGCGTGATTGCGCCTGGCAAACCAACCATCAGCAGGTGGCCCAATGGCTGGTCGAGCAAGGCAGGCCACATCCGGATGGCGATCCAGGCCAAGTCATATGCGACCGGCGCCGTGTGAACCGGTGCCGCTGGCTCGATGTTCAAACCGATGCTCAGACCCAAGAAAAGTGCAACCATGATGGCCGGCATGTGTTGAAGTGCCTTCATCCGTGTTTGCGCCTTTTGCCAAAAAAAATAGCACAACAGCATAGATACAGCGGTTAGCGACACAACCCAGGTGCCATGGGCCACCTGTTTCAATGCCAACCATACCAACAGCAGGGCAGTGCCGTTACTGATGCCTGCCGTCACGGTGCTGGGAATCATCTTGAAAACATTTCCCAACCTAAGCAAACCCAGCGCCAAGACCAGACCACTGGCAGCGGCAAACATCAAACTGGCGCCCGCAAGACCCACAAGCAATTGCTGCGAGGAAAGCGTGCCGCCGAGCGTGGACGGTTCGCCGCTGGCTAACCCAACCTGCAAAACCAAACCAATGTAGGCAGTAAGGGAGGCCGCCCGAGTGCCCGGCAAAATGGCCGCATGCCCTTTCAGCAGAAGCCATAGCGCGGGAATAACGGTGGCCGTCAGCAGCGTGGCCCAAAATGCAGGTGCCAGTGCTTGGGTCCCCAAAATTCCGACGAATAGCAGAATGGGGCCAATGGCTGTGGCGAATCCAAGTAAGGTTGATTCGATGCCGCCTTGCACTTCCGTGCGAATATTCGATTTGCTGCTCACGTGTCCGGTCCCTATTCCATTTTTATGACACTGGAGTATGCGGCAATCAAATGGCCCCGGCCCGGCCTACCAACCTTTCAAGCAACGGCCATGGCAAACCGCGCCTTAACGTCCGCCAAGACAGCGTGCGACAGGCGGTTGCCGTACTGACTGACAACCTGACCGGCGGCCAGGTTGGCCAGTCGTGCGGCCTCTGCATGGCTGTGTCCATGGGTCACGGCATACAGAAACGCCCCGGCAAACATATCCCCCGCGCCATTGGTATCGAGCGCCTTCACGCCAGCGGCGGGCACGTCAGTGCGCTGGGTGCCTTCGAGCACCAGGCAGCCCTTGGCACTGCGGGTGAGGCACACCACACGGGCAATCAGACTCAGTTGACTGCATATGGCTTCCAGATCCTGTGAGCCGCACCACACCTGGGCTTCTTCCTCATTGCAGAACAGATAGTCCAGACCATCACCCACCATGGCATCAAGCCCCGAGCGGCAGAAGTTGATCATGCTCATGTCGCTCAGCGTCGCCGCCAACGCAACGCCGGCTTCCTTGGCGATGGCCCGCCCTTGCAGCGCCGCAGCAAGTCCGGTGGGCGAGGCCGCCAGATAGCCTTCCATGTAGTACACCTTGGCACGGACAATGTCGTGGGGGTGCAGTGATGTGTGATCAATCTCTGCCGTGGCCCCCAGGAATGTACTCATGCTGCGCTCTGCATCCGGCGTCACCATCACCATGCAACTGCCCGTCTGTCCGGCCGGCGGCCTGGTGTGCGTGAGGTTTGTCGCCACACCATTGGCGATCAGGTCTTCGCGGTAGAAAGCGCCCAATTCATCATCAGCCACGCGGCAGGAGTAAAACGCCCGTCCGCCCAACTGAGCCAACGCAACCACGGTGTTTCCGGCAGAGCCGCCACCGGTGCGCCGGGCGTGCAATCCGTGCACATGGCCTAACAATTCGGCTCGGCGTGGCCCGTCAATCAATGTCATGTGCCGCTTTTCGACACCCATGGTTTGCAGTTGCTGGTCGCTGACTTCGTATTCGGAGTCGACCAATGCATTGCCAATGGCGTAAATATCGTAATGGGTCATCAAAAAAATTCCTATTGTTCAACGAACGCGCGCTCGACGACATAGTCGCCCGGTGTCGTGGTGCTGCCTTCGACAAAACCACGCGCATCGAGCAATTCACGCATGTCCTTGTTCAAAGCCGGGCTACCGCAGATCATGATGCGGTCGTGGGCCGGGTCGAGCCTGGCCAAGCCCAGATCGGCTTCCAGCTTGCCACTGGCGAACAGGTCTGTGGCACGCCCACGGTTCTTAAACGGTTCGCGTGTGACGCTGGGGTAATACAGCAACTGCGCCTTGACGAATTCACCCAGATACTCGTCGTTGGGCAGATCCAGGTTGATGAAGTCGGCGTAGGCCAGCTCATCAACTTCGCGCACCCCGTGGAAGAGCACGACCTTCTCGTACTTTTCATAGGTTGCCGGATCTCTGATGAGGCACAGGAACGGCGCCAGGCCGGTGCCGGTGCCAACGAGGTACAGGGTTTTGCCAGGCAGCAGGTAGTCGATCAGCAGGGTGCCGGTGGGCTTGCGACCCACCACAATCTTGTCACCCACCTTGATGTGCTGCAGGCGCGAGGTGAGCGGACCGTCCTGCACCTTGATGCTGAAAAACTCCAGGTGGTCTTCGTAGTTGGCACTGACGATGCTGTAAGCACGCAGCAGCGGCTTGCCCGTTTCCAGACGCAAACCGATCATGGTGAAGTGCCCGTTGGAAAAACGCAGCGACTGGTCGCGGGTGGTTTTGAAGCTAAACAGCCGGTCGGTCCAATGGTGGACGCTCAAAACGGTTTCTTCCTGGAATGCACTCATGGGGGCCCTTGCAATGATTCAAACGAACTTGAGGAAAGCCCTTTAGTGTAAATCGTTCGAGATCAGTCGACTGTGACCTAGGTCACCGATGAAACACCCGCAGGTGGTCCTCCGTCCACTCGGAAAACATTGGGCCACCGTGGGTGGCGAGCGCGGACGCTATACGAATGCAGAGGCGTTGGCTACCGCCAGTGCGGTCATGTTGACGACCCGTCGCACGGTGGCGGAGGGAGTCAAGATATGCGCGGATGCCGCAGCGCCCAGCAGGATCGGGCCTACCGTCACGCCATGTCCCGCAGTCATCTTGAGCACGTTGAACAAAATGTTCGCCGAGTCGAGATTCGGGCAGATCAACAAATTGGCCTCGCCATGCAGACTGGTGTCGGCCAACGCAGCGTGGCGCACTGTCTCAGACAAGGCGGAGTCACCCTGCATCTCGCCATCGCACTCGATGTCTGGTGCCATCTTTGTGAACAGTTCGCGCGCCAAACGCATCTTGCGGGCCGAAGGACGGTCCGATGAGCCGAAATTGGAGTGCGACAAAAATGCGACTTTGGGGGGCAAACCAAAACGGCTGACCTCTTGCGCCGCCATCAACGCGATGCTGGCCAACTGTTCGGCTGAAGGGTCTTCGTTCACATACGTGTCGGCGATGAAGAGCGCATGCCGATCCAGCATCAACGCATTCATGGCAGCCAGGCCGGTCGCGCCCGCCTTCAAACCAATGATGTCGCGCACATGTTGGAGGTGGGTATCAAAACGCCCCACCATGCCGCACAGCATGGCATCGGCATGACCCAGCTTGACGGCGAGCGACGCAATCGTCGTGCTCGAGCGGCGCACCGCTGCCTTGGCCGCTTCAGGCGTAACGCCATGGCGCCCCATCAGCTTGTGGTACAGCTCCCAATACTGGCGGAAGCGCGGATCATCTTCCGGATTGACACAGTCAACTTCGCGTCCAAGCTGGATGCGCAGACCAGCCTTGGCCAAACGCGCTTCGATCACGGCAGGACGGCCTATCAGAATCGGATGTGCCAAGCCGTCGTCAACGGCGACCTGAACGGCACGCAGCACGCGCTCGTCTTCGCCCTCGGCATAGGCCACGCGCTTGCCCTTCGCGGGCACTGCCTTTGCAGCGGTAAAAACGGGGCGCATGAACATGCCGGTTTGGTAAACAAAACGTGACAGCTGCTGGCGGTACGCTTCCATGTCCTTGATCGGGCGTGCGGCGACACCAGAGTCAAATGCGGCTTGTGCCACTGCCGGGGCAATACGCAAAATCAGACGCGAGTCGAAGGGTGTGGGGATCAGGTAATCCGAACCAAAAACCAATTCCTTGCCCGCGTAGGCGTTGGCCACCTCTTCGCTGATGTCCGCCTTGGCCAGGTCGGCAATCTGGCGCACGCAGGCCAGCTTCATGGCTTCGGTGATCTTGGTTGCACCACAGTCCAGCGCGCCGCGGAAGATATAGGGGAAGCACAGAACGTTGTTGACCTGGTTGGGGTAATCCGAACGACCCGTTGCGATGATGCAATCAGGGCGCACGGCCTTGGCCAGTTCGGGGCGAATTTCGGGCTCGGGGTTGGCCAGGGCCAAAATGATGGGTTTGACGGCCATGGTCTTGACCATGTCCTGCGTCAGAACACCCGCAGTCGAGCAGCCCAGGAACACATCCGCATCCTGCACAATGTCCGCCAGGGTGCGGGCGGAGGTGTTTTGCGCAAAGCGCGCCTTTGATTCATCGTATCCCCCGGGGCGGCCCTCATAGATCACGCCTTTGGAATCACAGGCAAAAACGTTTTCAACCCGCACGCCCAGGCCCACCATCACGTCCAGACAAGCCAGTGCCGCGGCACCGGCCCCGGATACGGCGACCTTGACATCTTCAATGCGCTTGCCAACCAGTTCCAGCCCGTTGATCAGCGCCGCACTGGAGATGATGGCCGTACCGTGCTGGTCATCATGGAACACCGGAATGCCCATGCGCTCGCTGAGCTTCTTCTCGATGTAGAAACACTCGGGGGCCTTGATGTCTTCCAGGTTGATGCCACCCAGTGTTGGCTCCATGGCGGCGATGATCTCAACCAGCTTATCGGGATCGTTCTCGGCCAGCTCAATGTCAAACACGTCGATTCCGGCAAACTTCTTGAACAGGCAACCTTTGCCCTCCATCACCGGCTTGCCCGCCAATGGACCAATATTGCCCAGTCCCAATACGGCCGTGCCATTGGTGATGACGCCCACCAGGTTGCCGCGCGAGGTGTACTCGGCCGCCAGCGACGGGTCGGCCTGAATGTCCAGGCACGGATAAGCCACACCGGGCGAGTACGCCAGCGACAGATCACGCTGGTTGGACAAAGGTTTGGTCGGAGTGACGGAAATCTTGCCCCGGGTGGGCGTGCGGTGGTATTCACGCGCTGCTTCACGCAGGGCCTGCTCTGCCGGTGAGAGTTCGTTCATGATTTTTCTCCAGTTAATTGGTTGTCGAGCCAGCCGAAAGAACTCAGTCTCCCAGGCAAATTCCCAAATCGCGTGCGGTCTGCAACGTGTCGCTGTCCATGGGCACGGCCTTCATGCGTCCGGCCACTTCCTCCAGGGCGATGTAGTTCACATTGGGGAAAGCCAGTGCGACCATGACACCGGACAGCCCCTCATCCAGTGCGCGCACCGCAGCGGCGCCAAAACGCATCGCCGCCAGCCGGTCAAACGCCGTCGGGCTACCGCCGCGCAGCAAGTGGCCGAGCACGACCACTCGCGTATCTTTGCCGGTTCGCTCCTGCAAAGCCTTGGCGACGCGCTCGCCTATGCCACCCAGTCGTTCTGCATGGCCAATTTCGGCGGGCGCCTGCAACTCGGTGTGTCCATCCCGGGGTGCAGCACCCTCTGCCACGACCACAACGGAATACAACTGGCCGGCTGCATCGCGGGCATGAATCCGGTTGGTCACCTTGTCCAGGTCAAACGGGATCTCGGGCATCAAAATCGCGTGGGCGTTTCCGGCGATGCCTGAATGCAAGGCAATCCAGCCGGCATAGCGACCCATCACCTCCACCACCATCACCCGCTGGTGGCTCTCGGCCGTGCTGTGCAACCGGTCCAGACACTCGGTGGCAAAAGCCACGGCCGTGTCAAAACCGAAGGTGGTCATGGTCTTGTCCAGATCATTGTCAATCGTCTTTGGCACTCCCACGACACGCAGGCCCTTTTTGTGCAGGGCATCCGCAATGGTCAACGACCCGTCGCCGCCAATGGAGACCAGCGCATCGAGCTCCTTCTTTGCAAAGTACTCCAGAATCTCGCCCGACCGGTCGATCTCGTGCGTCGTGCCATCGGGCATGCGGGTCGGAAAGTGCAGCGGGTTACCCTTGTTGGTGGAACCCAGCATGGTCCCACCGAGATGTCCGATATCGCGCACCTTGTCCAGAGTCAGACGAAACACGCCGCCCTCAAGGTAGCGCTCGGGAAACAAGATGCCGTTGAAGCCATCGCGAATGCCATAGCACTCCCAGCCCCGATTGATGGCGGCGATGACCACCGACCGGATAACGGCATTCAAACCTGGCGCATCACCGCCCCCCGTACAAATAGCGATACGTCGAATGGAAGCTGGGGGCATGCGAACTCCTGCAAAAATTGTCAATTATCGGCATCGAATGCCACTTAAATGTCTTCGGGCACCATTTTTATTGAACCGCTGGGGCATTCGGCCACGCAGATGCCGCAACCCTTGCAGTAGTCGTAGTTGAAATCAAAGCGCTTTCCGGGACCATGTTTGATGACCGCATTGTCCGGACACACGCCATAGCAGTTGTCGCATTCAAAGCAATTGCCGCACGACAGGCAGCGTCTGGCCTCAAACAGCGCATTACCCTCATCAAGCCCGCCCTGCACTTCTTCAAACGTCGACTTGCGACGGATGATGTCCAGCATCGGGCGCATGGTTTTCGGCGCGTCACTGTAATACCAGGTGTTGAGTTTGTCGAAGCTGGCCAGTTCGTGCTTGGCGGCAGGCACATAGGCGCTGCCTTGAAGCCAGGCGTCGATGTTGCGCGCCGCCTTCTTGCCGTGCCCGATCGCCACGGTGACGTTGCGCTCGGCGGGCACCATGTCACCACCGGCAAAGATGCCGGCATAACCGGTCATCATGTTGACGTCCACCTTAACGACGCCATCTTCCACGGCCAACCCCGGCACACCCTCAATCAAAGACAGGTCTACGTCCTGTCCCAGCGCCAGCACCACCGAGTCGGCTTCGAGCGTTTCGAACTCGCCGGTGGGCTGCGGAAAGCCCTTGTCGTCCAGCGCCATTTTTTCGACCGTGATGGACGATTCACCCGCCTGCTTGATGGTGGACAACCACTTGATCAACACCCCTTCTTGCAGTGCTTCTTCCACCTCAAAGTCGTGTGCCGGCATCTTTTCACGGTTGCGCCGGTAGACGATGATGGCCTCGGTCGCGCCCAGGCGCTTGGCCGTGCGCGCCACGTCTATGGCGGTGTTGCCGCCGCCGTAGACCACCACCTTGCGTCCCAGCATGGGCTTGTCTTCGCCTTCCATGGAGCGCAGCACCGACACCGCATCCAGCACCTTGGCCGAGTCGCCGGCCGGAATATAGGCCCGCTTGGCAATGTGGGCGCCGACGGCCAGAAACACCGCGTCAAAACCACCCTGCTTTTGGGAGTCCAGCACATTGGACACCTTCACGTTGTATTCAATGCGCACACCCAGATCCGCGATGCGCTGCACCTCGGCATCAAGCACCTGACGCGGCAGGCGGTATTGGGGAATGCCAAAGCGCATCATGCCGCCCGGCAAGGGCCCGGCCTCCTGCACGGTGACCTGATGCCCCAGACGGGCGAGATGGTACGCCGCCGACAAACCGGATGGCCCGGCACCGACGACCAGCACCTTCTTGCCGGTGGCAGCGGCCACGGGCGCCAGCTTCCAGCCCTGGGCAATCGCCTGGTCACCCAGAAAGTGCTCTACCGAGTTGATGCCCACCGGGGCATCGAGCTTGCCCCGGTTGCACGCGCCCTCACAGGTGTGGTAGCAGACGCGACCCATGATGGCGGGGAAAGGATTGTCCTCCACCAGCGTGCGCCAGGCCTGCTCGTAGTGACCCGACTCGGCATGGAACAACCAGGCCTGAATGTTCTCCCCGGCCGGGCATTGGTTGTTGCATGGCGGCAGGCGGTCCAGATAGACCGGGCGCGAGTTGCGCCAGGACCCGGTGTGGTTGGCCAGTGAAGAACCGACATCAAGCGTAATGGCAAAGGGTTTTTGCATGATTAATTGGCCCCCACGTTGGTCGCTGCGCGTACTGCACTGCCCCCCAAGGGGGCTGTTTCGCCTTGGGGCGCCCCGGCGGTGAAACCGGCCCCCACATTTGTTGCCGTGTCCAGCAAGCCGTAGCGGCGGATATTTCGGTCGGCGATGGCCTGCAACCGGGCGATGGTTTGCACATCCGGGTTGGTGCCAAACAGATGCGCAAAACGCTTCTGCGGCTTCAGATAGTCTTCGATGGGTACCTGGCGGCGGATCTTGGATACGCCCGTCACTTCACCGCGCTCGGCTTCAAACACCGGAAAAACCCCACACTCATGGGCCAGGCGCGCCAGGCGAATCGTGTCGTGCGATGCGGCACCCCAGCCCAGCGGACAAGGCACAAAGATGTGGATATACCGCGCACCCCGCATGGACATGGCCTTGGTGACCTTGTATTCCAGGTCACGCAGGTCCGCCACGGTGGCGGTGGCAACGTAGGGAATTTCATGCGCCATGGCGATCTGCGGCAGGTTCTTTCCCTGACCGAACACATTGCCAGGCTGCGGCCCCACGGGCATGGTGGTGGCGGTGCGCGCAGCTGGAGGCGTCGCGCTGGAGCGCTGCACACCCGTGTTCATGTAGGCCTCGTTGTCGTAGCAGATGTAGAGCACATCATCATTGCGCTCGAACATGCCCGAGAGGCAGCCAAAGCCGATGTCCGTGGTGCCGCCATCGCCCCCCTGGGCCACGACGCGCACATCGCTGCGCCCCTTGACGCGCATGGCAGCGGCTATGCCGGTCGCCACGGCGGCGGTGTTGCCAAACAGCGAGTGAATCCAGGGCATTTGCCAGGACGTCTCGGGGTAAGGCGTTGAAAACACTTCCAGACAGCCCGTGGCGTTGGCAGCAATCAGCTGTCCGTTGGCGGCCTGCATGGCCGCGTCAATGGCATAACGCGCACCCAGCGCCTCGCCACAACCCTGGCAGGCCCGGTGGCCCGAGTTGAGCGAGTTGTTGCGGTTGGTGTTGGCCTGCACGCTGCGCTGGTCTGCCTCGAGCAGGCGATTGCCAACGGTGAAGGTTCCGGTCTGGTAGAACTTGACGGTCGTTTGTTCCATGCTCATTTCCTCAGGAAATCTTCGAAGAGACCGTGCCGATGTCGCGCAAGATGCCTTCCGCCACCGGCCCCGAACGGCGCTGCTGCTTCTCACGCTCCAGCACGCGGTTGACTATTGCCCAGTCCAGGTCCAAAAAGGTCAACAATTCGAGCTTGTCGTCGATGGCCTGCAGCAGCAACTTGTGCAGTGACGCCTTGGTGATGGCACGCCCGCCCAGGCCGGCCACCACGGCAAACACCTGCTGCGGGCGGCTTTGCACGGCGCTGCGCACGTCGCGCGAGACAATGCCGCCAATGCCCACCGCGAAGCACTTCTCGATCACCACGATGCGTTTGGCGTGCGCGGTCGCCTCCCGAATGGCCTCAATCGGGAACGGCCGGAATGATGTGATTCCCAACACGCCGATCGGGATGCCCTGTTCACGCATCTCGTCAACCGTGTCCTTGATAGTGCCCAGCACCGAGCCCAGCGCGATGACAATGGTCTGTGCGTCGTCCAGTCGGTAGGGCTTGATCAAACCACCCGAATCGCGACCAAACACCTGCTGAAACTCCTGGGCCAAAGCGGGCAACAGGTCCAGTGCCTGCAACTGCTTTGCGTGCGCCAGGTACCGCACCTCGGTAAAGGCCTCGGGCCCCACCATGGCCCCAATCGTGACCGGATCATTCGGGTCCAGCACCTGGCGCGGCTCGTAGGGCGGCAAATAGCGGTCCACCTGCGCTTGCTCTGGGATGTCAATGCGCTCGTAAGCGTGCGTCAGGATGAAGCCGTCCATGCATACCATCACCGGCAACGACAACTCTTCGGCGATGCGGAAAGCCTGAATGTGCAGGTCCAGCGCTTCCTGGTTGGTCTCGGCAAAAATCTGGATCCAGCCGGCATCGCGCATGGACATGCTGTCGGTGTGGTCGTTCCAGATGTTGATCGGGGCACCGATGGCGCGGTTGGCCACCGTCATCACAATCGGCAGACCCAGGCCGGATGCGTTGTATACCGCCTCCGCCATGAACAGCAGCCCCTGGCTGGCGGTGGCCGTGTAGGCCCGCGCACCGGCGGCAGAGGCACCGATGGCCACGCTCAGTGCAGCAAATTCAGACTCCACGTTGATGAACTCACAGCGCTCCAGCCTGGCAGATTTCACCATCTCGCCCAGGCCCTCCACGATGTGGGTCTGCGGGGAAATGGGATACGCACAAATGACCTCCGGGCGACTCAGCGCCACGGCACGGGCTACGGCATGCGAGCCTTCGCATTGTTCAAGCATGTTGGGCCTCCGCAAGTCTTTCCTGTTCCATGACGATTTCATACGCTTCACTGGCCGCCAGCATATTGCCCTGTGCCACGGCTCCGCTGAATTTGCGCTGGATGGCTTCATGCACGGCTGCCAGTGTGATCAACCCACCCAGGGCCGCAAAAGCCCCCAGCATGGGCACATTGGGCACCGGGCGGCGAACGTGCTTCATGGCCAGCTCAGACGCCGGCACAGTCAACAAATGTTCGGGCTTGAACCGGCTGACAAAGTCCCGCAAACCCAGTTGGTCAAATGTCTTGGTGGTGTTGATCAGGATGTAGCCGTCTTCCTTCAAACCGCTGAATACGTCCACCTGGTGCAGCAGCGTCGGATCCTGGATGATCAGCGCATCGGGCTCCATGATCGGCTCGCGCAACCGGATTTCCTTGTCGTCCATGCGGCAAAATGCCACTACTGGGGCACCCGTGCGCTCCGAGCCAAAGCTTGGAAAAGCCTGCGCATGGCGCCCCCCCTGAAAAGCAGCGATCGACAGCATCTCGGCGCCGGTCACAACGCCCTGCCCACCTCGCCCGTGAATTCGTACCTGGAACATGAAAATCCCCTCGTTGATCCGGGACTTCACTGCTGACCTGAGTGAAACGCAATCCCAGAATCTGAAATGTGCCGCTTTGACAAAACGAGTTCTTGATCTAGGTCAGGCTTTGCGTTCTGCGATCATTGGAATATGCTGACAACCGAACCCACCGACACGACTGAACTGCTGGTCGCCTGCCTGTGCGCCGACTGGTGCGGGACCTGCCGGGACTACCAGGCGCCATTTGAGCGGATGCAGGCCCAATTTCCCGGTACGCGCTTTTTGTGGATTGACGTGGAGGACGAGTCCGAGTTGGTCGACCCGATCGCGGTGGACAACTTTCCCACCCTGCTCATCGCCCGGCGTGACCAGGCCCTGTTTTTTGGCACCATCACGCCGCACATGGAAACGCTGCAGCGGCTCGTCCGCACACATCTGGGAATTGAAGC
>JAIPDC010000038.1 GCA_021737865.1 Rhodoferax sp.
CGTGTTGCTGAAGGTCGCGGCCAGTGCCAGCACCGTGGCGCGCTGGGTGACCCGCCGCCACGCCAGCATCACCAGAAACAGCCCGATGACGGCCGCAAAGTAGGCCAGCACGGGTTTGAAGTCCAGCCGCTCCACATGCACGGTGCTCATGGTGCGAAACAGCAGCGCCGGTGTGAGCACCATGAACACCAGCGATCCAAGGTCTTTTAGCGATACAGCCCTTATCCAGCCTGCGCAACACGCTATGAATCCAATAGCAATCAGCAGGATGACCGGTAGCAGCGAGGACAGGACAATGGAGTGCATCAGGGTTCTGTTGCAAACCCTGATTGTCCGTTCAGATCAATCCGTACGCACCCGCCAGCAGATAACCTGCGAGGCAGGAGGTGCTGACACCAATCAGCCCCGGCAGGATAAAGCTGTGGTTGACCACATACTTGCCGATGCGGGTGGTACCCGAGCGGTCAAACTGGATGGCGGCGAGGTCGCTGGGGTAGGTGGGCAGGATGTAGTAACCGTAAGACGCGGCAGCAAAGGCCACGATGTAGCCGGGCGGCACACCAATGGCCAGCCCCACAGGCACCATGGCGCTGATGGCGGCAGCCTGCGAATTGACCAGTTTGGACACCAGCAGCAGGGCGATGGCATAGGTCCAGGGCTGGGTCTTGACCAGGTCGGTCAACGTTGTCTTGAGAACCGGCAGATGGGCTTCAAACACGGTGTCGGCCATCCAGGCGATCCCGAACACGGCCACCACGGCAATCATGCCGGCGCGAAACACTTCGGTCTTGCCAATGGTGGACGGGTCGGTCTTGGTGAACAAAATCATCAGCGCGCCGGCCAGCAGCATGAACATCTGGATGGTCAGCACCATGGACAGCGGCTTGCCACCCACCAGTGGGCGCAGCGACTGGAACGCCCCCAGAATGGCGACGACGACGATCGAGCCAATAAAGATCCACATGGCGGTCCACTGGCTGCTGGTCAGCACTTTGCCCAGCAACGTGGCGCTTTCGCCGTAGACGATCTGGCGTTGCTGCGGGTCGGCAATGCGTTTCTGGAACTCGGCATCATCCTTCAGGTCTTTGCCGCGGAACCAGCTGAAAACGCCAATCAGCAGCACGCCGGCCAGTGTGGAGGGGATGGTGATGGACAGCACCTGAATGAAGTCGATCACGTGGCCGTCCACCGGCACTTTGGCCAGGAAGGCCACCAGCGACACGACCGCCACCGACACCGGGCTGGCCAGAATGCCCATCTGGCTGGCAATCGACGATGCCGCCATCGGGCGCTCGGGGCGGATGTCGTTCTTGATGGCAATGTCGTAAATGATCGGCAGCATGGTGTAGACCACATGGCCGGTGCCGCACAAAATGGTCAGCAGGCAGGTGGTGAATGGTGCCAGGATGGAGACATATTTCGGGTTACGACGCAGGATCTTTTCAGCGCCGAGCAACAGCACTTCCAGACCGCCGGACGCCTGCAACGTGGCAGAAGCCGCCACCACCGCGATGATGGTCAGCATCACGTCGACCGGTGGCTTGCCCGGCGGCAGTTTGAAAACAAAGGTCATGAGGACAATGCCAATGCCCCCCAGCAACCCCAACGCTACGCCGCCCTTTCTGGCGCCATAAAACAGGCAGACCAGAATGATGGCAACTTGCAAGAGAATATCCATGGTGTACTCCTTCGATAGGGCTTCACTGTATGCTTTATTAAGGGTAAACCCTAGTATCGTCTGACCGTCGATTGATCTGGATCAATCAACCAAACTTGTCCACGCATGCCTCTGCCATCCTCTGCCATCGTTTTGTGCACCCTGAATGCGAAGTACATCCACGCGTCCCTGGGGCTGCGCTATCTGCTGGCCAATATGGGCAGTCTGACGGGGCAGACGGTGTTGCGCGAGTTCACGGTTCGCCGCAAACCACAGGAGTTGCTCGATGAACTGCTGGCGCTGTCGCCCCGCATCGTCGGTTTTGGGGTGTATATCTGGAACGTGACGGAAACGACAGCCCTGGTTCGTCTGCTGAAAGCCGCCCGACCCGATGTAACGGTGGTTCTGGGCGGGCCGGAGGTCAGCCATGAGTGGGCGCAGCAGGACATCTTTCAGCTCGCCGACCACCTGATCACGGGGTGGGGTGACATCAGTTTCCCCAAACTTTGCGAGGCCTTGCTGCATGGCCCGCAACCCCTGATGAAGGTCATCGTGGGCGAGCAGCCCGAACTGGACCAGATTGCACTGCCGTATGCGCACTACACCGATGCCGACCTGGCGCACCGCCTGCTCTACGTGGAGGCCTCGCGGGGCTGCCCGTTCAAGTGCGAGTTTTGCCTGAGTTCGCTGGACAAGACAGCAAAGGCGTTCCCGTTGGACGCCTTTCTTGCAGCGCTGGACGGTTTGTACCAGCGCGGAGCGCGCAACTTCAAGTTTGTCGACCGCACGTTCAATCTCAAGATCGATACCTCGGTGCGCATCCTGCAGTTCTTCCTGGACCGCATGGCAGACAACCTGTTCGTGCACTTCGAGGTCATTCCCGACCATTTGCCGGATCGGCTCAAGGCGCTGATTGCGCAGTTTCCACCCGGCGTGCTGCAACTGGAGGTGGGCGTGCAGACCCTCAATGTCGAGGTGCAGCAGGCCATCTCCCGGCGCCAGGACAACGACCAGACGTTGGCCAACCTGGGCTGGCTGGTGGAGCATTCACAGGCGCATTTGCACACCGATCTGATTTTTGGTTTGCCCGGCGAGTCGCTGGACAGCATCGGCGCCGGTTTTGACCGTTTGCATGCCGTGCGCCCGCATGAGATTCAGCTTGGGTTGCTCAAGCGCCTGCGCGGCACGCCGATTGCCCGCCACACCCTGACGCACGGCATGGTCTACCAGGCGCGCCCGCCCTATACGGTGCTGCAGACGGCGTTACTGGATGCACCTACCGTGCAGCGCTTGACGCGCGCAGCGCGCTACTGGGATCTGGTGGCCAATTCCGGACGCTTCAAACGCACACTCCCCGCCCTGCTGCAAGGCGGGTCGGCATTTGCTGCTTTCCTGGCCTGGAGCGACTGGCTGTGGGAGAGCACCGACAAAACCCAGGGCCTTACCCCGGAAAGCCTGGTGGATGCGCTGTTTGACTATCTCACCACACAGCGGGCACTTCCTGTGGACGGCGTGCGTGCCATGTTGCTGAGTGATTATGTGGCCAGCGGTGCAAGGGCCAGGCCGGCGTGTTTGCGCACCGTTCTGCCCCGCCCGCAGGCACCGGTGCCGCGCGAGAGCGCAAGGCTGTTGGCGCAGCGACAGGAGCGCCATGCATAGTCTGCTGGTTTATCTGTCTTGACCGGCGGCGACAGTCGACTGATACTCGCGGCAATGGCTACCCCACCGTCCCACCCCGAAGCTCCTGGCGCAGTGCCGGCGGCCGCACACGTTCCCTATTTGATGGAGCCGTTGCGTGACCTCGACGCCTGGACGCGGTACTTCCAAAGCGCCGAGATTCCGGTGTTGTCCAGCACGTCCCGCAGGCTTGAGGCGCTGCGTCCCGATGAAGACAATGTAGACGCCAATATGCTGGGCGAAGTCATTGACCGTGATCCGCTGATGACACTCAAGCTCATGGCCCTGGTCGCCGGCAAGCGCAGGCCGGGTGTGGTAACCGAGACCGAAAGTGTCACCACATCGCTGGTCATGATGGGCATCTCGCCGTTCTTTACCAATTTTGGCTTGCAGCCAACCCTGCAGAAATGGCTGGCCGACCAGCCGCGCGCGCTGCGCGGACTGGCCAACCTGATGCGCCGGGCCGAGCGGGCGGCCTATTTTGCGCAGGGTTTTGCGGTGCACCGGGGGGATACCGATGTCGGCGTGATCCGCTTGGCCGCGTTCTTGTATGACTTTGCCGAAATGCTGATGTGGTGCCACGCACCCACCTTGCAACAACACATTGTTGAGTTGCAGCGGGCCGACCACACACTGCGCACGGCCACCGTGCAGCGCAGCGTGCTCAATATCGAACTCGACGATCTGCGCCAGAACCTGATGAAACTGTGGCGCTTGCCCGAGTTGCTGGTGCGCATCAGTGACAACCGCCATGCCGAGCAGTCGATTGTTCGCAATGTGGTGCTGGCAGTGCGCCTGGCGCGGCACACCGCAGACGGCTGGAACAACCCCGCCATCCCGGACGATGTGGACGAAATCGCCCAATTGCTCAACGCGACCCCACGGGTGGCGCTGGCCTTTGTGCGCAAGATTGACCCGCCGGGTTAGACCTATTGAGAGCAGAGCGAGGGCGGCAGAGCGTTCTGCTCCGTGTCCCCCGCCCGCTGCGCGGGCTCCTCCTTGACCTGCGCAGAACGCTCTGCCGCACTCGCTCTCAGCGTCTTAGCGTACCAACTGGTTCAGCTGGATGATGGGCAGCAACACGGCCAGCACGATCAGCATCACCACCAGCCCCATGGTCACGATCAGCAGGGGCTCCAGCAGCGTTGCCAGCTGCATGGAGCGACGCTGCACTTCGGTGCCCAGTTGACGGGCGGCGCGCTCCAGCATCAAGGGCAATTGGCCGGTTTGCTCGCCCAGACGGGCAAACATGGCCAGCAGGCCCGGAAAACGCTTTTTTTGCGCCATGGCGGATGCCAATGGCGCGCCTTCGCGCACCAGCACCAGGGCATCCAGTGCATCGGCGCGCATGGCCCGGTTGGACAGCGTGTCGGCTGCCGCCTGAAGCGCCTTGAGGATGGGCACACCGGCAGCGGCCAGCATGGCCAGCGTGCTGGCAAAACGGGCCGCGTTGTAGCCGCGGGATAATTTGCCCAAAACGGGCAGGTTCAGCCAAGCGGCGTCAAATTTTTCACGAAATGCAGCGCTAGCCCACGCCAGACGGGCGCAACCAGCTATCAAAATAAGAGCAATCAGCATCAGCCAACCCTGGTTGCGGACAAAGTTGCCCAGCCCCAGCATGATCACGGTCAGCAAAGGCAGCGCGCGCTTGCTGCCGGCAAATACCTCGGCCACCTGGGGCACCACGTAGCCCAGCAAAAACATCACGATGGTGATGGCCACCAGGGTCACGATGGCGGGGTACAGCGCGGCCCCGATCAACTGGGATTTGAGCGCCTGGCTTTGCTCCAGGTCATCCGCCAATCGCTCCAGCACCAGGCCCAGGTTACCGCTGTGCTCACCTGCACCGACCACGGCACAGTAGGTGGTGGAAAACTCGCGCGGGTGTTGTGCCAGCGCCGTCGCAAAGGCGGTGCCGCCATTAACTTCGGCGCGCAGGGCGGCCACCAGGTTGCGCTGGCGCTCGTCGTCGGACTCTTCGGACAAAGCGGTGAGCGCACGTTCCAGCGGTAGCCCGGACGACACCAGCCCCGCAATCTGGCGCGTCCAGATGGCCAGCGCAGTGGCGTTGAATACGCGCGAGCTCCACAAGGTGGTGTCAGTGGCCGATGCGCCGGCCCCGGCTGCACCACCAGATCCAGTGCCTACGGGCTGAATGACCATCGGAACCAGCGTTTGCGCCCGCAGCAAGGCGCGTGCGGCTTTGGCCGATTCGGCCTCGATCACGCCTTTGCGGGTGCTGCCAGTGGCGTCGAGGGCTTCAAAGGTGTAAGCGGGCATGGAGCGATGTTAGCCGCTGATTGCGCCGCCATCGCTCTGGCGCTCAGTGCGGCAGGCGTTTGCCGTGCGGCAGGTTGGGCAAGCGGTGAAACAGGTTGCGGCAATAACCGTTGATGCGCAGGCATTTGTTGATTTCGTCCACCGGCAGCGGGCCTGACACCACCACGATGCTGTTGGCGCTGTCAATCTCACCGGCTGCGCGCAACCGACGCCGGGTATTGCTGGCCCAGGACTGGATGCGCACGGGGTTGCCGTGTTCATGTAGCTTGCCGGTGTGCACATCAAAGGCAATGGCCACCGTGTCTGTCATAAGACGCAAGCGGTGCTCGCCCGTGACCCGGCTGGGCGGCGTGCTCAGGTCGTAGAGGTGGTAGTTGCCTTGCTTGAGTTGGTATTGAAGTGACATAGGGATTCCTCGATGGCCCCGATTCTGGGCTGCACGCGATAAAAATAAAGTCAAAGTAAGACGCTAAATTCGGGCCAATTGTGTCTGGCCAGAGCGTGAAGCGCAGCCGTCAGTCCCGTGTGACGCGCACCAGTTCCTCGCGCGAGGTGATACCCATCTGGACCAAGCGCTCTCCATCCTCGCGCATCAAGGTCATGCCGCCGGCGATGGCGGCCGCGCGGATGTCGGCTTCCGACGCCTGGTGGTGAATTTGTGCGCGGATGGCGTCGTTGGTGACCAGCAATTCAAATACACCGGTGCGCCCCTGGTAGCCCGTGCTGCCGCATGCGGCGCAGCCCGCTCCGTGACAGCTTGTGCACAACTTGCGCAGCAAGCGTTGTGCCAGTACCCCCAGCAGCGAGGAACTCAGCAGGAAGGGCTCAATTCCCATGTCGGTCAGGCGCGTCACGGCGCTGGCGGCATCATTGGTGTGCAGCGTAGCCAGCACCAGGTGCCCCGTGAGTGAGGCCTGGATCGCAATCTGCGCAGTCTCGAAGTCACGAATTTCGCCGATCATGATCACGTCCGGGTCCTGGCGCAGGATGGCGCGCAAGGCCTTGGCAAAGTCGAGGTCGATCTTGGCATTGACCTGGGTTTGCCCCACGCCGGCCAGTTCGTACTCGATGGGGTCTTCCACCGTCATGATGTTTTGCCGGCGGGTGTCGAGCTTTTGCAGCGCGGCGTACAGCGTGGTGGTTTTTCCCGAGCCGGTCGGACCGGTCACCAGAATGATGCCGTGGGGCTGGGCCACCAGCTGCTCAAAGCGTTGCAGCACATCACCTTGCATCCCTACCGACTCCAGGCTGAGTTTGCCGCCGCTCTTGTCCAGCAAGCGCAACACCGCGCGCTCGCCGTGCGCACTGGGCAGGGTGCTGACGCGCACGTCGACCCCGCGGGTGCCGATGCGCAGTGAGATCCGACCGTCCTGGGGCATACGCTTCTCGGCGATGTCGAGGTCGGCCATGATTTTGAGGCGCGAGATCAAGGCAGCGTGCAGGGCCCGGTTGGGTTGCACCACGTCACGCAGGGAGCCGTCCACCCGGAAACGCACGCTGGAATGGCGCTCGTAGGGTTCGATGTGGATGTCGCTGGCGCCGTCGCGCGCGGCCTGTGTCAACAGAGCGTTGAGCATGCGGATGATGGGCGCGTCGTCGGACGTTTCCAGCAAATCCTCGATCGCGGGCAGGGCTTGCATCATGCGCGAGAGGTCGACGTCGGCCTCCACCTCGCTGATGACGGTGGCCGCACTGGACTCGCTTTGGGCGTAGGCGGCGCTGATGCGCTGACGGAGTAATTCGGGGGATTCGGTTTGCACATGCTGCACGTCAAACTTGCGCGTCACTTCACTGACCGCGCTGCGGGTGGCCTCGGAGTCGAGTCCATGCAGCCACAGTGTCAGCGCACCGTTCTCATCCTCCAGTAGCAACTCGTGGCCGCGTGCGAAGGCATAGGGCAAGGGATATTGCACCGCGGAGCCCATGGTTATTGCTTGACTTTGGCCGGTCCCGCTTCGGGCAATACCGGGGCTTCATTGATCGGGACAACCACACTATTTTGCGGCTGTGCGCGCTGCTGGGTTGCACGCATGGCCTCGTAGCGGTCGAGCGACAGCGCATCGGATGCGGCCGCATCGCGCACCACGACCGGGCGCAGGAATACCATCAGATTGGTCTTCTTGCGGCTGCGGGTTTCGCCCTTGAACAGGTTGCCAAACAGGGGGATGTCGCCCAGGCCGGGCACCTTCTCCTGGTTGCCGGAGTATTCATCCTGCAGCAAGCCGCCCAGCACGACGATGGAGCCGTCGCCCACCAGCACGTTCGATTCGATGGAGCGCTTGTTGGTGATCAAGCCGGTGGTCGAGTTGACCGACGATGCCTGCACGCTGGAAACTTCCTGGAAGATGGTCAGCTTGACCGTGCCGTTCTCGCTGATTTGCGGCTTGACCCGCAGCGTCAACCCCACATCTTTGCGCTCAATGGTCTGGAACGGGTTGACGGTGCCGCCGGTTGTGCCGGAATTGGTGTACTGGCCGGTCACGAACGGCACGTTCTGTCCGATGACAATTTTGGCCTCTTCGTTGTCCAGTGTCAGCAGGTTGGGAGTGGACAGGATGTTGCCGTCGCCATTGGCCTGCAGGTAGCGCGCCAGAAAGCCCAGCACATAAACGCCATTGGTCTGGTGCGCCACGGCGAAGTTGCCACCGGTGGAGAGGGTTGAACCACCGGTCAGTGCTTTGGTGGCCAGGTCGATGATGTTGGTGCCGCCAATTTTGAAATTGGTACCCAGAATACCCACATTGGCATCGCCGTTTTGCCCCAGGGCGCCCTGCCACTGGATGCCGAATTCGGCGGCTTTGTCGGCATTGACCTCGGCAATCAGGCTTTCCACGTAGACCTGGGCGCGGCGGGCGTCGAGCTTGTCGATCACGGCACGCAATTGGCGGTACTGGGGCTCGGGCGCGGTGATGATGAGTGAGTTGGTGGCCGCATCGGCCTGGATTTGTCCGCCGGTGGAGGACTGGCTTGTGGCCGTCGTGGTGGCGCCGGCTGCGGCGGTTGCTGCACCGGCCAAGCCGGCCGTGGCTGTTGTGGCCCCGCTGCGCGCCTCACCGGAAACCGCAGCGCGCAGTGTGGCGGCGAGCTTGGTGGCTTCGGCGTTTTTCAGGTACACCACGTAGATGTTGCCGGTGGCGCTTTGCGAACCGGGCTGGTCCAAGCGTTCGACAAGCGATCTGGCCAGCGCCAGGCGTGCCGGGTTGGCTGCGCGCAGGATCAGGGTGTTGGAGCGGGGCTCGGCCACCAGCGTGGTCTTGAACGAACCGTCGGCTTGTCCGCCGGGAACGCCGGACACCCCGCCGCCGGACTCGATCAGTCGCAGCACCAAAGGCGCCAGATCGACCGCAATGGCGTGTTTGAGCGAGATCACTTCGACGTCGGTCGCGTTGGACACATCCATCGCGGCGATGATCTGGGCAATGCGGCGCAGATTGTCACCATAGTCGGTAATGACCAGCGAGTTGTTGCCCGGGTTGACGTTGATGGTGTTGTTGGGGCTGATCAGCGGGCGCAGGATGGGCAGCAGGTTGTTGGCATTTTCGAAATTGAGCTTGAAAATCTGCGTGCCAATCTGGCTGCCTGTGATCTGCGGGCTGTCAAACACGGCGCCACTCTGCAGTTTGGCATCGGCCTCGGGCACGATCTTGTCCAGCCCGGCGGCGTCCACCACGGTGAAGCCCTGCAGGCGCAGCACGGCCAGAAACTGGCTGTAGGCCTGCGCCGGGCTGACAGGCTTGTCAGTGGTCAGCGTGAGGGTGCCCTTGACGCGCGGGTCCACCACCACGTTGCGACCGGTCAGCGTGGCCATGGTGCGGGCCACGGCGTCGATCTCGGCATTGGTAAAGTTCAGTGTGATGGGCGCGCCACTTTTGACGCCGCCAGCAGACCCTGCCGCAGAGCTGGTTTGCGCCCAGGAATTTACAGAAAAAATGCCTGCAGCCCCCGTCAATAGTGCGTAAGTAGCTACCAAAACAATAGCATATCGCTGGCGTGCAAAGGGTGGTGTGTTCATAGGACGATGTTTCACAATTAGCCTACCGTGATGAGTGAGCGCGCGCCATCGCGCCGGCCCACAATATTCAGAAGATTGGACAGCGCCTCGACGCGCTCGGGCGCTGCGCTGGCTACGCCATGAAAGCGCAAGCGCTGCCCTAACCATTGCCCTTGGCCCGACAACTGCAGGCTACCGGCGAGTGTGGCCAGTTGGAGGCTGGGTTCGGGCCCGCCTTGCAGCGTGACGCGGTAGCTGCCCATGGGCGACAGGGTCGACAGGCGCGAGGAAACGTGTAATGCATCCACCTGCACACGCCCGGACAAGCTGATGCGCCCCGGCACCCACTCGATCGCCACATCCTGGCTGGTGGCGACCAGTTGACCTTGGGGCTGGACGGTATTCCAGGGTGTTCCCAAGCCTGCCAGCAGGCCAGCAGGCCATTGGGACTGGCCGTTGCCCAGCTGCAGACGCATGGCGTTGAGGCCTGTCACGCTGGCTTGCAGTTCCAGAGGCTGGCGGGTGCAGCAATCTGCGTTGACAAAAATACGCAGGCCAGCCCAAATTGGACGAAGCTGCCAATGAATCTGCCCCGGCAGGGCAACCGCCTGATCGCTGCCTACGCCACCGGACAACGCCAGTTGCGACGAGCCTTGCCAGATGCTGCCCTGCGCGCCAGACAGGCTTACCCGCTGGCCGCTGGTGGTGCTGATTACAGCGGCCAGCCAGCTAGCGGGTGCAAAAACCACGGTGCCCACGGCCAGCCCCAGGAGCGCGCCTGCCGCTGCCGTGCGCCAAGGAGGGCTGGCCTGTGCTACGCCAAAAGGGGTGCGTGCCATGGCCTTCACCGCTCTGGCAGGCCCATAACCAGCACACCCGACCAGGCGACGCCAGCGGGCGCTGCGATGCGGGTCAGGCGGGCTTCAACCGGAGTCGAGCGCGCGTTCAGGCGCACCTGTGCCAGCCACTGTGCCAGTGCGTCGGCACTGGTGGCCTGCAGTGTGACGCTGGCGCGTTCGCCGCTGATGTTGATTTGTGCGGTGGCCCCCAGGGTTTGTTTGGTCGCCAGGTTTAAAGCGCGCACAGCGTCGTCGTATCCCAGTGGTGCCTGCTGTTGCAGGGCTTTCGCCCGCGCTTGTAGCGACTGCATATGCTGAAGTTGCGTATCCAGAACCTGGGCCTGTGCCGAGGCGGTGCGCAGGGTTTGCAGAGCCGGCCCCAGCAGCAGTTGCCATGTCATGGCAAGCAAAACGACTGAAAGAGCGATCAGCAGCATGGACCTTTCCCGCGACGCCAACTGCATCCAGCGGGCGTGAAGCGGGCCCAGCCGCGTTGCGACCGTGTGGGTGGACGACCGGGTCATGGCCTTGACTCCTGCTTGATGACCAGACTGTCGCCACGGGTTTGCACAGCGTAGCCGTAGGCCTGCATCCGTGCGTTGATGCCAGGGACGTCGACACCGACTGTCGTGGTCAGCTTCAACAGCAACTCTCCTGCTATAAATTCAATAGCTGCTGGCGCACCTATTTCGGGGGCTGCAGCCTGAAATCGTCCCAACATTTCCTCCATGTCCGCGCCGGAGGCAATACCGTTTTGACGCTGCAGGCTGGCTAGCGAACGCTGCATTTGCAGTGGCGCGTCGACTACTACCCGTACCTCCGGAAAGGTGCTGGTGAGGACGTCGCGGATTGCGTTACGTTTGGCACTGATAGCAGACTGTTCCTTCCAGGCCCATGCTTGCAGGCCGGCCAGATTGACCGCCACCAGGGCAGCAAAAGCCCAACGCGCCGGCTTCCACTGGGGTGCATGCAGCAGGGTGGCGCACCAGCTGGTCAAGCGTTTCTTGGTACGCATGCGGCGGCTGCGCAGCAGTTCGAATTGCGCCAAGTCCCACGCCGATCCGCAGGCATTGAGTGCGCGCTGTGCTGCGGTCTGCAAGGCCACACCGCCGGTGAAATACTGTTCCGCGAGTCCGGCTACGGCCGGCTCCGCCACCACGATGGGTGGAGTTTTGCTTTCCGCACCATTGGTAACGAGAGCAGCCGATACTCCAGCAAGCGGCAAGACATTGACACCCGCTGCACTGCTTTTCAGGATTTGGGCGCTGTCCGGGGTGCCGACGATGTGCAGTGTCGTGGGCACCGCTGCATTTGTTGCAGCGGGTTCCAATTCCGGCACGATGCGGGTTACCGTTTTGCCGGCTTGCTCCAGCGCCGCCAGCCAGGCATTGAGCCAGGCGCGGTCGCATGCGGCCACCCAAGTGGGGGCGCCGGCCTGCGCTCGGGGTTCAATTGCAAAATGCAGTTGTTCGGGTTCGTCCAGCAAACGGTCTTCGATCAACCCGTCGATGACCGCACGCAAACGCGACGTGCTACCGTCCCGAAAGAAACTGCGCTCCAGGGTGCCTTTTGGCAAATCCAGATGGTGCCAAGATAGTTGGGTTGCCGGCACGATGGCCACAATCTCCCCGCCGGCCACGCTTGGCCACAGCGACAGCGGCGCCTCGTTTTGCTGCTTCACTGTCCGGCCGTCCTCCGTCAGCACCGTGCAGCAAGGCGTCGTCGCCGTGGGCAAGCTGGTGGGGAGGGTGACGATCAGGGTGGACATGCTTTTTTTTAGGCAGTGTCATTGTAGAGGGGCGGTCTGCGCGCCCTGGCCACCACGGTCGCGCCACAAAGTCTTTACGCTGAGGCCCTCTCGCTGCACGACCGACCGTTCTTCAACCACGGTCTGGTCCAGCCGCAACCGTCCTTGCACCTCAAAAAAGCGTGAACTCACGCTGTGTTGCCCGTCGGCCAGTTCGCCTGCAATGCCTGTCACGACTTTGGCAGCATCGGCCAGCGTGCGAAAGTGCCCGGTTTGGCGACTGCTGGCCAGGCGCTGGGCCTGCTCCAGGTCGAGCGTGGGAATGCAGGCGTACAGCACCGTGACGCTGGCGGTGTTGAGATTGACCGGCGTGCGCACCGGCAGCACGGTGATGTAGGCCCCCAGCCTGGCCAGGCTGCTCTCGGAAAGTCCCAGCCAGCGCAGCTGGTCGACGCGCTGGGGCATCAGCGGCGCCAAGGCGGAGGATCCGTTCTCGGCGGTGTTGTCCTGGGCAAAGCGCAGGTTTTCGGCAACTGCGGCCAGTTCAGCGCTGGGGAGCCCCAATTGGGCGAACAAGCGCGAAAATGAGCGCTGCCACGGCGCGGATACTTTGCCGTTTTCCACCAGGTTGAGCACGTTCATGCGGCCCTGCAGGTCGGTGATGCGCCCTGACAGGAACACTTGGGAAACGGTCTCTGTCGTGTCGGCCGTGTTGTTTTTGTCGGTCGCCAGAAACGTCGACAGCCTGGCCTCTTCCAGCGGAACCGCCCAAGGCTCACCCAAGTGGTCTGCGCCACCCGAGCGTGCATCTTCGCGAAGGATCAGACGCGCCCAGTCCAGCGCGCCAGTCAGAACCCAGAGCGACTGCGTGCGGGTGCGTTCCGCGGTTTCGACCTCCACGCCGCGCCACTGCTGCCATAGAGCGGCGGCTGCCATACTGGCTACCAGTGCCACCGTCAGCATCGCGGTCAGCAGGGCGGCTCCGGTTTGGCGGGTTTTCACGATTTGCCACCACCGAGCGAAACGCGCACCCAGTCACGGGTGATGGTGCCGCCAATTGCACCGCTGGCGGGCAGTGTCAGCACCAGGCGCACGCCGTCGGGCAGGTTGAGGTCGGCGCCGGTGGCCTTGTCGCCACCGGGTGGTGGCGGTGCGCCGTCGCTGGACAAAGGGTTGGTCCAGGCATCGGCTCGAAAATAGAAAACTTTCCACTCGTCCAGCACGGCGATGGGCACCTCGTATTGTTTCAGTGCCTGGCTCGGGTTTTGCGCCCATTGGGCTGCGGAGGACCAGGCATTCTGTAGCGCTCCACGTGTTGTGACGGGCGCAGATTGCCAGCGCAACCATTGGCCCGTGCCGTCCACATTTCTGCGGGTCCAGGCCACGATCAGAATTCCGTCGCCGCTTGCAGCACTGCTGCGCCGTGTGATGCGCAAGGCGCGGCCATCCCAGTCCAGTGCGGATGTGCCGGGCAACTGCACCAATGCGTCCAGGTCTGCCGTCCATTGCGCCAGCCCGGACTGCAGCGCCATGACCTGGTCGGCACGTTGCGACAATTGCGACTGCGTTCGGGCCATGCCGTCCAGACCACGCCAACTCAACCCGGCCATGAGCGCCATCACCCCAATGGCCACCAGCAACTCGATCAGCGTGAAGCCGCGCATCTTCATCAATATCGGCCTACCACGGTTGATAGCGAGAGCAGTGGCGTTTCTTCGCTGGCGACCAGCGCTTCCACACGCATGAAGTTGGGGTTGGGCGTGGCACGCACGGACAGCGTGACGCCCAGGCTTCTGCCAGCCTGCTCACATACGGCGGTGTTGTCGCCTATTGCTGGCATCTGCTTGGACAGTCGAACACCGACCAGGGCGTTTTCGGCGCACAACTGGGCCAGTAATACATCGGTTTGGCGCTCGGCATTGCGTGTCAGTGCCGCCGAAGTTCGCACGCCGGCCGCCAGCGCCACCGCCACGATGCCGAGTGCGACCAGCACCTCGACCAGGGTGAACCCCCGGCGTGGCGGCCGTTGGCTTGGGCGCCTCCTCATGGCGTGCCGGGAGCCGCGTCAGTATCCGCGCTCACCGAGAAGGGTCGAAGGCCGTCGGTGGCAAGCGTCAGACTGCGTGCCGGATCGGAAAGCGAGGTGAGTCGAATGCGCTGGGGTCCGATGATAGGCTCGGGCCCCAGCACGATGGCGCCATCCGTCACGGCACGCACATCGGGCCCCAGCCAGGCAGAGGGCAAAGATGATTGTGTGGACCCCTCAAACGAGAACCCGGTTTCATTCGCACGCCAGCGGATCGGGTTTGCCGTCATGCGCGATTGGGCGCGGGCCGACTCCAGCAGTGCTGCCAGACGCTGCGCCTCGCGCTCCAGCAGGGTTTGGGCAGAGTCGCGCAGTGCCAGGCTGACACCTGCCGTAGCAATCGCCATGATGGTGATGACGACCAGTAACTCCAGCAGGGTGAAGCCCCTATTGAAATTACTCCCAGCTACCGACGTCCGCATTTTTGCCTTCACCCCCTGGTTGGCCGTCTGCGCCAAAAGAAAGTACATCGATTTCGCCGTGAACGCCCGGATTCAAGTATTGATAGGCCCGGCCCCAGGGGTCATTGGGCAGTTTGTCCAGGTAATGTTTCCAGTTGGTCGGGATGGGCCCCTCGGCGGGCTTCGCCAGCAGGGCCTGCAAACCCTGGGCCGCTGTCGGGTAGCGCTGGTTGTCGAGTTTGTAGAGCTTCAGAGCCTGCATCAGGTTGTTGACGTCCGTGCGGGCGGCCGTGGTGCGGGCATCGTCGGCGCGGTCGAGCACGTTGGGAACGATCAGCGCCGCCAGCACGCCGATGATGACCAGCACCACCATCAGCTCGATCAAAGTAAAACCTTTGGCGAGGCGGTGGCGTAACGAATGCATGCGTGTCAGGGGGGGGGAATGTCGTGGGTTCATGGTCGAGTCAATCATAATCGCGCTATGCAAACAAACGCTATCCAAACCGGGGGCGCCAGGGCGGTTACTTTCGCATTGGCCGCGCTGGCGGCACTCAGTGCAACCTATTGGGTGCTGAAGAGTACGCAATCCCACAGTGTATCGATTGCAGCGCCGGCGGCCTCGTCCGTCTTGGTGCCGATCGATCTGCAGTCTGTCGCCCGTGCTTTGGGTGGCGGCAAAGAGGCGTCAGCGGCCAGCCCAGGATCGGCCAATTCCGGTCGCACCCCTTTTGTCTTGCTGGGCGTGCTGGCTGAGGGTACACGCGGTGGTGCGGCGCTGATATCGGTCGACGGCAAACCGGCCAAGCCCTACGCCATTGGCGCGACGGTGGCCGACAACCTGGTGCTGCAGTCCGTGGCCGGTCGGCGCGCCGTTCTGGCAGCGGGTGCGGATGGCCCAGCGCAAATGACGTTGGAATTGCCCCCACTGAGCAAGTGATGGCTCGTCTTCGACGGAGGAATGCGCCTGCGGGCTTGTCACCAGTCACCGACGAAATGGCCTCTGTCGGTGACTCGGCGTCGACGCCGGACCGTGAACCGTTTTTGGACGTCCTGCGCGGCGTTGCCGTGCTGTGGATGACGGCATTCCATTTTGCATTTGACCTGAGTCACTTTGGTTTTGTCCACCAGGACTTTTACCGCGACCCGGTCTGGACCGTTCAGCGAACTTGTATCTTGAGTGTGTTCCTGTTTTGCGCCGGCTTTGGTCAGGCCATGGCAGTCCAGGCGGGGCAAACCTGGTCGCGATTTTGGCGGCGGTGGGCGCAAATCGCTGTGTGTGCACTGGCCGTCAGCGCAGGCTCGGCGCTGATGTTTCCCAATAGCTGGATTTATTTTGGGGTGCTGCACGGCATCGCGCTCATGCTGATTGTGTGTAGGGCAACCGCTGCGTGGGGGTCGTGGTTGTGGTTGACGGGCTTGTGCGCGGTGCTGGTGGGGGGCTTCGCACCGGAACTGCACGCGGCGTTGCATTTGCCCACCGCAATGGATGCCAAGTTCCTGAACTGGCTGGGTCTGATCAGCCACAAACCGGTCACCGAGGACTATGTTCCTGTCTTGCCTTGGTTGGGCGTGGTGTGGTGGGGTATGGCTGGCGGTCAGTTGGCGCTTTCCAGAGGTTGGCTGGAAAAATTGGCCCTCAAGGGCAGCGTAGCCCCTGCAGCGCAGCTTGCCTGGGTGGGTCGCTGGAGCCTGAGCTGGTACCTGCTGCACCAGCCTTTGCTCATCGGGCTGCTGACGGTGGCCAACAGTCTGCGTTAACGAACAATCAGTAGGTCCGACCTTTGGTGACGGTTTCCTTGGTGATCTTCCAAATGCCCTTGATCTTTTCCAGGGACAGGGTTTTTTCAACCTTGTCTTTGTAGTCGGTTGATCCGTACTCCTGAGGGAACGAGACTTCTGCCGTCTTGGCATCGCACTGGACCGGTACCACCTTGCCAATCGCAATCTGAAGATCACCCTGCTTGGTGATGCGTGACTTGCGCATGGCTTCCCATTGCTTTCGTGTCATTTTGTTGGCCGGCACGAAGCTGTCAGAGTAGGTAGTCAAGTAGGTAGCAAGGTCCTTGCGGTTCCATGCGCTGAGCCAATCATCGACCACCTTGGGCAATTCAACACAGTCAGAGACCGGTTGGACCGGTATGGCAGGCACAGGTGCTACGGTGGTCACAGGCTTGGCTGGCTCCACCGGCAAATTGGCCGGGCGCGAACTGAAGTTGCGGTCCAGCACTGGCGTTGCCGGGACCTGGTTGTCGCACTGCATCAACTCGTCATCCTCTTGCGTATTACCGGAAGTTTCAGGCCCATCTTTCGACAAAGGCTGTAACTTCAAGGCTCCCAACAAGGTGCCTGATGCTGCGAGTGTGCGGATGGAAGACAACTGAAGGTCATACTCCGCATTGGACAATGCCCTGCGTGCCTGGTAAAGCTCATTTTCCGTGTCCAGCAGGTCCAGCAAGGAGCGCTGACCGATGTCGAACTGCTGTTGGTACGCTTGACGGGCTTTCGAAGTCGATAACTCGTGCTGTGCCAGCAGCCTGATCTGAGCGGTCAGTTTTTGTGAGTCATTCAGTGCGATTTCACCTGTTTGCCAAATGTCCCGGCACGCCTTGTCGCGCAAATCGTAGGCGCTGCCAAGTTTTGCCACATATTGGTTGACGCGCGCTTTGTCTGCCCCTCCGCGGTACAGGTTGTAGTTGAGAACCAATTCCAGGGCGGTGTCGCGGTAATCACCATTGACGCCATTCTGGTTGGATTCGAAGCTCTGACGCGCGCGCAATTCAATGGTGGGAGCATAGGCTGAGCGTCGCACGCTGGAGTCGGAGCGGTAACCCCGAATCGTTGCAACGGCCGCCAGGAAGTCGGGATTCATGCGAACTGCTTCGGTCAGAAAAGTCGCACCGGTTTTTTGTGTTGCGCCCATAGACTCTACAGGGGCCAAGGTCGGTGCCGGTACCGCGCCAACCAACCGTTGGTATCGGGCCGAGACATCGTGCAGATTGCTGCTTTCAGTGATCCAGTTGGATTCAGCTAGAGACATGCGGCCTGCGGCTTGTTCTAGGTCGACTTTGCGGCCGACACCGGCGGTGACCTTTTGGCTCAGCCGGTCATGCACCTCCTGGTGGGTTGTAAAGTTGTCTGCAGCGAGTTGAACCAGTTCACGATAGCGCAACACATCGATGTACGCGCGTGCGGTCTCCAGTGCGGTCTGATTGCTGGCCGACAGTAATTCAAAATACGACGTTTGCTGCGCGTAGCTTAGGCGCCGGGTTTCATTCAGTGTGGCAAAACCATCAAACAGGGTTTGGCGTAGTTGCAACGAAGCCCGGTTGCCGGAGTATCCCAGCGTAGAACTGAGAGCAGGAGTTTTTGTTTCATACGAGCCGCCCGCGACTTCAAGGTCAATGCGTGGCAACCAACCGCCTTCGCCAACCTTTCGCTCGGCTTTGGCTGCTTCCAGGTTGTGGAAACGCAGTTTGACTTCCGGGTTTTGCAGGATAGCCCGTTCAATCGCTTCCTTGACAGAGCCAGGTGACTGTTGCGCGGACGCACCCAGGCTCAACCCGGTGGTTGCAATGAGTACGGCACAACTGATGGTGGTTAACTTGGGCATACTACGTAGAAGCTTTCTGGGTTTTGGCTAGCGTATCGGCCAGCGGCCGAAAATTTGCCATGAATGTTGGCTGTTGCAAGCTGTTACCATTTTCTTTGAAAAACTTCGCCGTTGCTGCAACTTGAACGAGATTGAACCCAAAAATGAGAGGTTTTGTGGAAAATTACACGGTTCCGGTTGGTGCTGATTCGGACTAACCGTGTGTGCTCTTTTACGATATTTGTCAGATTGTGGAATGTGGATCGAATGCGGCGTGGGCTGAGCCGGCTTGTCAGCGCGGCGTTGCTCGCCTGTGTTTTCTGGCTGGGGCAGGCCTATGGCGGCGCTGACTTCGATCGCTTGGTTGCGACGTTTTCGCAGCGCTGGGGAAATGGTGTGGCCGTTCGGTTCGCCGCTTGGCAAAGCATGCTACAGGCTGCACGCAGCGGGTCAGATATCGAGCGGTTGAAGCGGGTCAATGATTTTTTTAACCGACAGATCAAATTTGCCGAAGATGCAGTGGTCTGGAATCAGCCCGACTATTGGGCTACGCCGCTCGAAACCCTCGGATTGGGGGCGGGCGATTGTGAAGACTTCTCAATAGCCAAGTACTACTCGCTGAAGGAAGTAGGCGTGGCGCCGGAGAAGCTTCGACTCATTTACGTGCGGGCCAAGACCGGTTCGACGGATGCAGTGGCCCCGCAGGCTCATATGGTCTTGGCCTACTATGCGCAGCCGGAGGCCGAGCCCTTGGTTTTGGACAACCTGATCGGCGATATTCGCCCAGCTTCGCGCAGGCCGGATCTGGCTCCGGTATTCAGTTTCAACAGTGAAGGGGTGTTCACTGGAGTATCGGGAAAAGAGGCAACGCCGGCTGCCGGTACGGGGCGGCTGTCGCGGTGGGAGGATTTGTTGAAACGTGCCCGCGCAGAAGGATTCGAGTGAGCCTAGTGCCGATTTAAGGAAACCAAAAAATGTCTATGTTTCGTCAATTGTGGCTTGCCATCATTGCCAGCACGCTTATGGCGCTGGCGGGCAGTCTGCTGGTTTCCATGCTGAGTGCACGGGCCTATCTGGAGTCTCAACTTTCCATCAAGAATACGGACAATGCCACAGCGCTGGCTCTTTCCTTGAGTCAAAGCAATCCGGATGAGGTGACTGTCGAACTTGTGGTGGCTTCCTTGTTCGATGGCGGGCACTACGAACTGGTGCGCGTTACGAATCCGCAGGGAAAAGTCATCTCGGAGCGTTTGGGGTCTGATACGAATCTGGGTGCGCCATCCTGGTTTGCACGTTTGTTGCCCATCCATGCCCAGGCCGGGCAAGCTCAAATTTCAAGTGGCTGGAAACAGTTCGGGGTCGTCACACTGATTAGCCAGAGCCGCTTTGCTTATGCTGCCCTGTGGAAGAGCACCCAGGAAATGGTGTTGGCATTGGCATTGGCGGGTCTGGCGGGTGGGTACATGAGCACCCTGGTCTTGCGAAGGTTGCGCAAACCCCTGAATGCCGTCATCGACCAAGCGCAGGCCATTACCGAACGGCGCTTTGTCACGATGGACGAGCCTACTGTGCCAGAGTTGAAAAAGCTGGC
The DNA here is from genome assembly GCA_021737865.1 of Rhodoferax sp. Lineage (GTDB taxonomy): Bacteria > Pseudomonadota > Gammaproteobacteria > Burkholderiales > Burkholderiaceae_C > Allorhodoferax. The sequence continues at coordinate 19,859 of JAIPDC010000038.1, forward strand.
GCGGGCCATGAACGTGACAGTTGCAAGACTCAAAGCCATGTTTGATGACGAGGCCAAGCGGCTTGAAGGTGTGCGTCGTGAAGCCAACTGCGACACGTTAACTGGCTTGGCCAATCGTAGTAATTTTATGGCGCGTTTACGGGACACTGTGCAGGCTGAGCATTCGACCGGAGGCACTGTTTTCATTGCTAGGGTGGCGAACCTGGCGACCGTCAATCAGTCATTGGGGCGTAAAGATACGGATCAACTACTTCGTGCATTCAGTCGCGGCTTGGTGTCCATTGCCCAGCAGTGCCCCGATGCCCTTGCCGCAAGGTTGAATGGCGCGGACTTTGCCGTACTTGTGCCAGAGTTGGAGTCGCCGCAAGAGGTGGCACAGCAACTGTTTCAGGCGCTTACCCGAGAGGCTTCGGTCTACTTGCCAGATCGCCCCAGCACATGGCTTGGTTGCGGCAATTTTCCGCCGGGTGTCGAGGTGGAAACCATTTTGGCGCAAGTTGACATGGCCCTGGCAGCCGTTGAGGCCGATGGGGCGAGCGGGATGCGCGTGGTGAATTTACATATCGCAGACGATGCACCCAAGAGTACCGAAGAGTGGTCCAAGCTGATCCATCGTGCGTTGGACCAGAAGTGGGTGCGGTTGGTGTCGTTCCCGGTGTTGTCACTGGATGGAAGACTGATTCATCGGGAGTGTCCATTGCGTTTGATGTTTGACGAACACGGCGAGTGGCAGCCCGCGGGGAAATTTCTACCGGTGGCCGAAAGGCTGAAGTTGACGCCACAGTTGGATCTGGCCGCTGTCGCATTGGGGCTGGATGAGTTGGAAGCCAAGCCACAACTGACTGGTTTGGCCATCAATCTGTCTGCAAGCTCCATCCACCTTGCCGAATTCCGCACCAGTTTGCACAAACTGCTGAAGCATCGCGCAGGCGCTCAGCGTCTGTGGTTGGAAGTGGCCGAGTCGGGCGCCTTGGCGCATTTCGATGCATTCAAGGCGTTGTGCAATGACTTGCGCGGTGTGGGCTGCAAGCTGGGTCTGGAGCACTTTGGGCGCCAGTTCAGCGAGATTGGCCGGCTGCACGATCTGGGTCTGGACTATATTAAAGTGGACGGCAGTTTCGTGCGTGGTCTGGACGGCAACGCCGGCAACCAGGCGTTCCTGAAGGGGCTGTCAACCATCGCCCACAGCATCGGCTTGAAGGTGATTGCCGAAGGCGTCACCAACGAGGTCGATCTGAAGGCGCTGGGGTCGGTGGGCTTTGATGGCGCCACCGGGCCAGCGGTGAACGAGCCCAGTCAGTAAGCATTCACAACAGTTGTCGGTCGATCAGGGGGGCTCAGTTCGTCACCCTGATCGTTACCGTCTAATTTTCTGACTAAACAACAGTCGTTGTTCCAGCCTTCAACAAGTCAAGGCTGACTATGGCGGACGCCGTTCCACCGTGTCCGTCAGAGATGGTGTAGCTGAACGATGCGGGACCCACGTAATCCGTTGCGGGAGTAAAGATTACGTTGTTACCGTCCAGCGCAACAGTGCCATGAGTTGCATCAAGCACCGAACTGATCGTCAGCGGGTCGCCGTTCGGGTCCGTGTCATTGCTGAGCAAAGTTGTCGATGCAATCGTCAGTGGAGTGTTTGCGGTTCCGGTGACCACGTCAGCCACAGCAACGGGTGGCGCATTGGTGACATTCACATCCACCGTCGCTGTGGAAGTCTCTCCGTGTCCATCGCTGACGGTGTACTCGAACGAAGCGGCACCGTTGTAACCTGCAGTTGGCGTAAACACTACATCTGATCCGATCATTGCCACACTGCCGTGGTTGGCGTTTTGCACCGAGAATAATGTTAATGGGTCGCCATCCAAGTCACTGTCATTGATAAGCAGTGTGGTACCCGAAACGGTAAGCGGCGTGCCCGCCATGGTGCTTGCGGTATCGTGCACAGCGACTGGAGCGTCGTTAACAGCGGTGACCGACAGGGTTAGTGTTGACGTGTCGTTATTTGAGCCGTCGGTCATCGTGTAGGTCACGACTGGCACAGCGCCGTTGTAGTTGGCCACAGGCACAAAAACGTAGCTGCCATCCGCGCTGATAACCAGTGAGCCTACTCCCGTCATGGTTGCGGTTTCGCCTGCTTTGAAGATGGTCGTATTTCCATCGATCTGGTAGGTCGTTACGGTAACCGTTCCACTCGCGCTGGTGGTATCAGTGAGCACGCTACCTTTCAGTGTCGTGTCTTCGTTGACCTTGACCACTTCGCTCAAATCAGTGAAGCCAGATGTCGTGGAAGTTGAGGTGCTGGTGGT
>JAIPDC010000039.1 GCA_021737865.1 Rhodoferax sp.
CCCTGAAAGAACTGCACATCGGTCAACACCGACAGGCAGGCCGCACCATGCTCGGCGTATGACTGTGCAATATCTGCCGGAATGAAGTCATCACGCAACACACCCTTGCTGGGGCTGGCCTTCTTGATCTCGGCAATCACGGCCGGTCTGCCTGCCGCGATTTTCGCCTTGAGCGCGCCCACGAAGTCACGCGTCAGCACCCTCGACTCGGCATCAGCCCGCACCAGAGCCAAGGATTTGCGCTTCGATGCAGCGGCCACCTCTTGGCGCTTGACCGCCACAATTTTGTCCAGAATATCGCTCATGTCTTATTCCAATTTGTTGGGGTCAGAGCACATCGCTACGCGAGTGGTCTGACCCACAAGGTTTCAGCCTGCAAGTTCACCCGAGAGTTTGACCAGCGCTTCCAATTTGGCCTTGGCCGCCCCGGATTCGATGGCCTTGCGCGCCAACTGTATGCCGTCCATCATGCTCGGTGCCACGTTGGCCGCATACAGCGCCACACCGGCGTTGAGCACCACGACGTCCTTGGGCGCACCCGGCTGGTTGTTCAAAACCCCCTGCAACATGGCCCGTGAATCCTCCGGCGTATCGACCCTGAGCGCACGGTTGCTGGCCATGACCATGCCAAAGTCTTCGGGGTGGATTTCGTATTCGGTGATCTTGCCATCCTTGAGTTCCCCGACCAGGGTCGATGCACCCAGTGACACTTCGTCCATCCCATCACGCCCGTACACCACCACTGCGTGCTCGGCGCCCAGGCGCTGCATGACGCGCACCTGGATACCCACCAGATCGGCATGAAACACACCCATCAGGATATTGGGCGCGCTGGCCGGATTGGTCAGCGGCCCGAGCAGGTTGAAGATGGTTTTGATGCCCATTTCCCGGCGCACCGGGGCCACATTTTTCATGGCGGGGTGGTGATTCGGTGCGAACATGAAACCGATGCCCTGCTCGGCGACGCACCGGGCAATGGCTGCTGGTGACAGGTTGATATTGAGCCCCAGCGCTTCGAGCACATCGGCGCTGCCGCTCTTGCTGCTCACGCTGCGCCCGCCGTGCTTGCTGACCTTGGCACCGGCGGCCGCCGCCACAAACATGGAGCAGGTCGAGATATTGAAGGTGTGCGAGCCATCACCCCCGGTGCCCACGATGTCCACCAGGTGGGTCTTGTCGGCGATCTCCACCTTGGTGGAAAACTCGCGCATCACCTCGGCTGCGGCCGAAATTTCACCAATGGTTTCCTTCTTCACGCGCAGCCCGGTGATCAGGGCTGCCATCATGACGGGCGACATCTCGCCGGACATGATCTGGCGCATCAGGTGCAGCATCTCATCGTGGAAGATTTCACGGTGCTCAATGGTGCGCTGCAGGGCCTCCTGCGGGGTAATCTGGCCAAGGGGAGTGGGCATGGTTTTCCTTCTGTGTTCTAAACGTTGGGCGAGCGCATCAGCGCCCGTGCGGGCTCAATACACGCCGGCTACGGGAGCCGATGGTTGGCTGTGCCCAGAGGGCTGGTCGCTAAAAAAGCCATGAATGCATTCCAGCGTGTGGTCGATGCCGGCCGCGTCCACATCGAGATGGGTGACAAACCGCAACCCGATCAGCCCGGTGGCCAGCACACCATGGGCCTTCAAATGGTCCAGCAACTGCGGACCGCGCCCGTGATCGACATCAACAAATACGATATTGGTTTGCGCCGACCGGACCTGCAGGCCGGCTACGTCCGCAAGCCCCCGGGCCAGCCGCTGTGCCAGCGCATGGTCATGCGTCAGGCGCACAAGGTGATGGTCCAGCGCGTACGAAGCGGCTGCCGCGAGCAGCCCGGATTGACGCATGCCACCACCGGCCATTTTGCGAACGCGATGGGCTCGGGCGATAAGGGCCTTGCTGGCGCACAGGGCGGAGCCAATGGGTGCGCCAAGCCCCTTGCTAAAACACACCGATACGCTGTCAAAGTAGCTGGCAATGCGGCGGGCCTGGGCCATGACCGCTTCTAAATTGATAGCTGCTTGCGCATACTCCACCGGGGCTACAGCACCATTTGGCACCAAAACCAGGGCATCCGCTGCCGCGTGCTCGACCGCCGCGTTGAACAGCCGCGCGCCATCCAGATGACACGCCAGACCCTTGTCACGCGCCAGCCCGGTGGTCTGCGCCAGATAAGCGTCAGGCATGACATGCCCGTTCCAGGTGTTCTCCAGACACAGCAACCGGGTGCGGGCAAAGTGGCAATCGTCCGGCTTGATGGCTGCGGCAATATCGGCCAGCGCCATCTGGCCGGTGGCATCCTGTGCCAATGGCTGCGGCTGAATGCTGCCCAGCACCGCTGCGCCGCCGCCCTCATAGCGGTAGGTGTGGGCCAGCTGTCCGACGATGTACTCGTCGCCACGCTCACAATGCGCCAACAGGCCGCACAGGTTGCTTTGCGTGCCGGTGGGCATGAACAGCGCGGCTTCAAAGCCCAGCATCCCGGCGATCTTGTCCTGTAGCGCCTGCACGCTGGGGTCGTCGCCAAACACATCGTCGCCCAGGGGCGCGGCCATCATGGCTGCGCGCATGGCGGTGGTGGGTTGTGTGACGGTGTCACTGCGCAAGTCGACGAATTTTTTGGTCATTTCAGCCTTTAGCCCCCGTGAAATATGCGCAAGCAGCTATCATTTTAATAGCACACTGCAAACCGGTTACAACAAGAAATTCTTCAGCATCGCGTGCCCGTGCTCGGTCAGGATGGATTCCGGGTGAAACTGCACCCCCTCCATCCGCACCGCATCGGCCAGACCGGTATGGCGCACGCCCATGATTTCGCCGTCATCGGTCCACGCGGTGATGGCCAGCTCTTTTGGACAACTTGCGCGTTCAATCGCCAGCGAGTGGTAGCGGTTGACGGTGAACTGCCGGGGCAGCCCGGCAAACACCCCCTCCTGCGTGGTGGTAATCACACTGGTCTTGCCGTGCATCAGTTGCTGGGCCCGCACGATTCTGCCGCCCAGCGCTGCGCCAATGCTCTGGTGGCCCAGACACACACCCAGAATCGGCAGCTTGCCCATAAAGTGCTGAATCGCAGCCACCGAAATCCCGGCTTCCGCCGGCGAGCATGGCCCGGGCGACACCACCAACCGGTCAGGATTGCTCTGGGCAATGCCTTGCACCGTGATTTCATCGTTGCGAAAGACTTCTACCTCGGCACCGAGTTCACCAAAGTACTGAACGATGTTGTAGGTGAAGCTGTCGTAGTTATCCACCATCAACAATTTGATTTTCTTGCCCATGGTGTTACTCCAGCCCTTCTTCAACCAGTTCGCTGGCACGCAGCAGCGCGCGCGCCTTGGCTTCGGTTTCCTTCCACTCCAGCTCGGGCACGCTGTCGGCCACCACACCAGCGGCGGCCTGCACGTAAAGAGTCTGGTCCTTGATGATCCCGGTTCGGATGGCGATGGCCACGTCCATGTCCCCCGCATAACTCAGGTAGCCACAGGCGCCGCCATACAGCCCGCGTTTGGTCGGCTCCAGTTGGTCGATCAACTCCATCGCGTGCACCTTGGGCGCTCCGGTGAGGGTGCCGGCCGGAAAGGTGGCCTTGAGAACGTCCATGCTGGTCATGCCGCCCAACAGAGTTCCCTCCACGTTACTCACAATGTGCATGACGTGGCTGTAGCGCTCCACACAAAAGGCGTCTGACACCTTCACGCTGCCAATCCTGGCAATGCGGCCGATGTCGTTGCGGGCCAGGTCGATCAGCATGACATGCTCGGCGCGTTCTTTGGGGTCACCCATCAACTCTGCCTCGGCCGCCTTGTCCAGCTCGGGGGTCGCCCCGCGTGGACGGGTTCCGGCCAATGGGCGGATCGTCACTTTTTGCTCGATCACACCGTCAACGGCCACTTGCTCCTGGCGCACCAGGATTTCTGGTGAAGCCCCCACCACGTGAAAGTCCCCAAAGTGGTAGTAGTACATATACGGGCTGGGGTTCAGGGACCGCAGCGCCCGATAGAGGCTTAGCGGCGACTCGGTGTAGCGCTTCTTGATGCGCTGGCCCACCTGCACCTGCATAAAGTCGCCCCCCGCAATGAGCTCCTTGGCCCGCTCCACGGCGGCGATGTAGTCGGCCTTGGCAAAGTCGCGTTGCGCCGGATGTCTGGGGGTGGGCTTCACGGCGGGAATGCTTACCGCCTGCGCCAGCCGGTCTTTCAGTTCCCGCAGCCGGCGCTTGCTGCGCGAGTAGGCCTCGGACTGGGCGGGGTCGGCATACACGATCAGATACAGCTTGCCCGACAGGTTGTCGATCACGGCCAATTCTTCACACTGCAGCAACAGGATGTCGGGGCAGCCCAACGCATCGGGCGGGCAGCTGGCCTCCAGCTTCTTCTCGATGTAGCGCACGGCATCGTAGCCAAAGTAGCCCGCCAGGCCGCCACAAAAACGGGGCATGCCGGGACGCAAAGCCACCTTAAAACGCTTCTGGTAGCTGGCGATGAAGTCCAGCGGATTGGCGCTGGACGTTTCCACCACCACGCCGTCGGTCACCACCTCGGTGCGCGCATCCGCGCCGAACCCGCTGGAGCGCAACAGGGTGCGCGCCGGCAGTCCGATAAAGCTGTAACGGCCAAAACGCTCGCCGCCCACCACGGACTCGAGCAGAAAGCTGTTTTTGCCGCTGTCGGCGCCCGTTGCACCACTCTCGCCCGGCATATGTGCCAACTTGAGATACAACGACAGTGGCGTTTCCAGATCTGCAAAGGCCTGCGCCATCAGCGGGATGCGGTTAAAGCCCTGGGAAGCCAGTGCCTGAAATTCGGGTTCGGAAATCACGGGGTACTACCTCTCTATGCAGAACGACCACCGGGGCCGTCAGCGCAACCTTGGCAATAAACTGGTGCGCCTTCATTCAAACCGACTCCCCTGTCACGCAAGGGAAAGACTGGGTGCGCCCAAGCTACCGCAGGGGGGCCGTGCCGGGTGCAGTAACGAATGCGTGCATGACGGTCCGCGTACGCCAGGGCCAGGCTCCCCGGTCGCCACAACCCGTAATAAAAATGCGGTGAATGAACATGGAGGCAGTGTATCAAACACGCCCCGTGAGCCGCAAAAGCCCCTGATGCACCCGGTCCACCCCGTCGCACACCAGCGAAAACCCTTACATGACAAGGCCGGTAACCAGCGCAAAATGGGGATAAACGAACGCCTGTTCACTTTTTTTGAAATGGATTTTTATGCGCATGCTCAAGCATTTGGTTATCGTTGCTGCCACCGTGCTGCTGGGCGTCAGCGCCGGTGCAGCCACTACGGTCATTCACGGAGTCAAAGTCGAGGACAGCGCCACGGTGGGCGGAGTCGCGTTGCAGCTCAATGGTGCAGGAACCCGTTATTTTGGTCCATTCAAGATTTATGTAGCAGACCTTTACGCGACAAAAAAAGTGGGCTCGCTGGAGGAATTGTTAGCCGCTCCCGGCCCCAAACGCCTGACCATGACAATGCTGCGAGAACAAGAGGCCGGCCCCTTTGGCAAGAAGCTCACTCGAGGTATCGAGGACAACTCGTCCAGAACGGAAATGTCCAAACTGGTACCTGGGTTGATCAAGATGGGGGATATTTTCTCGTCTCTTAAGGTGGCGACGGTCGGTGACGTCATTTACGTTGACTGGATTCCGGGCACGGGGATGGTGGTGACGGCCAAGGGAAAGGTCCAGGGCGAGCCCTTCAAAGAGCCTGAGTTCTTCAAGGCCATGATGTCGATATGGCTGGGGCCCGTACCGGCCGACCACACACTCAAAGACGCGCTACTGGGCGCCAAATAAGCCAACCTGTCGGATCCTCCAAATGACCGCAGACCTCCATCTGCGGTTTTTTTTCGTCCCTGCCACTGATACATATTGCGCAATATGCCTTTAACATCCGCCAAGAGGCAGTTTGGTTTGACTTTTTCTGCTTGAATTTTCAAATATGTGCGGGGTGGATCTAAATGAAATTGAGCTTGAAACTACCGTTGGCATTTGCGCTTTCACTGGGCCTGCTCTTTTCAGGTGCCATTTTTGGCATCTTCAAGTTGAACAGTTCTCTCAATGTGTACGAACACGAGGTGCTGGCCACCGTCGCCGTCAACAAAAAGGTTTCACAGATTGACTCCACGTTTTCTACCGCCATTCAGGAGTGGAAAAACGTGCTGTTGCGGGGCAAAGACCCAAAGGATCTGGACAAATACTGGGCCGCGCACCTTAAAGAGATGAAGTCGGTTCAAGACGAGCTGCGAGAACTCGAAAAAATGCAGATGGACAGCGCAGCGAAAGACACGCTCAGCAAGCTGATTCAAACCATCCCTGCGGTGGGGGACGCTTACAAGAAGGCATTCGAGGAATTCAAATCATCCGGTTTTGATGCCGTTGCGGGAGACAAGTCCGCCCGCGGCAAGGACCGTGAGTCGGGCGCATTGATGATTGAGCTAAAGACAAAGCTCTCCAAGGCAGAGGCGGATACGTCGGAGAGCGCCACCAGGGACGCCGAGCACAGCACCATGCTCGCCTTGACCGTCATGGTCGTCGTTGCTGGCATTGGCTTGCCTGGTGGCGTGTGGCTGAGCCGACAAATTGTCCAACCCCTGCAGCAATCCGTGGAATTGGCAGAAAAGGTTGCACAAGGGCAGTTAAACAATTCCATTGTCGTCAACAGAAGCGACGAAATTGGGGCGTTGCTTGATGCGTTAAAGAAAATGCAGGACAACCTGGCACAGCTGGTTTTCAACATTCGCCAGGGCTCCGAAGGCGTGGCCGCTGCCAGCGCCGAAATAGCCCAGGGCAACAACGACCTGTCCATGCGCACAGAGCAACAAGCCAGCGCGCTGGAGGAAACGGCTGCATCCATGGAGGAACTAGGCTCCACCGTGAAACAAAACGCCGACAGCGCACGCACAGCAAACCAATTGGCCGTGAGCGCATCATCGGTGGCAGAACAGGGCGGCAAAGTCGTTGACCAGGTGGTGCAGACCATGAGGGGCATCGTGGATTCGAGCCGCAAAATTTCAGACATCATCAGCGTGATTGACGGCATTGCATTCCAAACCAACATATTGGCTCTGAACGCAGCCGTGGAGGCCGCTCGTGCCGGTGAGCAGGGCCGGGGCTTTGCGGTGGTGGCCAGTGAAGTGCGGTCCCTTGCCGGGCGCAGCGCCGAAGCCGCAAAAGAAATCAAACTGCTGATCAACGCCAGCGTGGAGCGGGTAGAGCACGGCACCGCCTTGGTGGACCAAGCCGGCACCACCATGATCGAAGTGGTTGGCAGCATCAAGCGTGTGACCGATATCGTGAGTGAGATCAGCGCTGGCAGTAGCGAACAAGCCATGGGTGTTCAACAGGTAGGCGAAGCAGTCGTGCAAATGGACCAGACCACGCAACAAAACGCAGCCCTGGTGGAAGAGATGGCCGCGGCGGCCAGCAGCCTCAGGAGCCAGGCACAAGAGCTTGTGCAGTTGGTGGCAGCCTTCACGATTGATGCAAGCAGCAACCCTGCGCTGCAGACAACATCGCCATAGCAGCGTTCCCCGCACGCCTGCGTCCGGAGAAGCGACGGTGAAACTTTTTAGACCGTTTTCCTGGACTGCACCCAAACCCCCAGGTCCGCGGCTTCAAGCGGCTTGCTATACAAATAGCCCTGCCCCTTGTCACACCCCAGCGTTGCCATCAGACCGGCCTGGCCTTCGGTCTCGATACCCTCTGCCACCGTCCCCAGGCCCAGCGTTTGCGCCATACGGATAGTGGCTTCGATCAGCACCCGGTGGTAGGCGCTGGTTTCTGCCTGGCTGACAAAAGAGCGGTCCACCTTGACGAAGCTGACCGGCAGCTCATGCAGGCACGACAAGGAGGAATAGCCGGTTCCAAAATCATCGAGCGACAGGGCCACGCCCATCTCGCGTATGGCATGCAACGTGTCCAAGACGACCGCGTCTTGCGCCGCCAGGCTCTCGGTGACCTCCAGCACAAGCTGCTCGGGCGACATGCCATTGGCCCGCAAGGCGTCCTGGACATCCGCCACCAATCCGGCCTGGAGCAACTGCGCACGCGACAGGTTGACAGCCAGCGTGGGCTGAAGGCCGGATGCGTGATCTGACAAGCATGGCATGGCGGCAAATGCACTGCATGCGGTTTGCAGCACAAACTGCCCCAAGGCACCAATCAGTCCGCAAGCCTCGGCCATCGGGATGAACTCCACCGGGGGCACCAGCCCACGCGTCGGGTGGCGCCAGCGCAACAGCGCCTCCACCCCGGTGAATTGGCCACTGGCCAGGCTGATCAGGGGTTGGTAAACCACGAAAAGTTCGCCTTTGTCCAGGGCCTGGCGTAAATCATTCTCCAGCGCGACCGATGCGCTGACCTGCAGGCGCATGGAGGGCTCGAACAGGACATAACGCGCGCGTCCGGTGCGCTTGGCTTCGTACATGGCGATGTCGGCATCGCGCAACACGCTGTCGGCATCGTCGGCCGCATGGTTGCTGGTCACAATGCCAATACTGGCCGAGGACACCACCCTGTGAGCCCCAATCGTGTAGGGAATGGCCAGCACGTCGATCAGACGGCTGGCGACCACTTCCGCATCGAGGTCGCCCCGAATATCGTCCAGCAGCACCACAAACTCGTCACCACCAATGCGCGCCGCCACGTGGGCAAAATCACTTGAATGGATGAGGCTGTCGCCCGGGCGCAGACTATCCTGCAAACGGCCCGCAATCTGGCGCAACAAGGCGTCACCCACGCTGTGCCCCAACGTGTCGTTGACCTGCTTGAAGCGGTCAAAATCCATAAACAACACGGCAAACTGGTAGCCGGGCTGGGCACGCCCGCGCGCAATGGCCAATTCAATGGCGTGCAGCAACACGCTGCGATTGGGCAACTGGGTCAGCCCGTCGGTTCGTGCTGCCATGCGCAACTCGTGTTCGAGCGCCTTTTGGGCTTGCACATCCATGGCGACACCGGCCACGCGCAACGCCAATCCAGCGCCAGAGCGGTCCACGACAGCCCCCGTAAACATGATCCAGACCCAGCGCCCGCTGGCGTGCTTGAGCCGCACCGACATGCGCAAAGCGACGGTCGAATTGCGCAACTGGGCCTTCACGGCGGCAAGCCAGGGGGCGAAATCATCGGGGTGGATCAGCGCATTCCACGCCTGGTAGGTCATGCCGAGCTGGCTGCGCTGGTAACCAATCACTTCCAGCATGCGGTCATTGCAGTGCATGGCGCCGCCCTGCACTTCCCACTGCCAGGTGCCCAGTCCCGCACCGTCCACGGCCAGGCTCAGCAGTTGCTGTTGCGCACGCAGATTTGTCAGGTCGGTGGCGACCAGTACCCACCCGGTCAGAACCCCGGCATCGTCACGCATGGGCTGCATATCGACCAAGGCCCAGCGGGACTCGCCGTCAGTGGCCCGGATATTGATCTCGCGCTTATGACCGCAGCCATCACGCACTGCGCGCACGAACTCGTCAAACGCCGCCGTGTCGGCGCTGCCACGCGCGAGCAAAATGCCGAAACGTTCGCCGATCGACTCCTGTGCAGAAAATCCGGTGATCGCGGTGAATGCCTCATTGACCCAAACCACCCGGCGCTCGGCGTCGGCCAGCACCACCGCGTTTGAACTGCGCTCGGCGACCAGCGCCAGGCGCTCCAGACGCAACGTCTGCTCGGCTGGACTTTCGTTCAACGCAGATTGGGGCGCTTGGGACATAGTGCCTGTCGACTGTAGGTGGGCCAGACCCGCTGCCTCAGTCAGACAACGCCACCCGCATGGCATCGATCACACCCTTGTAATCGGGTTTGCTAAAAATGGCACTGCCTGCCACGAAGGTGTCGGCCCCGGCATCGGCCACGCGACGGATATTGTCGACTTTGATGCCGCCGTCGACCTCCAGACGGATGTCTTTGCCACAGGCCGTAATGCGCTTGCGCACGTCTTCAATCTTGCGCAGCGCCGAGTCGATGAAACTCTGCCCCCCAAAACCCGGGTTGACGCTCATGATCAACACCAGGTCGATGTCCTCAATCACCCAGTCCAGCACATCGAGTGGTTCGGCCGGGTTGAACACCAGACCGGCCTTGATGCCCTTGGACTTGATCGCCTGAATACTGCGGTGCACATGCCCCGATGCATCGGGGTGAAAGCTGATGTAGTCTGCGCCGGCCTCGGCAAAGGCGGCGGCCAGTGCGTCAACGGGCGAAATCATCAGGTGCACGTCAATCGGAACCGCCACACCGGCCGGCGTCGTGGCATGCGGCTTCAAAGCCTGGCACACCATGGGGCCAAACGTGAGGTTGGGCACATAGTGGTTGTCCATCACGTCAAAATGGATCCAGTCAGAACCGGCGGCAATGACGTTTTTCACCTCCTCACCCAATCGGGCAAAGTCGGCGGAGAGGATGGAGGGTGCGATTCGGAAGGTCATTGGATGCGCTTAATCAGTTTGGAGGACAGCGCTGCACTGCGCTACGGTCTGTCCCGCAAGGTTTCAGGATAGTATTCCCACTATGGCCAAGTATCAATTATCAGTCGAAGTTTTGCCCCAGTTCCTGCCCGACCAGTCGGCGCCGGACGATGGCATGTTTGTGTTTGCCTACACCATCACCATCACCAACACGGGCGACACACCGGCCCAGGTCATTTCACGCACCTGGAGCGTCAACGATGCCAACGGCCACACCGAAAAGGTCAAAGGCCTGGGCGTGGTCGGCCAGCAACCCCTGCTCAAGCCCGGCCAGGCATTCGAATACACCAGCGGCACACGGCTGCGCACCCCGACCGGGACCATGCACGGCAGTTTTTTCTGCGTCGCGGAAGATGGTGAAAAATTTGACGCCGAGGTCCCCATGTTTGTCCTCGATGCGCTGAGCGGCGACACCGGCATCGGCGGCGCGCGCACCCTGCACTGATGCCGGCTGCCATGGGCGAGTTTGAACTCATCCAGCGCTACTTCACCCGCCCCACGCCCAAAGCAGTGCTGGGAGTGGGCGATGACTGTGCGCTGCTGCAGCCCGGTGCTGGCATGCAGATGGCCATTTCCACCGACATGCTGGTGGCGGGTCGCCATTTCTTCCCCGACGTTGACCCGCGAACGCTGGGGCATAAGGCGCTGGCCGTCAACCTGAGCGACCTGGCGGCCTGTGGTGCACGGCCACTGGCTTTTACGCTGGCGCTGGCGTTGCCCGAGGCCCACGCAGACTGGCTGCAGCCTTTCTCCGAAGGTCTGCTGGCCCTGGCCGATGCCCATAGCTGCGAACTGGTTGGAGGCGACACCACGCAAGGCCCGCTGAACATCTGCATCACCGTGTTCGGCGAGGTGCCCGCGGGGCCGCTTGGCGGCACCGGCACACAGGCCCTGTTGCGCAGTGGCGCCTGCCCCGGTGACGACATTTACGTCAGCGGAACGCTGGGTGACGCCAGACTGGCACTGGAGGCACTGCAGGGCAACATTGCGTTGCCTGCCGACACGCTGCAAGCGGCACGCCGGCGACTGGAGCAACCCACACCCCGCATTGCACTGGGTCTGGCGCTGCGCGGCATTGCCAGCGCGGCCGCTGATGTCAGCGATGGACTGCTGGGTGACCTGGGTCACATACTGGAGCGCTCCAGGACCGGTGCTACGGTGGACACCTCAATTGCTATTCAATTGATAGCTGCTTACGCATATTTGACGGGGGCTGATGGCCCATTTGATGCAAAGACATCGGCAACAACAGCGCTGCAATGCGTGCTCAGCGGCGGCGATGACTACGAGCTCGTATTCACCGCAGCGCCATCCTCCCGCGCTGCCGTGCAGGCGGCCAGCATCGCCAGCGCCACGCCCGTCACCCGCATCGGTCAGATCGAGAGCGCACCCGGGCTGCGCCTGGTCGATGGCCACGGCGCACCAGTGTCCAATACCTTTGCCTCCTTTGACCACTTTGGGCAGCAAATCTGCTCTGCCCCCAACTGACGAGGACACACCATGAGCGACACCACCCACACCCGCCCGAACGCCGCCTTTCGTATCAGCCGCACGGTCAACGCGCCGCTGAACATGGTCTGGAAAGCCTACACCGAGCAGGAACCCCTGATGGCGTGGTTTGGCCCCAAGGGATTCGCGCTACCGCACAGCCGCTACGACTTTCGCCCTGGCGGCCAATTCCACTACTGCCTGCGCACGCCGACCGGGTTCGAGATGTGGGGCAAGTGGACGTTTGTCGATATCGTGGCACCCACCGCGCTGTCGATGGTCATCACTTTCTCGGACGCGCAGGGCGGCCTGACCCGACACCCCATGTCAGCCTCCTGGCCGCTGCAAACCCTCTCCACCACGACCTTTGCTGACCTGGGTGGCAAGACCCACATCACCATCGAGTGGGAACCCCACCAATCCACACCCGACGAGATCTTTGCTTTTCAATCCAGCCACGCCGCCATGGCACAGGGCTGCAACGCCACGTTTGAACAACTCGACGACTACCTGGCCCAGCTGCAACGCGCATGAACGAATCCAACTCGGGCCCGGTCACACTGTTTCCTTCTGACCCCGGACGACCGGCACCCGTTGCGCGCCCCAGCGTGGGTTTCCTGTTGTCGCACCCGGCGCACTGGATTGCCCTGGGCTTTGGTTCGGGCCTGTCACGGATTGCGCCCGGCACCTCGGGCACGTTATGGGCCTGGATTGCCTTTGTTCTGCTTTCGCCATGGATGACCGAGGCCCGCTGGGCCGTGCTGATTGCCGTGTCGCTGCCCATTGGCTGGTGGGCCTGCACCGTGACGGCCCGCAATATGGGCGTGCTGGACCCCGGCAGTATCGTGTGGGACGAAGTGGCGGCCTTCTGGCTGGTGCTGTGGCTGGTCATGCCCACGGGCCTGGTGGGGCAGGTGCTGGCTTTTGGCCTGTTCCGCTTTTTTGATGCGGTCAAGCCTGGCCCGGTGGGTTGGGCTGATGCGCTCTACCACGACCTGGACCCCGACACCGACCCCCATGCCTGGCACAAGGCCGGCTTTGGCATCATGCTCGATGACCTGGTGGCGGCGGGGTGCACGGTGCTGGTGATTGCCCTTTGGCGGTTTGTGTAGCGGGCGCAGGCTGCCTATTCAGGCACCGTGGCACTTCTTGTATTTCTTGCCACTGCCGCAGTAACACGGGTCGTTGCGACCGGGCACATCCGCGCGACGCAGTGTCTCCACCCGCGGACCAATGCCGCGCCAGATTTCGCGCAGATCGTAGACCGACCACACCGCGTCGGCGAATGCGTTGAACCTGTCCATGCTCATGGACGGCGGGCCGCCTTCGCTGAACGGCGACAACTCGGGCTTTCCCTCGTCGTCTTCCGTCAGCGCCACGATGGACTGCAAGGCCACGTCGTGCCATTTGGCGGCCTTCTTGTCGCTGGGCTCGGCCCACTCTTCCGGCCAGGCTTCAACGGCGTACATAAAGCCCAGCGCCCACACCTGGGCAAACGCTGGTAGCGGCTCATCCGATAGTTCGACGCGCTCGGCTTCCGGCAAACTGGCCATGGCACCACGCACGTCCATCACTTCCGGGTGGTAGGCCGTCTCGTCCTCCAGCGATTCGATGGGAATGTCCAGTGCCGCCAATACCTCGGCGTACCGCTGATCCCAGATTTGCAGGAAGCGCGCCCGCTGCGCAGCATCGGCAAAAGAGCCGCCCCCATCGTCAGCGCTGTCACCCTCGCTCACCACCGACGGCGAGTCGATTCCCTCGCCGATGCCCAACAGCACATCCAGGTACTCTGGCTGGGCAATCGGGCGGCGACAGCAAACCAGCGCCGCCAAAAAGCCTTCGCAAAACTCCCACTGCGGGGTCTCGTCATAACGCGTGCGCAGGTCGTCCAGAATGGCATCGATTTCGTCGAACTGGTCAGCCGTGACTGCTTCCGGCAGATCGCCAGGGGCCACCGCCGGAACGGGGATGGAACGGGTGGATTTGGGAATGGGTGGAAGTGGATTCATGTCGATTTCTGGGGGTACGGAAAAGTTGAAGCAGGTTTATTTGCTATTTATATGATAGCTATCTGCGCAGTAACGACGAGGGCTAGAAGCCGTTTTGTCATACAAATTATGGCTTGGTCTTTGCTGAGCAACAGGGATTGGTGGACAACGGCCAGGTCGATGAACTTCTGGTCGTCCGGGTCCTTGCAGGTGAGCGGGGCTTTTGGGGCGACTTCTTTCAGTTGCGCCAGTGCATCGAACTGCGTCAACACGCCATTGGCATCCAACCGGTGGTGCGTCAATCGTTTGACGATTTTCGGGTAGGCCAGCACCCGCTCCAACTCCTCGCGCATGGGGTGGGTGGCGAGCCAACCCAGCGCACCAGAGTGCAGGCCGTCCAGCAGTGGCGCGGTCGCGGGATCTTTGAAGACAAAAGCGTCCAGAACGATGTTGGTGTCGATAACCACGTTGCGGCGACCTGCGGTCGCCACCGAAAAAATGGGGTCAGAGCACACGTCCGCTACGCAGCCGGTGATCCGGCCCCATTTTTTCGCGCCGCGCCCTTGACCATGTCAAAGCGGAACATGCGGCACTCGATGGGGCCGTTCCACATGGGCACGCGGCGCGACTCTTTCAGGCGCATCTTGCTGGGCAGTTTGAGATCGGGGGTGAGTATCCAGCCGGTCCAGCCGCTGTAGTTTTTCTTCCAGTGGGTGGCCAGTTGGCTGAAAAATTCGCCGCCGTCTTCGGTTTGGGCCAACTCACGGGCGCCCGTGCGTGCCTCGTGCGCGGCACCGGCAACACCCGCCACTGCGATGCGCTCGCCATAGGGCGGATTGAGCAGCATCACACCAGGGACTTCACTCGGCGGCATGCGCTGCAGGGCATCGCCGCCACGGAACTCGATGACGTCGGCCACACCGGCCCGCTCGGCGTTGCGCTGGGCAAAGTCGACCATGCGGTGCGCCACATCACTGCCGTAGATCAGGGCCTTCTGCCCGGGCTGCGGCTTGACCACGGCGTCGGCGGCTTCCTGCTTGATGACAGACCAGACATGGGCCTGGAACGGCAAATACTTCTCGAACGCAAAGTGGCGCAGCGAGCCGGGCGCGATGTTGCAGGCGATCTGGGCGGCCTCGATGGCGATGGTGCCGCTACCGCAGCAGGGGTCATAGAGTGGCAACAAATCATCGTCGCCGTCGGCCCAACCGCTGGCGGCAATCATGGCCGCAGCCAGGGTTTCTTTCAGCGGTGCCTCGCCCTTGTCCTCGCGCCAGCCGCGCTTGAACAACGGCTCACCCGAGGTGTCGATGTAGAGCGAGCAGGTGTCGGTGGTCAGGTGGGCATAGATGCGCACATCAGGCCACTGCGTGTTGACGTCCGGGCGCACGCCGTGGGCCTTATCGCGGAAGCGGTCGCACACTGCATCCTTGATCTTGAGGGCGGCAAAGTTCAGAGAAGTGAGCGGACTGTGCTGCGCAGTCACTTCGACCTTGATGCTCTGCTTGGGTGTGAACCAGATCTCCCACGCCACCTCACTGGCAGCGCGGTACAGGTCCTGCTCGTTGCGGTAATCGGTGTAGGACAGCTGCACCAGCACCCGCTGCGCCAGGCGGCTGTGCAGGTTCAGGCGCATGGCGTCGCGCCAGGAGGCCCGCGTCATGACGCCGCCACGGCGTGTCAGCAGGTCCTGGCCCATCAGGCCGGTGAGGTCGTGGACCTCATGGGCCAGCAGGTCCTCCACGCCAGCGGCGCAGGGAAGAAAAATTTGAAGTGAATTCATGAATACAGCTTAATCAGTTGAGGACAGCGCGGAAGGTCTGTCCCGCAAGTTCTCACAAGGCCTTCCGCAACGAAGCCGGCGCGATCTTCAGCCCCTCGCGGTATTTGGCGACGGTGCGCCGGGCGCATTCAATGCCCTGCTCTTTCAGCATTTCGGACAACTGGTTGTCGCTTAGCGGCTTGGCGTTGCTCTCGGCGCTGATGAACTGCTTGATCAAGGCGCGCACCGCGGTGCTGGAGGCATTGCCGCCAGACTCGGTGCCCAGGCCGGAGCCAAAGAAATATTTCAGCTCAAAGGTGCCAAACGGCGTCGCCATGTACTTGGCGGTGGTCACGCGGCTGATGGTGGACTCGTGCAGGCCCAGCTCGTCGGCAATCTCGCGCAAGACGAGGGGGCGCATGGCCAGCTCGCCATGGGTGAAGAAGCTCTTTTGCCGCTCCACAATCGCCGTGCTGACCCGCAAAATCGTGTCAAAACGCTGCTGGATGTTCTTGATGAACCAGCGCGCCTCCTGCAGCCGCTGCTGCAAGCCGGCGTAGCTGGCGCTGTCTTTTGCGCCGCCACGGTGGTTGCGCAGCACGTTGGCGTAAATGTCGTGAACACGCAGCTTGGGCATCACGTCCGGGTTGAGCATGACGCGAAATTGCGGTGTTGCACCGGCGCGTGTTTTGCCGGCTGGCAGCACCAATACATCGGGCACCACAATGTTGCGCTCCACATCGACAAACCGCCGGCCTGGCTTGGGCTCCAGCCTGGCAATCAGGGCAATGGCTTCGCGTGTTTGGGCATCGGTGCCACCGCAGCGGTGTACCAGTGTCTTCACATCGCGACGGGCCAGCAAATCCATGGGCTGGGCGCACATGCGCAGGGCCAGTGCCAGCAAAGCCGCGCGCTCCGGTCCGGGTGGGGCAATGGCGTCATCCAATCTGGCGCGCAGCTGCAGGCGCAGGCACTCACCCAGGTTGCGCGCGCCGACACCGGCGGGCTCCAGACTGTGCAGCAAACCCAATGCAACGGTGAAATGGTGCACCAGGTCTTCCACCTGTTCTTCATCGTCTCCCGCAAGACCGCGTGCCAGATCCTCCAGCGGATCCTCCAGGTAGCCGTCGTCGTTGAGCGACTCGATCAGGAATCGCAATGCGCTGGCATCGGTGTCGCTCAGGCGCAAACTCAGGGCCTGGCGGTGCAAGTGCGACTGCAACGATTCCTGGGCCCGCGCGAGCTCGGTGGCGTCGGTGTCATCACTGTCGCCCAGGTTGTTGGCGCGGGCCTTGGCGTCCGTTCCCCACTCGCCATCGTCCGGCACCAGCTCGGTTGTACCGTCGCCATCCCAGCTCGGCTCGTCGGAGCCGGTCAGCGGCGTAATTTCTTCATCTTTTTGGCCGCTAGCCCCCGTAGAGTCTGCGTACTCAGCTACTGAATTAGGAGCATATTCCATTTCACGCTCACCCTCGCTGACGGGGGTGTCGGCCTGAGACAAGCCAAATTCCTCGCGCGCAGCCTCCTCCTGGGTCAACTCCAGAAACGGGTTTTCATCCAGCATTTGGTCCACTTCCTGGCTCAGTTCCAAGGTGGAGAGCTGCAGCAGGCGAATGGACTGCTGCAGCTGGGGTGTGAGCGCCAGATGCTGCGAGATGCGAAGGGACAACCCTTGTTTCATACGGGAGTCATCCAGATTACATTTTGAAGTGCTCGCCGAGGTACACCCGGCGCACATCGGCGTTGTTCACGATTTCGGACGGGGTCCCTTCGGCCAGCACGGTGCCGTCGCTGATGATGTAGGCGTGGTCACAAATACCCAGGGTTTCGCGCACGTTGTGGTCTGTGATCAGCACGCCAATGCCGCGTGCCTTCAAGAAATTGATGATGCGCTGGATCTCGATGACGGCAATCGGGTCAATGCCGGCAAACGGTTCATCGAGCAGGATAAAACGGGGACGCGTCGCCAGCGCGCGGGCAATCTCGACCCGGCGACGCTCTCCGCCCGACAGCGCCAGCGCAGGCGACTCGCGCAAATGCTCCACGCGCAAGTCTTCTAACAGCGCGGTCAGGCGCAATTCGATTTCAGCGCCGGCGAGCGGCCGACCATCAGCGTCGAGCTGCAACTCCAGCACGGCGCGCACGTTGTCTTCAACATTGAGTTTGCGAAAAATCGACGCTTCCTGCGGCAAATAACCCAACCCCAGGCGCGCCCGGCGGTGGATCGGCATGTGTTCAATCGATTTTCCGTCGATGGTGATGTCGCCTGCACTGGCTCGAACCAGCCCTACGATGATGTAAAACGAGGTGGTCTTGCCAGCGCCGTTGGGGCCAAGCAGGCCCACCACTTCGCCCGTTCGCACGGTCAGCGACACGTCTTTGACGACCTGCCGTTTGCCATAGGCCTTCTGAATATGCCTGACTTCAAGCCGCCCGATAGCTGTTTCAGGTGCCGTCACCGCCGTTTCGCTCACTTGGGCGCACTCCCCAGCGTCGTTGTGGACCGTAACGCCGGACCTGGCTGCGGTGCAGCCCCGGCTTTGGGCGCCGAAGTGGCGGCCTCGGGTTTGGGCGTCAACATGGCGCGCACCCGACCGACCGGCCCGGAAGCCGCGCCCTTGGCGGCACTGCCGTCCACACTGAAGGTGTCGGTCAGGTTTTCATAAACGATCAGGCCACCAGTCACTTCATCCGCCAATGCCGCTCCGCGCAACCGGCGCAACACAGCGCTTCGGATGAATTTGACGGTGTCAGCCCGTCCGTCATATTCGATCAATTCACTCTCGCCTTCAATAAACTCGTCCAGGGCTTCGCGCTTTTGCCGAAAAAAGGCGGGCTTGTCTGGCGCCCCGGTGATGGTGCCGAACTGGTAGCCATCGGGGTCCTGGCGCACATCAATCTGATGCGCCCGGATCACGATGCTGCCCTTGGTCAACACCACGTTGCCAGTGAAGGCGGTGATCTGCTTGACATCGTCATAGCGCAACGTGTCGGCCTCGATATTCATGGGTTTGTTGCGGTCCGCCTTTTCCGCGTAGGCAGGCAGACCCGCCGCGCACACGGCCAGCAGCAAAAACAGGGATAGGATGTGATTTTTCATAAAGGCACGAAACTTGCTCGGGATGCGCTAAAGCCATTGTACTGAGCATACAAAGCCATAATCAGGTCTGTATGCGCGTAAATGCCCAGATTCATTACCTGCGATGCACTGTCGGCGTCTTGCTGCTGTGGTGCATTGTGACCGGAGGCCAAGCCCTGGCCCGCGACATTCGGGTGGGCGTGTACGCCAATGCGCCCTAGAATGGGTTTGAAAGCTTCCAGTTGAGGGTGCCGCATCCGACGGCATCGGCGGTGGCTTGCCGGCCCAAGGAGCGCCTTCATGTCCGATACCACCACCAGCGAACGCCGCACAAACACGCAGTTGCGCTCAATTTTTCCTGCCGCCTGCGAGGCATTGCGCCCGTTTTTCGACGGCTCCAATCAATGGGAAGGCCAGTCCCATGAACACCTGGCCTACCACACCCTGAAGGAGCATTTCCCCGAACTGAGTTCACAGGATGTTTTCATTGTGGTGGCCACCACACGGCGCTTGTTTGCCAGCGGGAAATTTCCCGCCGCGCTCTGAGCCAATCACACGACCGACACGAAACGACACGACACCACAACACAAAAAAGCGGAGATCTCCCATGTTTGAATCGGCAGAAATTGGCCACAAGATTGACAAAGCGACCTACAAGGCAGCGGTGCCCGCCCTGCGCGCTGCATTGCTCGAAGCGCAGGTCAACCTGCAGGAAAACAAGAAAATTCCGGTGGTGGTCCTTATCAGCGGACAAGACGGTGCGGGAAAAGGAGAAACCATCAACGTGCTGTATGAGTGGATGGACCCGCGCTTCATTTCCACCCTGGCCTTCTCCATGCCCAGTGACGAGGAGCGTGAGCGCCCGCCCATGTGGCGCTACTGGCGCTCCCTTCCACCCAAGGGACGTGTCGGCATATTTGCCGGCTCATGGTATTCAGACCCGATACGCCAGCGCATTCTGGAGGAGGTATCGCTCAAGGAGCTGGATGCCCAGGCAGACCAGATCAACCGCTTTGAAGCCATGCTGGTCAATGAAGGCGCGCTCGTGCTGAAGTTCTGGTTCCACCTGACCAAGGAAGGGCAGGTGAAGCGGCTCAAGGCGCTTGAAAAAGACCCCCGCACCGCGTGGCGGGTGACCCAGTGGAACTGGGACCGACTCAAAACATACGACAAGCTGCAGGACGTGGCCGGGCACCTGCTACGCCTGACCAATACTCCGTGGGCGCCCTGGGTGGTGGTGGAGGGCACCGACGACCGTTACCGGTCACTGACGGTGGGGCAAATTCTGTTGCAGGCTCTGCAAAAGAAGTTGGCCAGCACCGACAAACAGGAATCCCCCGTGGCACCCATGGTGCGGGTGGACACCGATGGCCGCACCGTGCTCTCCGAGCTTGACCTCAGCCTGCGCCTTGCCGACAAGACTTACGAAGACGAACTGTCGCGCTGGCAGGGGCGGCTTGCAGAATTGCTGCGCGACCCACGCTTCAAGGGGCGCTCGCTGCTGTGCGCCTTTGAAGGCGCCGATGCGGCCGGCAAGGGCGGTGCCATCCGGCGCATTGGAGCCGCACTCGATGCCCGGCAATACCAGGTGATCCCGGTGGCTGCGCCAACCGAGGAAGAGCGCGCCCAGCCGTACTTGTGGCGGTTTTGGCGCCACATACCGCGCCAGGGCCAAGTCACGATCTTTGACCGGACATGGTACGGACGGGTACTGGTGGAGAGGGTTGAGGGATTTTGCGCCGAGAACGACTGGCTGCGCGCCTATACCGAGATCAACGACTTTGAACACGAACTGGCCGGCTCCGGCGTCATCGTGGTGAAGTTCTGGCTGCAGATCAGCCAGCAAGAGCAGCTAAAACGCTTCAAGGCGCGCGAGCAGATCGCCTTCAAACGCTTCAAGATCACCCAGGAGGACTGGCGCAACCGCGAAAAGTGGGACGCTTACCAGCAGGCGATTTGCGACATGGTGGAGCGAACCAGCACCGGCAACGCCCCCTGGACCCTGGTCGAGGCCAACGACAAGAACTATGCCCGCGTCAAGATTTTGCGCACCTTGTGTGAACGTGTGGAGGCCGAACTGGCCGGACGCACTCCCAAAGGCCTGCAACCACTGTCCAAAAAGGCGCGCAAGGTTGCCAAGAGCGAATTCCCGACGGCCGAAGACAACGGCAAGGGGACTGAAAAATCCAAGCCAGCGGGAAAAAGCAAGGCCAAAGGCAAAGGCCAGTAGGCAGCCGCGCTGCGCTTAGCGACCGGCCCTGACCTCGGCAATGAGGAACTCGGCCACCTGCAGCGCACGCTCCATGCTGCCGGCCATCGCCCCATCGGTATAAAACCGGCCCGCAATACCCAATGCCGGCACGCCTTCCACCCGGTAGGCGTTCTGCAATTGGGTCGACCGGGTGGCCTTGGTCGACACCGAGAACGAGTTGAACTGGTCCAGGAATTTGGCTTTGTCGACGCCCTGCTTGGCAACCCAGTCGGCAATGGCATCACCCTTGGCCAGATTGAGCTTCTCGGTGTGAATGGCAGTGAACACCTGGGTGTGCAACTTGTCTAACAAGCCCATTGCCTCAAGCGCCAAAAACAAGCGCTGCTGGGGAACAAAACCGTCATTGAATGCCACGTGGCAGCGCCTGAACGCCACGTCCTTGGGCACGTTCTTGACCCAGCCAGCCAGCGTGGGTTCAAAAACATTGCAGTGCGGGCAGTTGTACCAAAAGAACTCCACCACCTCAATTTTCCCCGCTGGCGCTTCCACTGCCGCCTTGGCGTCCAGAATGTGAAAATCTTTGCCGGCTATGGGCTTTTTAGCCTGCGCATGGGCCAACGGTGCCAGCAATGCCGACGAAACCAGCGCAGCGCCTGCGGCGGCTTGAGAAAATTCACGACGTTTCATATTCATGCAAAAGAACTCCAAAAAGTGTGTCTGTGATCACCGCAGGAATGCAAAGTTCCCGGGCGGCGCTTATCGTTGAACCCGCACCAGCGAAGTCTCCAGGCCGGCCTTATCCAGCTTTTCCTTGTTCCGCTCCGCATCTTCCTTGCTGTCAAAAGGCCCTGTCCGGACCCGAAACACCGCGCGCCCGGACTGCTCTCGCTCGGTGATCTTGGTTTCGATGCCACTTAGTGACAACTTGGCACGCTGGCTTTCAGCGTCCTCAACTGTCCGAAAAGCACCCAACTGCACAAAGAAAATAAACGGCTCACTCGCCGCAGGGGCTGACTTGGCCTTGGCCAGGTCACCCAACGGGTCTGCCGACACAGCCGGCTTGAGCTCCGCCTTGCCGTCGGCTTTGGTGGCCGTCTTGGT
>JAIPDC010000040.1 GCA_021737865.1 Rhodoferax sp.
CGATCGGAATCTGCCGCTGGCTCAGGTTCAGTTTGGGCAGGGCAGCGTCGTAATCACCCACGGTGGCGATGCGCAGTGTGTCACCAATGGCGGCGCTGGTGACGCCCATGTCAGCGGCACGGGCAAAGTCGGGTCGCACTGCGATTTCCGGACGCACCAGGCTGGCGCTGGAAGCCACATTGCCGAGGCCGGCAATGGTGCGAATATCTTTTTCAACGGCCAGCGCAGCGCTCTGCAGTACGACAGGGTCTTCACCGGTGAGCACCAGGATGTATTTCTCCCCTGAGGCGCCTAGACCGACCTTGCTGCGCACGCCAGGCAGCGGCTCAATGGCAGCGCGGATCTGCTTTTCAATCGGTTGTTTGAGCGGGCGGGCGCCCCGGTCATCAAGCAGAATGGTCAGGGTGGCCTTGCGCGTCTCCGAAGCGCCCTGCGGCGCAAACGGATCGGCACCTGCAGTGCCGCCACCAATGGTTGTGTAGACGCTTCTGACATGGGGGACGCCCGCGATCAGTACGCGTGCCGCCTCTGCCGTGGCCTTCGTTTGTGCCAGCGTGGAGCCGGGGGGGAGCTCGAGGTAAACCTGTGTTTGTGAGTTGTCGTCCGGAGGAATAAAGCCTTGGGGCAAGAGCGGAATCAACATCAGTGAGCCGATGAAAAAGGCGCCCGCCGAAAGGACGGTGACGAACCGGTGCCGCACGCACCAATTGGCCCAACGCATATAGACGTCCAGCCAGCGCGGCTGCGCGTGGGCTTTTACGATGGGCTTGAGGATATAGGCCGACATCATGGGCGTCAGTACCCTGGCCACCAGCAGCGAAGCGGCCACGGCCAGTGCGGCGGTCCAGCCGAACTGCTTGAAGAACTTGCCGGCAATGCCACTCATGAACGCGGTGGGCAGAAACACGGCAATGAGTGTGAAGGTAGTGGCGATAACGGCCAGCCCGATCTCATCGGCCGCTTCCATGGCGGCCTGGTAGGGCGCCTTGCCCATGCGCAAGTGGCGTACGATGTTTTCCACCTCGACAATGGCATCATCGACCAAAATCCCAATGACCAGCGAGAGCGCCAGCAGGGTAATGACGTTAACCGAAAAGCCCAGATAGTGCATGCCAATGAAGGCCGGTATGGCAGACAGTGGCAGGGCAACGGCAGAGACAAAGGTTGCGCGCCAATCGCGCAAAAAGAGCCACACAACCAGCACCGCCAGCGCCGCGCCCTCGTACAACAGATGCATGGACCCGGTGTACTCCTCCTGCACCGGCAGCACAAAATTAAAGGCTTCCGTCACTTCGATATCGGGGTTTTGCAATCGAATCTCGCTCAATGCCTTCTGAACGGCCGCACCCACTTCCACCTCGCTGGAGCCTTTGCTGCGGGCCACTTCAAAGCCCACTACCGGCTTGCCGTTGAGCAGGGCCGCCGATCGCGGCTCTGCAATGGTGTCGCGAATGGTTGCGATCCGATCCAGGCGGACGCGCCGACCGTCGCTCAGTGCCATCTCCAGGCTGCCGAGTTCGCTGGCTGAACGCACCGAAGCCAGCGTGCGCACCGGCTGCTCACTGCCACCCACGTCGGCCCGACCACCAGCCACGTCTTGCTGCACCTGGCGCAACTGGCGCGAGATATCGGAGGCTGTGGCGCCCATCGCCTGCAGGCGTGCCGGGTCCAGTGCGACCTGCACCTGGCGGTCTGCGCCGCCCACGCGATTGACTGCGCCCACGCCGCGCACGGACAGTAGGCGCTTGGTGATGGTGTTATCGACAAACCAGCTGAGCGCTTCATCGTCCATCCGGGTCGAGCCCACGGTGAACGCCAGCACAGGCTGGCCCGACAGGTTGAGTTTATTGACAGTCGGGTCGCGCACGTCCGATGGCAAGTCGCCGCGGATGCGCGATACCGCTGAGCGCACGTCGTCCAGAGCCTCCTGGCCCGACTTTTCCAGCCGGAACTCCGCCGTGACCGTGACGCCACCGTCCTGCACCTTGGTGTAGATGTGTTTGAGACCTTCCAGTGTGGCGATGCTGTTTTCCAACTTGCGTGCCACTTCGGTTTCCATTTGTGCGGGCGCTGCCCCCGGCAGGGAGGCCACCACCACGATGGTGGGTAAGTCCAGGTCGGGGAACTGTTGCACCTTCATGGCGTTGAAGGAGACGATGCCAGCGAACGTCAGCATCACAAACAGCATCACCCCGGCAATCGGGTTCTTGATTGACCACGCAGAAACATTCATGGCAGTTGCTCCCTATTTAGTAGCATCTGACGCATGTACTACGGGGGCTTGCGCGTTATTCACACGCACCGTATCGCCGTCATTCAAGAAGCCGGCTCCAATGACGGCAACTGTCGCGTCCGCAGCCAGACCGCGGGTGATCTCCACTTGCTCGCCAATGCGACGCCCCACCTCGACCCTTTGCTGGCTGATGCGGTTATCAACCCCCACCCTGAAAACGTAGTTAAAACCGTCACGCGATACCACGGCTTGCTGCGGCACCGTCAGCGCGGTGCTGGTGCCCAATACGAATTCGCCCCGCGCAAACATACCCGCCTTGACGGTGGTGGCGATTGTCGGTGTGGTGGCCAGGTCTACGAACACCAGCGCATTGCGTGTTTGCGGATCGACCGTTGGCGCCACCATGCGCACCTTTCCCTGGAGCTGTGTGCCGCTGGAAGCGGTCAGCACGACGTTTGTTCCCGGTTTGATTCGGATCAATTCGGTTGCGATGACCTCGCCGCGCCACTCCAGACGCGACTGACGGATCAGGCGGTACAACTCGGTGCCTGCACCCACCACTGCCCCGACCGTTGCCGCGCGGGCCGAGATGACACCGCTGTCGGGCGCCAGTACCTGGGTGTTTTTGAGGCGAATCTGTTGAACCGCCAGCATCGCTCGGGCGCTCTCCAAACGGGCTTGGGCGGTCTGCTCCCCGGTCAACAGCAGACTGATCTGTTGCTTGCTCATCATGCCGTTGGCCTGGAAGGCGCGGGCGCGCTCTGCATTGGCGGCCGCGTCTGCTGCCTGCGCCAGAGCTTCAGCCACACCGGCTTTGGCCTGAGCCACATCGGCGGACACGCTTTCGCTGGCGAACACGGCCAACACCTGGCCTCGCTGCACCACATCTCCCACACTGGCCCGCACTTCAGCCAGACGCAGGCCAGAGGCTTCCGAGCCAACGCTGGCCTCTTGCCAGGCTGCTATGTTGCCGTTGGCTGCCAGTCGCACGGGCAGATCGCTTTGGGTCGGGCGGGCGGTGGTGACCGTTAGCGACGCTTTAGGGGCGTCCGCGGACCTCGCGGGGGTGACAACAGCGCAGCCCACCAGCGGTAGAGCAAGGAACAATAAATGACTCAATTTCATGGGCGTAGGCTCAAAACGTCAGCAGCTTTCGGACTAGGTCGGCGGCGGTGGCCGCCTTGTATTTGCGCATCAGGCGGGCGCGGTAAATTTCGACCGTGCGGTGGCTTATTGTCAGGGTTTTTCCGATTTGTTTGGAGGTCAGGCCTTGCATCAGGTGGGCGGCTACTTCCCGTTCGCGCGGCGTGAGTTCTGCTTTGACCGGGCGGCGTGCGCTGAGGTCTTCAAAGCACCAAATGCCGGCCTCGTGCGGCGCCTCGCGATTCAGTGCACGCCCGGTTACATGGCACCAGAATGCTTCACCCTTGAGTCGGCCGTCCATGCGGCGCATGATGCGGTCATCGGCATAGGTGCCACTGCGGTTGAGTATGGGGGTGATGCGTGCGCCCGTGCGCTCAAACTCGTCTGCACTGGGGTACAGAACCTGAAACGATTGTCCGGTGAGCTGCTCGCGTGTCGTGCCGAACATCTCGCACAGACGCTGGTTGCAGTCCATGATGGTGCGGTTGCGTGACAAGGCCAGGCCCACGGGGGCCATGTCAAAGGCGATGCGATAGTCAATAGTCATAGAATTTGTGGGGCAGACCACCCTTGCAGCGCGGCGCTCTGAGCCCAACTGGTTCGGGTTGCACTTTACGGAAAACTACGTATGAGGTTAAGTAGTATCGTACGGCAGTTGAATCTTCACAGGAGACAGGTGCAATGAACAAGATATATCCCAGCGCAGCAGCGGCCCTTGACGGCATTGTCAAAGACGGCCAGTTGCTGGCGGTCGGCGGTTTTGGTTTGTGCGGCATTCCGGAGGCGCTGATTGACGCGCTACGTGACACCGGTGTTAAAGACCTCACAGTGATTTCGAACAACGCTGGCGTTGACGGCTTTGGTCTGGGCAAGTTGCTGGAGACGCGCCAGATCAAAAAGATGATCTCTTCCTATGTGGGCGAGAACAAGGAGTTCGAGCGCCAGTACCTGGCCGGTGAATTGCAGCTTGAAT
Organism: Rhodoferax sp.; assembly: GCA_021737865.1. Taxonomy (GTDB): domain Bacteria; phylum Pseudomonadota; class Gammaproteobacteria; order Burkholderiales; family Burkholderiaceae_C; genus Allorhodoferax. The sequence continues at coordinate 4,350 of JAIPDC010000040.1, forward strand.
TCACCCCGCAGGGGACTTTGGCAGAGAAGTTGCGTGCCGGCGGTGCTGGCATTCCGGCTTTCTTCACCAAAACTGGTGTCGGTACCATCGTCGCCGAGGGCAAGGAACTGCGCGAGTTTGATGGCGAAACTTATGTGATGGAGCGTGCTCTGGTGCCTGAGGTGGCGCTGGTCAAGGCGCACCGTGCCGACAAGTCGGGCAATTTGCAGTTTCGCCTGACGGCGCGCAACTTCAACCCCGCTGCGGCCATGGCCGGAAAAATCTGTGTCGTTGAAGTGGAAGAGGTGGTGGAGACCGGTGACATGGTTCCTGACCAGGTTCACCTGCCCGGCATTTACGTGCACCGCATCGTGCACAACCCCAACCCCGAGAAGCGCATCGAGAAGCGGACCATCACACCGAAAGAGGGAGTTTGATCATGGCGTGGAATCAAGACCAAATGGCAGCCCGTGCTGCACAGGAACTGGAAGACGGTTTTTACGTGAACCTGGGTATTGGTATCCCCACCCTGGTGGCCAATTTTGTACCCTCTAACAAGGAAGTCTGGTTGCAGAGCGAGAACGGCATGCTCGGAATTGGCCCGTTCCCGACTGAAGACGAAGTGGACGCCGACCTGATCAATGCAGGCAAGCAAACCGTGACGACGCAGAAGGGCTCATCCATATTTGGCAGCCATGACAGCTTTGCCATGATCCGTGGCGGCAAGATCAACCTGTCGATTTTGGGCGCCATGCAGGTGAGCGCCCGGGGCGACCTGGCTAACTGGATGATTCCAGGAAAAATGGTGAAGGGCATGGGCGGTGCAATGGATCTGGTGGCGGGCGTCAAGCGCGTCATCGTGCTGATGGAACATGTGGCCAAAAAGAAAGACGGCACCATTGACCTGAAAATTTTGCCCCAGTGCACCTTGCCTTTGACGGGTGTCGGTGTGGTGGATCGCATCATCACCGACCTGGCGGTGATGGATGTCACTCCACAAGGCCTCAAATTGGTGGAGTTGGCGCCCGGTGTCACTCGTGAAGATGTGCAGGCAAAGACCGGCGTGCCGTTGATCTGAACGGATCTGGGATGTTTCTGTGGGACAGGCCTTTGGGTCTGTCCTGATTTGATTATTGAGTGCGTCGAATCACCGGGTAAGATAGCGCGAATTACTAACCGGGGGTTTCATGTCCAGAGCGCTCAAATTCCTGATGTTCATTTACTTCGTGGTGTTTCTGACCACGGGTGCGTTCATGGTCCTGATCGTGAATGCCGATGAAAATTCCGCGCCTTGGATCGCTTTGCTGGCGCGCAACCACGGCATCGTGTTTGTCTGGCATCTCACTTGTTGGATGGTGACGGGGATGTTTTCCAACTACTACTGGGACCTGTTCAACATGGGCAAGGGGCTTGACTCCGTTCAGGTTGAACGCATTATTCTGCCCCTGCTGACATCACCATTCGTTTTCTACCCTACCTACAATTTGTGGCTCTCCAGCAGTTCGCAGAGCTATATCCTGTTTGAAGTGATTATTTTTCAAAGTGGTTTTTTCTGGCAGGCGCTGTTTACCAAGGCCAAGCCGCTGGATCAGGCCGCCGTCATTCCGTGGTCCGTGAACAACGGGGGGCGAGCCGTGCAAGCCAAGGCGGCCAGCAACGGCGGCCCTGCATCCATCGGTTGAAGTCGCCTGCGCCATTGCATATGACTGCGGGCAGTTGCAGGGTTTAGCGCGGCATGTCGTAGTCGAACTTCTCGATCTTCCCGCGCCAATAGGGCACTCGTCCAGTTGCCGTAATCCATGTCACCTCTGCTGCTTGCGGCACCAGCATTCCGCTGTGCATCTGGTAGTTTGATGGCCGCACTTCCCAAGGCATGGGCACCATCACGCCGTCTACCAGCGCACTGCGTTCTGTGCTAGTGATGCGCTCAACCAGGCCATCGGCATCAAATGTAAATGTCAGCGCCACCGACAACGGACCATCGGTCAATGTAGCCCGGGCCGTGTGATCATCAACCGGGCTCCACTGCACACCTTGACTGGGTAGCAACGCGGTAGGGTACCAAACGGCCTCGGTAAAAAAACGAATCAATTCCCCTCGCGCAATGTCAACGGTACCGTGGTTGCCTCCCAGATCAATCAGACCGAACATCGAGGGCTGCAAGCTTCCAACGCCGGCCACGTAGGCGTCAACCACCCGCACGGTGATGCCGTGCGACATGGATATGGATGCATCCCAGACAAAGCCTGGCCGATTGGTTGACACCCTTTGCCGTGCAGTGAACGACTCCCAGTGCGCAGACTGAAAGCTGCGGTTGAATGTGCCCGTTTGCTCCAGGTACAGCCGGCGCACGATGGGCTGGTTCGGGTTCAGCACTTTCGAAAAGTAGCGACGCACCACGGGCGGCAGGGTAGCCAGTTCGGCATCGTCGTACCGTTCCGGGCGCGCCTTGGCTGGCTGGGTCGTGGCCTCCAGCGCTTGCACGCGCCTATGTGTGTCCCAGGCCCAGCGGGAATGCCCCAGCAGACCCAGTACCAACGCCACTGCGATCACGGTGAATACGATGAATTTGGCCCATTTCAACACCGTCAGCAGCTTGTTTGGGCGGGTTGGCGCGTAGCTGGGAACGATGAATGCAGACAGCGCCGGGGGCGGGTTGTCCTGATCGGGTGTGAGTTCGGGTGTCATGTTCTGTGCCTTGTTTTCTTTTGTAGGCGCCCGAGTGGGAATGGACGCAGTTGAAAGCAACATCCTGAGTGGAAGGCAAGGTCAGCGACAGCTCGTGCCTCCTTTTTTTCAGGTCGACGTTAAGGATGCCGGTCGGCTTCATGGCGATCTCGATCGGCGCTGCCAGCGCGCAGGACCAATGGCTGAACTTGCCATCCGATCCGGCCGACTTTTCCGTGAAGGATGAGTCCCATTGCGTGATCTGCACGCTTGCGTTCGGCGCGTCCTCGGTGATGAAATCGGCGGTGATGGAACTGTTATCGCGTTCAGTAATCGGTAGGCTGACCTTGACGGTGGCGCGGAAGGTTACCTGTGGTCTGACTTCGGTTCCGGACACTTGGATAGTGCCGGTGTAGCTGCCTAGCTTGCCCGATTGCGCCAGCGCCAAGGGCGGGTACAAGGCGCCGGCCGCAAGCGCTACGGTGATCCATCGTGTCAGCAGTGACGCGGTCGCCGATTTCGACGGGTTGATTTGCGACTGCCCAAAGTTTGCTTGCATGAAAGGTTTCTCCCTGAATAATCAGTCAGGCCGCCGATCGGTTCACCAGCCTGCGGGATGCAACTGCATGTTTCACCCAGCCCAGTCCGAACCAGCGCGCGGCCATGATGCCGCCGCGCACGCCTTCGTCCAGTGCATAGGCGAACCATACCCCCGTCAGGCCCCAGCCAAAGTGGACACCGAGCAGCCACGACCCGAACCCCATGATCAGGATCATCGATGCCGAGCCTGCCACCACCGGGAAGCGCGCATCCCCTGCAGCACGCAATGCCGTGATGATCACAATATTACACGTGCGTCCGGGCTCCAGTAGGACGGTGACCCACAGCAAGGTGGTTGCTTGGGCGATGATTGTGGCATCGCTGGTGAACAGACGCAGGGTCCATGGGGCGGTGAGGGCGGTCAGCACCGCCACGCTGGTTGAAACCGCCAACCCCCAGAACAGGCATTTGCGCACCAGCATCATTGCCTGGCGCAGTTCACCCGCGCCAATCAAATGGCCGACCAGAATCTCGCCGGCAAAACCCAAGGCCACGGTCGACAACACGATGACATTCATGATTTGCATCGCGTAGCCTTGCGTTGCGAGCTCGACGGTGCCCATGCCCGAGACCACGGTGACCGACACCAGAATGGCCACGCGGTATGCAATGGCCTCGGCCGCGCCGGGCAGGCCAATGGCGACGGACGAGCGCAGGTTGCTCCAACGGATGACCAACGCGTCCCGCCCAGTAGGAGCGAGGCGCAATACCGAGCGCCACAACCACAGGTGCATGCCCAGCCCAAACGCGCGGCTGACAGTCAGCGCCACGGCAAAGCCTATCATTCCCATGGGGGCTATTGGCCCCGCGCCCTGCATGAGGGGGAAGCACAGGGCAATGTGCAACGCATGCATGCACAGAATGTTGAACATGGTCTCGCGGGTGTGCATGTGCGAGCGCATGACCGCCGCCATGCTGGCATTGAATGCATCAAGAAACAGCGCCAGCGCAAGCACTTGCAAGTAAGGTGCAGCGATGCTGCGTACGGCAGTCGTGGCCTGCATGATGCCCAGCAACGGGTCTGTTACCAGCAGTAGCAATAGCGCACTGCCGAGCCCTAGCCAGGTGCTGGCACCCAGACTGGCCAGTGCGGTTTGGTCGGCATCGCGGCGGTTACCTGCACCCAGGTTTTGGGTGATGACCACCCCCACGCCCATGCTGATGATGCGAAACAACAGAAAGAAGGCACCCTGCACGTGGTTGGCCAAGCCAAATGCCGCGGCTGCGGTGTCTGATTCCTTTGACACCAGCCACATGCCGACAAATCCGACTCCGAACCCAAGTACCAGTTCGGCCAGCAGCGGCCAGGCGACCGCCATTATGTGCAGCTGTCGGGCCGGTGTGGGCGCTGTTGCTTGGCTATCAGACACGCTATGTTCGTTGGTTGATAAAGTAGTAATAATACAAAATACAAGGGGAAACCCTTATTTTATTGGATTGTTAGGCATTTATATCCCCCGTATGGCCCATCCTTGTGTGTTGTAAAACTACTTTACGCTGAGTATACTTAGTCCTGCCGGTGCGCAGATTGGGCTGTGTGCTGAACGGAGGTTTGACGTGGCGGATGTAAAGTTAACAGGTGTGGGCAAGTCGTTCGGCGATGTCAAAATTCTGCAGCATGTGGACCTCGATATTCACGACGGCGAGTTCGTTGTGTTTGTGGGGCCGTCCGGTTGTGGCAAGTCCACTTTGCTGCGGCTGATTGCAGGGTTGGAGGACATCACCAGTGGCGAGTTGCGAATTGGATCGCGACTGGTCAACGATGTTCCACCAGCCGAGCGCGGCATTGCCATGGTGTTCCAGTCGTATGCGCTGTACCCGCACATGAACCTGTACGACAACATGGCCTTTGGCTTGCAGCTCAACAAGATGCCCAAGGAGGAGGTTGATCGCCTGGTGCAGCACGCGGCGAAGATTTTGGGTATTCAACATTTGCTGGACCGCAAGCCCAAGGATCTGTCAGGCGGCCAGCGCCAGCGAGTCGCTATTGGCCGTGCCATCGTGCGCAAGCCAGAGGTTTTTTTGTTTGACGAGCCGTTGTCGAATTTGGACACCGCGCTGCGCGTGCGCATGCGCTACGAATTTGCCAAGCTGCACAAAGACCTCAAGACGACGATGATTTACGTCACCCACGACCAGGTCGAGGCCATGACTCTGGCCGACCGCATCGTGGTGTTGTCAGCCGGCAAGATTGAGCAGGTTGGCTCACCCCTGGACCTCTACAACCATCCCGACAACCTGTTTGTGGCGGGCTTCATTGGCTCGCCAGGCATGAACTTTATTGAGGCCGAAATGGTGTCGGGCAGTCCGGTTGAGGCCACGGTGCGTCTGAAAGATGGCGCGCTGATCCGCTGTGCCGTCGCAGCCCAAAACGCCAATGCCGGTGACAAGGTCACCTTGGGCATTCGGCCTGAGCACATCATCCGCACGCCCGATGTCAACCGGCTGGTGGCCCACGTGACGTTTGTGGAATCGCTCGGCAGTGTGACCTATGCCTATTGCGCGTTCGACGGTGTTCAGGAAGACCTGACGTGTGAGTTGAATGGCGTGGTGCAGGTCGCGGACGGGGACAGACTGGAGCTGGGTGTTGAGCCCGACCGCTGCTATTTGTTTGATGCCGCCGGCAAGGCCTTCAAGCGATTGACCGTTGCGCAAGAGGCCGCATGATGCGTCTGCGTCGAATTCTGGGCATTGCGCTCGCGGGTACAGCAATGGCACTGCCGCTACATGCGGCAGACGCGCCCAAACTGCTGGTCTGGATCAATGGCGACAAGGGTTACAACGGCTTGCAAAAGGTAGGTGATGCCTTTGCCAGGGAGTCCGGTGTGACTGTCGTCGTGCAGCACCCCGAGGGCGCGACTGACAAATTTCAGGCCGCAGCCGCTGCAGGCAAAGGCCCAGACATTTTTTGTTGGCCGCACGATCGCACCGGTGAGTGGGCGCGCTCTGGGTTGCTGGTGCCGGTCCATCCATCGAAACGGGTGCGCGACGAGATTGATGACTCCGCCTGGAAAGCCTTTACCTACAAGGGCAAGGTGTGGGGTTACCCGCTTTCTATTGAAGCTGTTGGCTTGATCGTCAACCGTGATCTGGTCAAGACCGTGCCCACTACGTTTGACGAAGTCATGGCGCTGGACAAGGAGCTTGTTAAAAAGGGCAAGAAAGCCCTGCTGTGGGACTACAACAAATCGTTCTTCACCTGGCCACTGCTGGCCGGTGCAGGTGGCGAGGTGTTCGGGCGCACGCCTGCAGGCGAACTGGACCCCACGGTGGTGGGCGTTAGTTCGCCAGGTGCACTGGCGGGTGCCAAGATGCTGTCACGCCTGATTGAAGAGGGTTATATGCCCCGGGGTGCACGTTATGCCGAAATGGAAGCTGGCTTTGCCCGTGGCGAAATCGCAATGATGATCACCGGCCCCTGGGCGTGGGACAACGCCCGAAAAGCCAAGGTCAATTTCACCGTGGCCCCCGTGCCGGCGGTGATACCGGGCAAGCCGTCCAAGGCATTTGTCGGTGTGTTGGGCTGCATGATTGCCGCACCCAGCAAGGTCAAAGACATTGCCCGCGAATTCATCGAGAACCACTTGCTGCGAGTCGAGAGCCTGAAGATGATTTCGGCCGATGTTCCCTTGGGCACACCGGCCAACAAAATGTATTTTGCGGAACTATCGGGGGATGCCAATATTCGGGCCACCATGGAGAACGCCCGCATGGGTGAGCCCCTGCCCAACATCCCTGAGTTAGGGCGGTTCTTCCCGGCCATGGACGCAGCTCTCGAAGCCATTTCCCAGGGCCGACAGTCACCCAAGGAGGCGCTCGATGGTGCCGCCGCACGCATGCTGGTGAAGTGACATGAATGCACAATCTTCATTGCTGTCCAAAGCGGTTGCTGCTTTGGTGGCACTGTGTCTGCTGTGGCTCGTCTTTGGCATCTACGCCAGTGGTGAGGTCATGTGGGCGATCATGACTTTGACTGTGGGCGGCATCAGCCTCTATGTCTATGTATCCGCTAAAACATTGGCCTGGCGCTACCTGTTTCCTGGGGTCATGGCGATGCTGGTCTTTGTGGCCTTTCCGCTGATCTACACCATTCAAATCGGTTTTACCAATTACTCCGCCAGTAACCTGTTGAGCGAAGAACGGGCGCGTAGCTATTTGCTGGAACAAGCGGACGTGAGCGAGACGCGGGCCTATGGCTTCAGCTTGCACGCCGATGGAGACAAGGTGCGCTTGCTACTGACGCCGCAAGGTGATGGCTCCAGCAACCCCCGTTTTGCATCGGCACCGATGTCGTTGGACGTCGCCCAGGGGGCCGCCGTGGCCATGCAGCCGTTGGCACGTGATGCAGCGTTGGCGCACCCCTACAACCTGCGCCAAGTGATTTCCAACCGTGATGCCCTGAAGGCCTTGCGCCTGACATTGCCCGACCAGAGTCTGCTGGTTTACGCCGGCCTGCGCGAGTTTGCGGTCTTTGAGCCGCTGTGGCAGGCGCAGCCTGGGGGAGCACTCAAACGCCTGGCCGACGGCGTGGTCTACCAGCCCAACCGCAACACGGGTTACTTCGAAGACGCCCAGCGCGAGCGTTTGCAACCCGGCTTCAAGGTCGGCGTAGGTTTTGCCAATTACGCGCGCTTGTTTGGCGATGCCGATATGCGCGGACCCTTTGTCTCCATCTTCATCTGGACCGTGGTGTTTGCCGGCCTCACCGTGCTGTTCTCCACGGCAATTGGCATGACGCTGGCGGTGGTGCTGAACTGGGAAGCGCTGAAGTACCGTACCTTGTACCGCACCCTGCTGTTCTTGCCCTACGCCGTGCCGGGCTTCATTTCCATTCTGGTGTTCAAGGGCTTGTTTAATCAGAACTTTGGTGAGATCAACACGATCCTTGATGCGCTGTTTGGCGTGAAGCCTGCCTGGTTTGCCGACCCGACGCTGGCCAAGACCATGATCCTGATCGTTAATACCTGGTTGGGTTACCCCTACATCATGGTGCTGTGCACGGGCCTGATCAAGTCCATTCCGGCCGACTTGTATGAAGCGTCGGCAATAGCCGGGGCCAAGCCATTGACCAATTTCTTCCGCATCACCGCGCCGCTGATCGTCAAGCCCCTGACCCCGTTGTTGATCTCCGCGTTTGCGTTCAACTTCAACAACTTTGTGTTGATCAGCCTGTTGACCGATGGCCGACCGGATTACCTGAACACCAAGTTGCCTGCGGGAACCACTGACATTCTGGTGTCCTACACCTACCGCATTGCGTTCACCGATGCCGGGGCCAACTTCGGTCTGGCGGCCGCCATCTCGACAGTCATCTTCTTCCTGGTGGCCATCCTGTCCATGGTGAACCTGAAGTTGTCGCAATCCAATGATCAACGCAAGGGAGGACACTAGCCATGGCCGTTGTTACCGGTAAGAGCCAGCGTTGGCGTATTGCGGCTGCGCATGTCGGTCTATGGGTTTTGATTGCCATTACGCTGTTTCCGTTGCTCGCGGTCGTGTCGATTTCCTTGCGACCTGGCAACTTTGCGACCGGTTCATTGATACCGTCCGAGATCAGTCTGGAGCACTGGAAGCTGGCTTTGGGTTTCTCCTACACACAGGCCGACGGTGTGGTGGTGCAGCCTCCATTCCCGGTATTGCTGTGGTTGTGGAACTCGATCAAGATCGCCACCATTTCGTCACTGCTGATTGTGGGCGTTTCAACAACCGCGGCCTATGGGTTCGCGCGTCTGAGGTTTCGGTTCAAATCGACCATTTTGAACAGCATGTTGCTGCTGCAGATGTTTCCGGTGGCGGTGGCTCTGGTTGCCATTTATGCTATTTTCGAGGCGATTGGTGGCGTCGTTCCATGGCTTGGTATCGAGACGCATGGCGGACTGATCGTTGCCTACATCGGTGGTGTGGCCATGCACATCTGGACCATCAAGGGCTATTTTGAGACCATCCCGACCGAAATTGAAGAGTGCGCCAAGGTTGATGGCGCCACTTCGTGGCAGACCTTCTACCGTGTGCTGTTGCCGATGGCGGTACCGATTTTGATGGTGGTGTTTGTGCTGGCCTTTATTGGCACCATCATTGAATACCCGATTGCTTCTGTATTGCTGCGCGAGGAGCCCAACCTGACATTGGCCGTGGGCTCCAAGTACTACCTGTACGAGCAGCGCTACTTGTGGGGCGACTTCGCCGCGGCAGCTGTTTTATCCGGCCTGCCGATCACGCTCGTTTTTCTGGCGGCGCAGCGCTGGATTGTCTCTGGGCTGACATCCGGTGGCGTCAAGGGTTAGCAGCCAGATGAAATTCTGGATGACACTGGGCTTGGCCCTTGTTGCGGGTTTCGCGCAGGCAGCACCGCAGTCGGTGTGTCAACCAAGCCCCTTCGCCGACACCGCGTTTTTCTTGCGTGGAACTATGAACAACTGGGCCGCGCAAGAAGACTTTGCGTTTCAATATAGCTGTGACGCCTATTACCTGAACGTCAAGTTGGACGCGGACCACGACTTCAAGATTGGCGATGCCGCCTGGCGCGATGCCACCACTGTTGGCAAGAATTCCAGAAGCGAGTTGGAGACGGGTGCCAAAGGCAATCTCCGGCTGCGCTTTGCGGGTGAACAAACCCTGAAGCTGGTCTTTGCCAGTGGCAAGCCGGTGCTGACCCTTGGCCCCAAAACCTTTATCGACCCCAATGCGCGTGTCGTAACAGACCCGGTCGCGTTGAGCCTGCAATTTGACACCCGCGCACTGGCGCACAAGAAGCCTTTTGGCGCAGTGGTGGCGGGCACGCCAATTGAATTCTCGGTGTCCGCGTTGCCGGGCGTTTCCAAGGCCACGATGGTGGTAGAGAAGCGCCGAATGGAGGGCAACCAGGAAGTACTGGAGTACACAGAAATTGACCGAATTTCGTTGGTGAACAGGAACCCGGGGAGCCTGGGTGGCAGTGCGTTCTGCGCAGGTCAAGGAGGAGCCCGCGCAGTGGGCGGGGGACACGGAGCAGAATGCACTGCCACCCAGACTCCTAGCCCTCGCGAAATATGGACTTCCAGCTACAAGTTCGATAGCGTCAGTGTCTACGGCTATTGGTTTGAGGTGGAGATCGGTGGCGTCACCTACGTCATGCACAACAACCGTGACCCCGTGTTCTGGACGCGCGAAAAAGGCTCGGGCGGGGCGGGCGCAGTCGACTTCAAACCCACCGCCAGCCGCGCCATCCGGCGCTTTCGCCAGACCGTGTTTGATGCGTCCTTCAAGGTGCCCGACTGGGCCCCCGACGTCGTCTATTACTACATCTTTCCGGAGCGCTTTCGCAACGGCAACCCGGCCAACGATCCTGTACCTGGTACTGCAAAGTACCACGACCACACGGTGGAGCTGCACGCCAACTGGAATGACAAGCCCTGGGTTCCCGGTACGCGCGATGGCTCGGACGCGCACTTCAACAACGATTTTTTTGGCGGTGACCTGGAAGGCATTATCCAGAAGCTCGACTACATCAGGGATCTGGGCGCCAATACGATTTACATGACGCCGGTATTCAAAGCGGCCAGCAACCACAAGTACGATACCGCCGACTACAAGCAGATCGATCCCGGGTTCGGAACCAATGCAGACTTTACGCGCCTGACCGCTGAAGCCGCCAAGCGCGGCATCCGTGTAATCCCCGACACCAGCCTGAACCACACGGGCAACGACTCGGTCTATTTCAACCGCTTCGGCAACCACGGTTCTGCCGGTGCCTTCCAGGGTGGCAAGGTCAACCCGCAGTCACCCTACGCCGACTGGTATACGTTGGACCCTAGTCAGAGTGACCCTGCCAAGCAGTACAAGGGGTGGTCCGATGTAACGGACCTACCGGAATTGAACAAGGCTTCCAAAGGCTGGCGCAACTACGCATTTGCTGCCGACGATTCAGTGATGAAAACCTGGCTGGACCGCGGTGCCGCCGGCTGGCGCATGGACGTGGCGCCCTGGGTGCCGGACGACTTCTGGCGCGCATGGCGCAGCGCCATCAAGCAACACAGACCTGACGCGCTTACGGTGGCGGAGACCTGGTTCGATGCGTCCAAGTATTTTCTGGGTGACATGTTTGACTCGACCATGAACTACATCTTTCGCAATACCGTGCTGGAATACGCGGCAGGCGGCAGGGCGCGCAGTCTGTACCCCAACATTGAGTTGATGCGAGAGGCCTATCCGCCGCAGGTGTTTTATGCGCTGATGAATCTGCTGTCCAGTCACGACCAGGCGCGCGCGCTGCACCAGTTTGGCTGGCATGCCGACACCACGGATCCCAAGGCGATTGCCGAGGCCCGACAAAGGCTCAAGCTGGCGGTGCTGTTTCAGATGACGTTTCCCGGCGCCCCCACGGTCTACTACGGTGATGAAGTGGCAGTAACTGGTGGCGATGATCCCTACAACCGTGCGACCTACCCGTGGGCGGGCCAGGGTGGCAAGCCCGATGCGGACATGCTGACCACGTTTAAGCAGTTGATTGGCTTGCGAAACCAGCATGCGGTGCTGCGCCGGGGCACCATCGATGCGCCGCTGTATCTTGATGACCACACTATCGTTCTGCTGCGCCGCCACGGCCAGCAGCTTGCCATTACCGCCACGAACAACTCACCCGTCGAGCAAACCGTTGCGGTCAAGATTGCGGTTGATCTTCAGGGTGCGCGTTGGACAGACGGTTTGGGTGCAGCCAAGTTCTCTTTTTCCAATGGGGAGTTGACTCTGACATTGCCAGCGCTTTTTGGTGCTGTCTTGTTGGGCTCCGACCCCCAGGCGCAGACTGTTGGGACTCAATAGCAGCGTATTGAATTGAAAGGCCATTGCGTGATTCCGTCCTCTATCATCCGCACCAAAGCTGCACTCGCGCGCGTGCTCGGATCAGCAATCGCATGTGCAGTGTTCGTAACTCCGGCCATCAGCCAGGACACTGGGCTAGTCTATGCCAGTCAACACGATGAGGCATTACGCGGCGTGTTTGCCTCGCGCGAGCAAGACTGGCGCAACGGGCCCATTGTTTACCAGGTGCTGGTGGATCGATTCGTGCCACCTGCCAATCTGGATGCCAAACGCGCCTTGTACCCGGCACCCAAAGTGCTGCACCGCTGGAGCGACGAGGCCCGGCGCGGCAGGTATATGGCGGCCACCAACGTGTGGAGTCATGAACTGGATTTTTGGGGCGGTGACATCCCCGGCGTGACGTCCAAACTCGGCTACCTTCAGGATTTGGGCGTTGATGTGCTTTACCTCAACCCTATTCATCTGGCCTACACCAACCACAAATACGATGCGCTGGACTATCTGTTGGTCTCGCCCGAGTTTGGCACCAAAGCGGACATGGTCCGGCTCACCGACGGAAGCCATGCCAGGGGCATGAAGGTGGTGCTGGACGGGGTGTTCAACCACATGGGCCGTAACTCCGAAAAGTTCAAAGAGGCCCAGTCCAATCCCAACAGTCCCTACCGTGACTGGTTCTTCTTTGGCGACCAATACCCCGGAGGCGCACGGGGCTGGTTTCAGGCCACTAACCTGCCCGAGCTCAAGCTGGAAAGCGCCGTCGTGCGGGACTACATCTATGCAAAACCCGAATCGGTGGTCCAGACCTGGTTGCGCGAGGGCATTGATGGTTGGCGTTTGGACGTGGCGCCTGACATTGGTCCAAAGTACTTGGCTGAGTTGACGGCTGCCGCGCATAGCGCCAAGCCGGGTTCGCTCATTGTTGGGGAAATACCCAACTTTCCCAAAGAGTGGTTCCCCGCCGTGGATGGGGTCCTGAACTTCACGCTGCGCGATGTGATTCTGAACACCGTCACCGGCCTGATTGCGCCGCCCACGGCTGCTGCGATGATTGACCGCACCGTGCAGGAGTCCGGCATTGAGCCCATGCTGAAATCGTGGCTGTTGCTGGATAACCATGACAACGACCGGCTAAGCCATGTCCTGCCCAGAGTGTCCCAACAGCGACTGGCGCAGTTGCTGCAATTCACACTGCCCGGTGCGCCCAATCTGTATTACGGTGGCGAGTTGGGCATGACCGGTGGCGAAGACCCGGCCAACCGCTCTCCCATGCGCTGGGACCTTGTTCACGACAACAACCCAAGCTTGCAGTGGACCAAGAAGCTTATTCAGTTGCGCAAAAACCATCGCGCCCTGCGCGTGGGGAACTTCCGGCTGGTGACCAGCCACAAACTGCTGGCGTTTGAGCGTTACACCGATCGTGTGCAGGACACGGTGGTGGTGCTGGTCAACCCCGGCAAGACGGCCGTCACCGAGCGGGTGCTGATTGCCAACTCCAAGCTGATGAACGGGTCGTCGCTGGTGGATCTGATCGACGCCACGGCCAAGCCGTTGCGGGTGCTTGCCTCCATGGCAACCGTCACCGTGCCGGCCGGCGGGTTCAGAGTGGTGGCGCCAGATGTGCGTGCAACGGGTGGTTATTCCGTCTTCAAACGGGTGCAGTAGAAGTACTTTTCGTGCCCAGTGTGATTCGGAATTGCTATTAAAAACGTAGCGGATTGCGCATATAGTACGGGGGCTAGACGCAATTTTCATTATGAATACCACCGAAATTTTCCTGATCGCCATGCTGATCATTTATTCAGTGCCCTACCTGATCTGGCGACTGGGGCGCACCGACTACTATGCACCGCTGGTTGTGGTGCAGATCATTGCCGGGATTTTGTTAGGCCCCGGCATTTTGGGAGCGATGTATCCGCAGTACTACCAGTTTGTTTTTAATCCGCAGGTTATACAGTCGCTCAATGGCATTGCCTGGTGGGCGGTCATGCTTTTCGTGATGATTGCCGGGATCGAACTGGACTTGAAGCAGGCCTGGGCCAACCGACGTGAGAGTGGCATCACGGCCGGTTTTGCATTGGGTGTACCCATGGTCTTTGGCTGCGTTGCTGCGCTTGGCATGCTGTATTTTGACGGGTGGGTGGGTGCCGCTGCGCGGCCCTGGCAATTTGTGCTGGGGATTGGCATGGCATGTGCTGTCACGGCGTTACCGATTCTGATTTTGCTGATGGAGAAGCTCGAGATCTTGCGTACGCCATTGGGTCAACGCATATTGCGCTATGCCAGCCTGGACGACATCGCGATTTGGGGCGTGCTCGCCATCATCCTGCTCGACTGGACGCGTGTGGGCCGGCAGGTGACGTTTCTGTTTGTATTTGGCGGCGCTACCGTAGCTTTCCGCTATCTGATGGTTCGAATTGCCGAGCGTGACCGCTGGTATGCCAGCCTGATCTGGCTGGCTGCCTGCAGTTTTGCGGCTGACTGGGCTGGCTTGCACTTCATGGTGGGCGCATTCCTGGCGGGCGCGGTGATGGACGCGGACTGGTTCAGTCAGCAGCAGATGGACCTGTTGCGCCACCATGTGCTGATGGTCATCATGCCGGTGTTCTTTTTGAGCACGGGATTGCGCACCAACTGGAACGTCGGTGGTGTGATGGTGTTTGCTGCGGCTGTCGTGTTGCTGGCTGCTTCGGTCTCAGGGAAGTTGGTGGGCATACACCTGGCTGGAAAAATCCTGAAGTGGGGAAAAGGTGAAGCGTCCATCATTGGGTGGCTTTTGCAGACGAAGGCGCTGATCATGATCATCTTCGTCAACATTTTGTTAGACAAAAACGTCATCACCAGTGAGACATTTACCGCGTTGCTTTTGATGGCTGTGCTGAGCACCATGTTGACAGTGCCGATGGCAGCACCCAAGCTCAAGCGATTGGGCTAGAGCGACCAGATCAGCGCAAACGTGGCGATTCCGTGCGCAATTGGATGAGCCAGTCCTTATCGATGCTTGCGGGCCGGGGAAAGCGGGCCAGCGCGTCGCGACCAACGGTTTCAACCTGCTTGGCAAGGCCTTGAAGTTCTTGTTGGGCTTGCTGTGCCCGCAATTGTTCTGGAGACGGGGTGGCGCCCGACTGCAGGACGCCAGACATGCTGTGCGCTTCAGTGACCCGGGCGCCGCTGTCCCGCAGTGTCTGATTGACTTGGGTGCTTCCTGCATTGAGACGACCGGACGCGGGGCTAAAGTCAATGGCAACGCCATCTTGTGAATTCGATGCCAGTTTGATGACAAACTCTGAATCCAATGCGGCCAGCACTCCAGTGACATGGACGCACGCATCAAGCAGACCGGAAGGCCATGCCGTCAGCGTTTGCGCGAATACGTCAACATTGCTGCGAATTTCGCTGGTGACGAAACATGGTTTTGGAAGGGGCAAGTTTGCCTGCAGTCCCCACCAGATCGCCGAGCCCTTGTCCGGTCCGGCAGCAGGTGACGCATACAGGGCAGCCAGCCTTGAGCGCGCATCACCTGCGCCGGCATCGGCCGCGCGTTGATAGAGGCGTGCGGCACGCTCGGTGCTTTGCTTCAGACACAGGCCCTGTTCGAACATGGACCCACCGAAAAGCAGCGCCTCCGTGCTGGCCCCTGCGAGTGCCAGGTTGAGTTCACGCACTGCCGCCGTGCAGTCACGTGCCTCTATAGCCTTGACGACTGCGTTGGTAATTTCTCCCGCTTGCAACGCTTGCACGGGGGTAATTGCACCAGCGATGCAGACAGCGGAAAGAAGGACCTTTGGAAAGAACATGGCATGCCAATCAATGTTGTGCAATGGGTGCGATCACTGGCCTGCTGACGCTGCGCAATTCTTCGCAATGAAATCGGCGTGTGTTGGCATGACGTTCACGCAGGCCTTGATTACGCCTTCCACTTCTTCAAGGTAATTTTGAATTTCATCTTCACTGAGCAGATCGGTGAGCGGATGGTAGGCCTTCGGATGGATGCGCTGACCATGCATGACCTGCAACCAACTCACCTTGGTGAACAACTCGTTGCCTTCGCGGTGCACCCGCCCGTGGGACCGGAACAGGTTCATCCGCTCGGTCAGGGACTGTGGCACTTCCATTTCGCGGCAGTAGTTCCAGAATGGTGAATCGTTGCGCTCAGTCGCCTTGTAGTGCAGGATGATGAAGTCGCGAACCCAGTCGTATTCCTGGTTCATGACACGGTTGTAGGCATCCGTGTCTTCAGGTTCGAACCCAGGGGCCGGGAAGTATGTCAGCAAGTGGGCAATGCCCATTTGAATCAGGTGAATGCTGGTGGACTCCAGGGGTTCCAGGAAGCCGCTGGACAGTCCAATCGATATGCAGTTTTTGTTCCAGGCCTTCTTGCGCTTGCCTGCTGCGAATTTGACCGTACGGGGCTCTGCCATTGGCGCTCCATCCAGGTTGCTCAAGAGCAAGGCAGTGGCTTCGTCCTCGCTCATGAACTGACTGGAAAAAACGTGTCCATTGCCGATGCGATGTTGCAGAGGAATACGCCACTGCCAGCCCGCACTTCTAGCGGTTGAACGCGTGTAGGGTGTGAGTTCCTTAGCAGAAGTGCAGGGTATTGCAATGGCCCGGTCGCAGGGCAACCAGTGGGACCAACTCTCGTATCCGGTCTTGAGCGCGTCTTCGATCAGCAAGGCACGAAAGCCCGAGCAGTCGATGAATAGATTGCCTTCGATTTTTTGTCCATTCTGCAGGACAAGAGACTCAATAAATCCGTCCGCATCACGCGTGACGACATCGGTGATCTTGCCTTCGATCCGGGTAACGCCCCTCGCCTCACTGAATTTGCGCAGAAATTTTGCATACAGCCCGGCATCGAAGTGGAAAGCATGTGCGATGTGGGCCAGTGGGGAGTTTGGCATATCGTGCTGCGCACGCATAAATTTATTCTGGTGGCAGGCAGCGGTATTGATGGAGTAGTGGTCCAGGTCTTTGGCCTTACCGGCCAGGTATTGTTTGAGCCAGTACTGGTGAAAGTCAACGGTCCAGTTGTCCTGACCAATGACGCCAAATCCATGGATGTAGCGGTCTCCCAGTTGCCCCCAGTTGACGAACTCAATGCCCAATTTGAACGACGCCTGGGTTTCACGCATGAATTGGTCCTCGTCCAGATCGAGGAGTCGATTGAACAAATTGATCATGGGAATCGTGGCTTCGCCAACACCGATGGTGGCAATTTCGTCAGATTCAACCAGCTTGATGGGGTACTTGCCCTTCAACACTTTTGCAAGGGCTGCAGCGGTCATCCATCCAGACGTTCCGCCACCCACGATGACGATTTCAAAATCCTCTTGCTTGTCCATATCTCACTCACTTGGTTATCAAATCGGTGCCAAATTCGCGCACTATAGCGTCGAAAGCCTCAAAAGCTACGAAAAAAAGGCCCCCTGTTG